>CAUQDN010000002.1:0-379688 GCA_963517285.1 uncultured Candidatus Saccharibacteria bacterium
CTAGAAAGGAGGTAATCCATCCGCACCTTCCGGTACGGATACCTTGTTACGACTTAACCCCAATCATGCCCCCCACCTTAGGCCGACGAATCGGACTTCGGGTGTTGGTCACTTTCATGGTTTGACGGGCGGTGTGTACAAGACCCGGGAACGTATTCACCGCAGCTTGCTGATCTGCGATTACTAGCGATTCCGACTTCATGGAGGCGAGTTTCAGCCTCCAATCCGAACTGGGACCAGCTTTGATGCGATTTGCTTCACCTCGCGGCTTCGCTGCGCATTGTACTGGCCATTGTATTGCGTTTCTAGCCCAGGACGTAAGGGAAATACTGACCTGACATCATCCCCTCCTTCCTCCCCGTTGCCGGGGCAGTCTGAATAGAAAAATACAACTATTCACAAGGGTTGCGCTCGTTGATGGACTTAACCAAACATCTCACGACACGAGCTGACGACGGCCATGCATCACCTGTCACCTTATTCAATAAAGCACTCTCGCCTTTCGGCAAAATTTAAGGGATGTCAAGCCCTGGTAAGGTTCGTCGTTTATCATCGAATTAAAGAACACAATCCACCGCTTGTGCGGGTCCCCGTCAATTCCTTTATGTTTTAGTCTTGCGACCGTACTCCACAGGCGGGATACTTAACGCGTTAGCTTCGCTACTGGAGGGGTCGATACCTCCAACAGCTAGTATCCATCGTTTACGGCGTGGACTACCGGGGTATCTAATCCCGTTCGCTCCCCACGCTTTCGTGCCTCAGTGTCAGAAATGGTCCAGTAACCTGCCTACGCCATTGGTGTTCCTTCTTATATCTACGGATTTCACTCCTACACAAGAAATTCCAGTTACCTCTACCATTCTCGAGTTTGCCAGTTTAGGTAATAGCCTGTACGGTTGAGCCGCCAGATTTCACTACCTACTTAACAAACCACCTACGCAACTCTTTACGCCCAGTCACTCCGGATAATGCTTGCACCCTACGTATGACCGCGGCTGCTGGCACGTAGTTAGCCGGTGCTTATTCATAAGTTACCGTCATATTCTTCACTTATAAAAGCAGTTTACGACCCGAGGGCCTTCATCCTGCACGCGGCGTTGCTCCATCAGGCTTTCGCCCATTGTGGAAGATTCCTCACTGCTGCCTCCCGTAGGAGTCTGGACCGTGTCTCAGTTCCAGTCTGGCTGATCATCCTCTCAGACCAGCTATAGATCGTCGGCTTGGTAGGCCATTACCCTACCAACTACCTAATCTAACGCGGGCCGCTCCCAAAGCGTCCGAAGACTTTAATCCGAAGATCATATGCGGCATTAGCCACCCTTTCGGGCAGTTATTCCTCACTTTGGGGCACGTTCCCACGCGTTACTCAGCCGTCCGCCGCTCGCCGCCAAGGAGTAAACTCCTCGCGCTGCCGCTCGACTTGCATGTGTTAGGCACGCCGCCAGCATTCATCCTGAGCCAGGATCAAACTCTCCATAAAAATGTAATGTTCGACATTACAAGACTCAATATACATATATTAACTGACGATGATATTTGTCATACAAACCCCGAAAGGTTTGCGACAAAAGATTTGCACTACTAAATTGTCAAAGTTCATCTTTGTCTTTCATTCAACTCCACGTTGAGCGATTTTTTCGGACGGGGCTTTTTGAGTTACCCTGTCGTCCAGACTTGTTCAATTGTACCTGAGAAATCAGCTTTGGTCAACACCTTATTGGGGGTATTTTTTATTTTTTTTAAAATTACTACAAAATACTTAAATAGTAGACCGCCACACCGACCACAAAACCAATAAGTGATCCGACCGCTACCTCTAGTGGAGTATGCCCCATCGCTACCCTTGGTAGCGGCACTTTACTCCCACTCTCTTTGATAAGTCCGGTGATCGCAATCCCCTGCTCACCAGATGAGCGGCGCACCATCATAGCGTCATAGAGTACAACCGTAGCGAATACTAAGGCGAGACCAAAGAGCCCTGAGCCAATCCCGTCTTTGAGGCCAATGACCACCAATACAGCAATGACAGTGGCGCTGTGGGCACTTGGCATATTTCCGGAAAGGTAAAGCTGACGCAGTGACGCCAGCTTTCCATTTTTGAAACTCGCTACCACATACTTAGAGAACTGCGATACAACCCACCCGGCTGCTCCCGCTATGATATATGGTGAAACGATTTCCATGACTTACCCTTCTTATTTAGTTGTTGCCGCTGGAGCTTCAGGCGTCTCAGCTTCTTCTACTGGCTGCTTTGGAACGAATCCGAATGACGAAACCTTGTCATCTTCGGCAGTACGCATAATACGTACCCCTTGTGTCGTACGTCCAAGGACCGGAATATCCTTAAGGCCAACACGGATCGCCTGACCCTTACTTGAGATAATCAGAATCTCTTCAGTATCTTCTTCAAGTGAGCGCACCGCTACAATTGGACCAGTCTTAGCAGTTACCACTGCTGCCTTAATACCGACACCACCGCGCTTGTGTGACGGGAAGTTTACCGCCTTGGTAATCTTACCGAAGCCACGCTCGGCAAGTACCAGCAGGTTACCTTCGTTGTTCGAGACAATGTCCATACCGACTACCTTATCGTTTGGACGCAGGCGTACACCGCGGACACCGCGAGCGGCACGACCCATTGGACGGGCGTCTGTTTCGCCGAAGCGAATCGCCTGACCAGCAGAGGTTGAGATGATTACGTCATCTTGACCTGAAGTGCGCTTGATCCAACGAAGCTCATCGCCGTCGTCGAGCTTAATAGCAATCAGACCATTCGTACGAATGTTTGCATAGTCCTTAAGCGGAGTCTTTTTAACAGTACCCTTCGTCGTTGCCATAAATAGGTATCCGTCTTCATTGGCATCTTTTTCATGCTTAATGATTGAGGTAATCTTCTCTTCCGGCTGAAGCGCAAGCAGGTTAACTGCGGCTACACCCTTAGCTGCAAGGCTTGCAGCTGGTACTTCGTATGCCTTAAGGCGGAAGACGCGTCCCTTGTTGGTAAAGAAGAAGAGCCAGTCGTGCGTGTTCGTTGGAATCAGCTGATCAATCACATCCTCTTCTTTAGTCGTCATACCACGCTTACCCTTACCACCACGATTCTGGCGACGGTATTCGGTAACAAGCGTACGCTTGATGTAGTTTTCTGTTGTAAGAAGGACTACAGATTCTTCCTCAGGAATGAGCTCCTCATCGCTAAACTTACCAAGTTCGTGGTTGATGATCTTAGAGCGACGATCGTCACCATACTTGTCTTTCATCTCGAGAAGTTCGGTCTTAATAATTGCAAGAACTTCTTTTTCGTCAGCCAAGATTTCTTCAAGTCGTTGTATTGTTTTCAACAGTTCATTGAGTTCATTCTCGATTGCATCGCGCTCAAGACCAGTAAGGCGGCGGAGCTGCATCGCAAGAATCGCCTGTGCCTGAATTTCGCTGAGCTTGAATGATTCCATCAAGTTCTTTTGCGCTTCTTCTGTCGTCTTACTTGCACGAATAATGCGAATTACTTCATCAATGTGATCAAGCGCGATCTTGTACCCTTCCAAGATATGCGCACGTTCTTTCGCCTTACGGAGTTCAAACTCAGTACGGCGGCGAACCACTTTTTGACGGTGCTTCACGAACTCGCTCAGCATTTCTTGGAGGCCAAGGATTTTTGGCTGAATACCATCAACCAGTGCGAGCATGTTGAAGTTAAAGCTACTTTGCAGTGCGGTCATCTTATAAAGCTGGTTCAACAGCTTCTTAGGATACGCGTCTTTCTTGAGGTCGATAACAATACGGACGGTTCCGCGAGCAGTTTCGTCACGAAGGTCGCTAATACCGTTGAGCTTTTTATCCTTCACAAGTTCGGCGATCTTTTCAATGAGCGATGCCTTGTTTACACCATAAGGAATCTCACTCACCACAATTTGGTGACGACCCTTCTTGTTTTCAACAATGTCAGCGACGGCACGAATCATCACGCTACCACGACCCGTAAGATAGGCTTGCTTCATTGGTGCGCCACCGTAAACGGTTGCCCCTGTTGGGAAGTCTGGACCCTTTACGTGCTTCATGAGGTCGTCGAGGGTTGCGTGCTCGTTATCAATCAGTTCGATTGATGCGTCAACTAATTCACCGAGGTTATGCGGTGGAATGTTAGTTGCCATACCCACGGCAATACCAATCTGACCGTTCAGCAGAAGGTTTGGTAGCTTCGCAGGAAGTACAACAGGTTCTTGCTCGGAACCGTCAAAGTTTGGACGGAAGTCGATGGTTTCTTTTTCGATGTCGACGAGCATGTCGTCAGCAGGCTTTGCCATACGAGCCTCGGTGTAACGCATAGCAGCCGCTGGGTCGCCGTCCATTGAACCGAAGTTACCTTGTCCTTGAATAAGTGGATAGCGCAGTGCCCATCCTTGAGCTAAGCGAACCATTGAATCATAAATCGCTGAGTCACCGTGCGGGTGATACTTACCCATTACGTCACCGACGATACGGGCGCTCTTTACGAACTTTGAGCCGCTTCGGTTACCGTTTTGGTTCATCGAGTACAAAATGCGGCGGTGCACCGGCTTAAGGCCGTCACGTACGTCTGGAAGTGCACGTTCAACAATCACACTCATCGAGTAACGGAAGAAGTTATCTTCCATCACGTTTTCAAGCGTGCGGTGCTCAAGGCCAAAGGTTTGTACGAGCTCGCCTTCTACTGGCGCGTCGTTTTCTACTGGAATGTCGTTTTGTGGGGTAGTGTTTTCGTCCATAATACTGTCCTAAATGTCCAATTCTTCTAAGTCTGCGTCTTTTGCTCGGGTTTGAATAAAGCTCTTACGGAGTGACACTTCATCACCCATAAGCTTGGTGAAGATTGCGTCCGCACGCTCTGCATCATCGATACGAACTTGAATGAGTACGCGGTTTTCTGGGTTCATAGTTGTTTCCCAGAGTTGTTCCGCGTCCATTTCACCAAGACCCTTAAAGCGAGAGACGGTTACACCGGCTTGCTTAGTAATGTCTTCCTGTTCGTTCACCGCAACGCCGCGAGCTTTCTTGTCGGCAACAAGTTCTTTCAGTGCTTTGTCGAGTGATGGTTCATCGTATACATACTGCTTCTTTTGACCACGGTTAATACTAAAGAGCGGCGGCTTTGCCAAATACACATATCCGCCCTCAACTACTTCACGCATGTAGCGGAAGAAGAAGGTAAGCAGCAAAGTTGCGATGTGGCTCCCGTCAACATCAGCATCGGTCATAATGACGATCTTGTGATACCGAAGGCCGTTAAGGTCGAACGCCTCGCCAATTCCAACACCAAAAGCTTGAATCATAGCTACAATTTCTTTGTTAGCGAACATCTTATCAAGACGTGCACGCTCGGTGTTAAGCACTTTACCTCGAAGTGGAAGGATTGCTTGTGTCTTACTGTCGCGGCCTTCTTTAGCCGAACCAGCCGCTGAGTTACCCTCTACAATGTAGATTTCACTGTCAGCTGGGCTCTTGCTTGAACAGTCCCATAGCTTTCCAGGAAGCCCCATACCGTCGAGTGCACCCTTACGAAGCACGTTATCGCGTGCCGCACGAGCTGCTTTACGAGCACGAGCTGCAAGAAGCGCTTTGTTGACGATCTTTTTAGCAACTTCTGGGTTTTCTTCCAAGTAATACGCGAAGTATTCGTTCATTACCTGTTCGACGTAACGGCGAACTTCTGGGTTACCAAGCTTGTTCTTCGTCTGACCTTCAAATTGTGGGTCTGGCAGCTTCACAAGAATGATTGCCGTCAAACCTTCGCGAATATCGTCACCCGTCAGGTTATCTTCTTTTTCTTTAAGAAGACTATTCTTACGCGCGTAGTCGTTAATAACACGAGTTAATGCAGTGCGGAACCCAACAAGGTGCGTACCGCCGTCTGGCGTTAACACGTTGTTCGCAAATGGCTTCACGAGCTCAACAAAGGTGTCGTTATATTGAACAGCAATCTCTACCATTGAGTCTTCGACTTGCTTTTCAACGTAGAAGACGTTCTCAGAAACAACTTCCTTACCAATATTTAGGTGTTTAACATAGCTTTGAATACCACCTTCAAAGTAGAAGGCCGCGCGTTCGCTTGTACGCTTGTCGATTACAGAAAGATAAATACCCTTTGTAAGGTAAGCTTGGTGACGGATGTAGTCTACTACCCACTTGTAATCAAATGTGACAGTTTCTTTAAAAATAGTTGGGTCTGGGTAGAAAGTAATGCTTGTACCAGTTGGGCGGTCAGTTGGACCAACTTTTTTGAATGGAGTCTTAACGCCACCGCGTTCAAATTCGATGCGGTAGAGTTGACCTTTTTGGACAACTTCAGCGATCATAAGGGTTGAAAGCGCGTTCACTACACTTGAACCCACACCGTGAAGACCAGATGACACCTTGTAACCACCTCCGCCGAACTTACCACCGGCGTGAAGTACAGTCAGAACAGTTTCAAGCGTCGAAAGACCAGTCTTAGGGTGCTTGTCGACTGGAATACCACGACCGTTGTCGGTAACAGTAAGTCCACCATCTTCGAGGATGGTGATTTCTACCTTGCTTGCGAATCCAGCAATCGCTTCGTCAACTGAGTTGTCAGCGATTTCCTTAATGAGGTGATGTACACCATCGTAACCCGTACTACCAATGTACATACCCGGACGCTTACGAACAGGCTCGAGGCCTTCGAGGACCTGGATCTGTGAACCGTCATATGTGTTGTCTGTTTTTTGTGCCATGTTATACCTTATCTCCCCTGTAGATGACTGATGCAGTCCATGTATGAGGACTACTTATTAGCGGACGCCCACCGGCCGTTTATCTGCCGCTATTATAACACAATGTCCAAAACGCAACCATACCCTCTGGTCAATAGTCATATTGAATAAATAATTTATATACTTTTCTATTGCGTTGAACATATTTCTTATGCTAATCTTTGTATCAAGAGGAATACTAAAAAATAAAAAAGATACATATATATGTTTAAGAAGATCGTATCGCAACTTTCATTTAGCCCTGCGCTCGTTGGGCAGCTTGGTTTTTATGCCAAACGCCTGCGCAAAGAACAAGCGACCCGCCGGCTCGGGCTTGTGTTCGTGGCACTGGCACTCGTCGTACAAAGTCTAGTTGTCTTCCAGCCACCCGAAGCTGCCAACGCATCAAGCGCAAACGACTTCGTAGTTGGTGGTCTTGGCACCGGCTCAGCGCTGTCTATCAACAACTTCTTGGCGCCGTACGATCGCAACGACCGTCATCTTCGAGACATCATGAACTACGTCGGTATCACCCGCGCCGAAATCGCTGCTGCACAGTTCAGCACCGTACAGGCAGGTACGAGCATTAGCTATGGCTTTGAAAACCGCGCTGGCTCAACTCCAGTTACTATTACCGACAGTAACTACAGCCCCGTTACAACAATTTATGGTCGTAACATGACAACTTGGGGATATAAGCCAACTGACCGCATTTATGCGTACGTTGGTCACTCAGCTAAGTTTGGGTACTTCGCGATCCTTCGTGCCTGCGGAAACCTTGTTACCCAGCGTATCCCGCCGGTCCCAACTCCACCAGCACCAACGCCTCCGCCACCAGCACCAGCTAATATCGTTACGTCTAAAACCGGCGTAAACGTTACGCGCGGAAATGTCGATGCCACAAAAGTTATGGCTCAGGAAAACGACAAAATTACTTACACCGTTAAGGTCAGTAATACAGGCGGCACCGCCAAGAACGTTGCAATGCAAGACAACTTAGCTGAAGTACTGAACTTCGCTACCCTTATTAGCAATGGTGGTGGAACTTACAACGCCTCAAATAAGACCCTCTCTTGGCCTACGGTAAGCGTTGGTCCAGGTGCCTCTATTACTAAGGCGTACACCGTACAAATGAAGAGTAGTCTTATTAACAGCACTACCGAATGTCAGATGACAAACAAGTTTATAGATAAGTCTCTCACTGTAAAGGTTGGCTGTAAAACACCTCCTGCTAACGTCGTTGTGAACAAAACAGCAATGAATACCTCTCAAGGGAATGTTGATGCTACAAAAACAACAGCTCAAGCCGGTGACAACATTACCTTTACCCTCACCGCTGAAAACAAGGGCGGTACCGCTAAGGACTTCATCTTTGATGACTCCCTCAGCGACGTACTCGAATACGCGAAGCTTGTCGATACTGGTGGTGGTACTTTCAACGAACAAACCAAGAAGCTTACCTGGCCTGCTGTTTCACTTAAGGCCGGTCAAAAGGAAATTCGCGCCTTCAGCGTACGCCTCCTTCCAACCATCCCAGCTACTCCAAAAGGTGTGAGTGACGGCAGTTCATACGACTGTCAGATGGACAACACCTTCTATAGCGCCTTTGTATCTGTGAAAGTAAACTGCCCTACCCCTAAGGTAATCGAGCAAGTTACTCCAGAACTTCCTCAAACCGGACCGCGTGAAAACGTCCTGTTCGCGGTGATCGTCTTTGCGGTAGTTGTATACTTCTACCTTCGCTCTCGTCAGCTTAATACTGAAGTGCGACTTATCCGTCGCGATGTTAACGGAGGAACAATTTAATGGCCGAACAGTTAGGAAATGCACCAGAGCAGCAAAAGAGTCCTGAGAATAAAGAGCTCAGCCCTGAGCAGCTCGAGAGCTACTTAAAAGCTGAAGCCGCCGTTGAACGCGCCGCTGAAATCGGTAAGATTGAGAACGGTGAAAAGAGTGAATCAAAAGCTCGGAGCGAGGCCCTCAAAGAAGCTGTCAGCGTAGAGCGCGGCAGTGCCGAAAAGAAGGGCAAAGAAGCTTCAGGCTCCCCTGCTAAGCGTCGTCATGGCGTTGTGAGCAAGAAAGAGCGTGATGCAAGCTACAAGCAGCACATGAAACACCTTCAAGCCGAGCTCAACCCGGCGCAGCGTACTTTCAGCAAGGTGATTCACAACCCAATTGTCGAGAAGACCAGCGAAGTTGTCGGCAGTACAATTGCGCGTCCGAACGCTATTTTATCGGGTGCAGTCGTTGCCTTCGTCCTCGTACTTGGCGTCTATCTAGTCGCCAAACACTACGGCTATCCCCTCTCTGGCTTTGAAAGTATTGGTGCTTTCATCGTTGGATGGGTACTTGGTATTCTTTATGACTTCTTTAAAGTGATGATTACCGGTAAAAAATAGCCTCCTCATTTACTACGGCAATCTAAAACCCCTCGCCTATCACGACGAGGGGTTTTGATTATAGGATGCGGTGTTATCGGAGTTTGATTGAAACACCGTCATCATTCGCATTAGCTGAGCTGTCACGAATATGGAACTTCTCAGGCTCTGTAGGAGCTGACGGCGCCTTTGGAGCTTCAGCCGGCTTTGGGCTCTGCTTTGGCTGCATCGGTTGTTTTGGAGACGGTTGCGGCATTGGTTGAGTCGACCCGAACGCTTGCGGTGCCCGTGAAGCTGGGTTCGGTTGCGCAGAAGGTGCCGGTGTCATTGGTTGGAATGGCTGGGCGGCTGGGACGGTTGGCCCAAACGCCGGGTTTGGCGCCGGAGCACTTTGGGTGCTTGGTGCCGTTTGTGGCTGTGGTTTTTGCTGGCTGACAATTTGCTGCCTTTTTGCAAGCCATTCATCAAGGAATGATGGGGGTTGCGCCGGAGCTACCGGTGCTTGTGGAGCACGCCCACCTGGCATACCAGTAGACGCATTCATAGGCTGTCCAGGACCCGCCATGCCGCCAGCCGCATTCGGATTCAAAGCATTAGCGTTACTCGCCTTAAATGCCGCCATACGCTCTTCCTGAGCTTTCTTGAGGGCTTCCATCTTCTGGCGCTTGATCTCATCACCAATCGCCATGCGCTTAAAGAATTCTTGTTCAACTTGCGCGCGCGGCTTACCAAACTTAGTAGCAGACAAGCGTTTCAATGCATCTTTGAGCTGTGGGTTTGACTGTCCGAGCGGTGGCAGGAGTTGCATACTGAAGGCGGCCGATGGAACGTCCTGCACCATCACCGAAGCAATTGTTTGGAAGTTTGGCATACGCGTCAGGTCTTCAACATCAAAGGTTGGACTAAACTTCTTCACCAAGATCTCGGCGTCGGTAATACCAATACGTCCACTAATCACAGTACCGATATTACCTAAGATAGCCTCACGAATTTGGTCGGTTAGCTGTGTCATGAACTGGTTTGCCAAGATAAGACTAAGGCGATACTTACGAGCCTCAGACAGAATCGTCGCAAAGCTATCAGTCGCGAAGTTTTGGAACTCGTCCACGTAGAGACTAAAGTCCTGACGCTCAGACTCTGGCATATCGGCACGACCCATAGCAGCGGCGTTGAACTTCATCACGAAGATCATACCGAGCAGCTGCGAGTTTAGCTCGCCTACTCGACCCTTTGAAAGGTTCACGAGCAGGATTTTTTTATTGTCCATGATCTCTCGGAGGTTAAAGCCACTCTTGGTTTGACCAATGATGTTACGCATCATGTCGTTGGCTAGGAAGGCACCGAACTTACTAGCAAACCATCCAAGCATTTCACCCTTCGCAGATTCAGTTGTCTGCGCCATTTCCTTATTCCAGAAGTCGAGCACAGTTTGAGTAGTGACATGCTTAATCTTTTCGTCGGCAAAGGCCTGGTCGATGAAGACTTGTTGCACATCGAGGAATGAAGATCCGTTTGGATCGGCCATCACAGTTAGAGCAGCGTTACGGAACCATGATTCGAAGCGTGGACCAATAATACCGGTGTGGCCTGGGTCGTACAGCTTGTACAGCATGGCGATGGTTTCTTGAATAATGAAGTCGCGTTGGTCTTGGTTATCAAATTCGAACAAGTTAAGACCGATTGGCATCTCCATGTCACCTGGCGCGAAGTAAATCACATCTTCAACACGCTCTTTTGGCACCATACCGAGCAGCTCTTCAGCCGAGTCACCGTGCGGGTCGATGAACGCAAAGCCGCGGCCATCCATCATATCCTGGTAGGCGAGGTTTTCAAGGAGCTTCGACTTACCAGTACCCGTCTGACCAATAATATAGGTGTGTCGACGACGGTCTTTCGTACCCAAGCGGATTTGCTTTTTAATGCCGCGGAACTCGTTATATCCAAGTAAGAACCCTTCTTCCATAAGCTGTGTTGGGCCGTCAACCTGCTTGGCAGCCTGGCGCTGCACCTGAGAGGTCGGAATCGAGTTTTGGTTTGGCAGGTGGAAGATTGTCGCCAGCTCAACCGTATTCAAAATATTCTGATTCACTTCTTGTGGGAAGAACCTAAATATATAGGCCGTTACGAATTCTTCAATATTTTTAGACACTGCAAATTTAAAGCCGTTATGCTGTGCAGAGTCAAATAGCGAGAAGGCTGAAACGACATTATTCATAAGCGCCTGCGAACGAGCTGCTGTGTTTGATGAAGCCACTACGCGAATTAACGTTTCATAGCCAGGGTATCGAGTCTTGTCGTCGATTGCTTCAACTTTCGCTTGCTCAACGGTACTGAGCTGCTTATCTTCTGGTTTGACGTCTTGGCTTTCAGGTGGTTTCCACAGCGCTTCCATCACACCAGAAAAGGCTACTTTCGCGCCCGTCTTCTTGCCCTTGTTCTTACGAATACCTTCCGCAACCGATTGTGCATTCCGCGCCCAACCTTCTTGTGCTGGGCGAATTAAGATCTGAATACCAACACCGTCTTCGCGACTTACACCAGATAACGCGTTAAGAAGTGCTCGAGTCGCATCACGTTTCGTTTCTTGATAGGTTGCAATTGGCTGGGCAAAATCTTTCTTTAATGTAAACTCGCCACCAATCGTGCCGCTCATGCGACCGGCTGGGTTAAAAATATTGCGCTCACTCACCTCTTCAAGACGAGCCGATGGATACGCTGCTGCTACTGCTTGTTTAATAACATCAATCAGCGAAACAGGAACGATCGCATAATAATGTACCAAGCCTTCGTGGGCGACGATCTCGAACGAAATGTGACGTTGTCCATATATACGGCTCTTAAAGCCTTTGGTCGCCGTGCTGGCGATAATGTTATACATTACTTGTGCTTGGCTCAGAACTTCTTCGGTGAGGTCACGCTCGTCGCGGCCATTGCCTTCAATGTCAGAGCTAATTGGCGGAATATGAATATAGAGCGGTACCATTTTCAGGCCACGCTCGTAGTTTTTTGCCTCGCGAAGGACTTTACGGTACTGCATAAAAGCAAAGCCACCCACACCCGCTACAGCGAGTAGGATCACTACTACCGTTATAATTATTCCTAACACCTTCCCTCTTCTCTCGTATCGGCTTATTCGCTGGCGCCGACTACCTTACCGTATCGTTTTTGTAGATAATCCCGCTGGAGCTCGTTGACCTTTTGCGTTCGTGCGAAAGGGTCATCTCGGGTTTGTTCGATAATCTCTTTTGCTTTATCGACCCACTCCTTTTCAATTAGGTCTTCGTCTGCCGCCACTAACGGCGTCGTGGACGTCGATGCCGGTGGTGCCGGCGGGGCCTGGACGGGAGTGACGGGCTGCGCAACAGGGGCTGCAACAGCGCTTGCGTTAGCAGCCGCATCGGCTGCACGAGCACCAGCTTCCGCTGCCTGCTCAACTCGTTGCTGACCACGCTCGATACTCGTATCAAGCGGCGGCAACGCTGGCGCGTTTTCAGGACCAACCGTAGGAGGCATTGGAAGTTGTTCCATACCTGAAGCGCCGTTACGAGAATTCTCTGGTTGCATACCTGAAATTATACCATAAGAGAGCGAGTAAAAAGCATGACACTCATGCTTTTTCGAGCGAACGCCATGATATGTCGATGCAGAGCATCGAGATAGCACAAGAGAGTAAGCTCTTCACCCCTCTGGGTGAGGATTTCCCCTACCCCATCCTCCTACTAATATAAAGACAAGCAATCACCTCAAAAATAACCACTAAAATAACTTCATAAATCCCGACTGACTGCACCGATTGCAAGCCAATTAACAGCACTGGCGCAGCCGCTAATACCGTACTGAAGTAATACACTCGCTTAAAGGCCACTTTCAACACCGGTTTTCGTAGCGTCATATTCGATGAAACAAGTACGATGAATCGGTTAATTCCAAACAAAAAAAAGCTTATCAACCCCACAAAGGTAAGATAAGCTGCAATAAATATCACTAATAGGCCGAATGGTCCGGCATCCGCTGGCGAGGTAAACGTCAGCATATAACTCAGCACACAGAGGCTTGCTAAAGAAATCGTAGCGATAATTCGTGGTAACATCCCTGTTATGATAGCACACCGCGTGCTAATTCGCTTACGTTAAGCGCCCTTTCTAGTAGGCATTCGTGGAGTCCAAGTGGTAACCCGTAACGATTAGGGATTCAGCATACGCCGCTAGAAATAAATATTGAGCGTGTGAATCGAAAATCTGGGTACCACTTGAGACTATCTGACCGCTCCGGGAAAACCCGGGGCATCGGTTCTGCTTTAGTAAACTAAAGCTTTTGTACGTTTGCTCATAGCCTTTGTTCCGCGTTCTCACGCCAAGTGTTTTGCCTGCTTTGCACTGCTGTTATTTCGGAGTCTCTCAGGTTCCTACTCTGGTGCGAAACAAGGTTTTACTTGGCGCGAAAATGGTACTAAAAGGACAAACGCTTCTGTCATTCGTAAAGATTACGAATGCTTTTGGCGGAGCATCGGTGATGCCATCTACTAATGGGGGTACAAATTTACAATGTGTTTGTTTTTGTGCCGAAAGGATCAAAAGGTGCGTTACCCTATTACAAGGCAAAAGAGATCACTATCGTTTCATTAGGCGACGTCACCGACTTTTCCGTCAAAAAAGTTGGTTGTCTTATACCAAGGCCGAATTGTTAAGGTGTTTTTTGTGGTGGCTTTTTTGAATGTTTTTGTGTTTCTAAAAGCTTGTTCTTAATCTAGCATAAGCGTCTCATTTGGTCAATACTCTCAAGCGCTTTTATGTATGTATGATTTACAACAAATGTATACAACAGAGGTTTATTAAGAGGTTAAATGCATTTTGTTGCTTTTTATACATCGTTGTATATATTGTATATAACTTCTTTACCAGCCTATTGTTTACCTACCTACCAACCCTTAAACCATACCCCCTACGATTATAGAAGCGCTTATTCCGATCGTCCCGTACACGCATGTAGAGCCGCTTTGCAGCTATTTATTTTGCAAACGAAATGCTTGTCCATGAACGAGCCTCACTGTCGCGTTCGTACGCAACCTACTATGAAATCAAGAATTTATCATGCGTTGTTTACATAAAATCATCACACGGCTTCTCGCCCGTGCAATGCATAAGTCACACATTCAATACAATTTTCTATTCTACGTTCAAATGTTTAAAAGCCCGAACAGAATATAATCAGCCTGGCCATTATTCAATATAAATTTTTATTATTGTTGGCTTTTTCATACTTACTTAATTAATTATTGGGTTGTCGAACCTAAATTTTACCCTATCCCCTTTGGCTTTTTGATGTCCATATATACACGGGTACCCTGGATTTACTGAACACAATATATAGCGTGTCAGCGTTAGTTATAAAACCTGTGGAAATGCGTAGTATTTTTTACTAAAAAAACTTTTATAAAATCATTGACACAAGCACTATGGCATCATATTATAGGGGTAGTTCCTGAGTAAAAAAGTTATCCAGGAGCCCAAAACAAAAAACACCGCAAAAACTCCACGAAAACGGCTATTCCTCGCAGGTAGCCGTTTTATTTTTGTCCAAAAACCTAGTTATTATTAAATCAATATAAAAAATCCGCCCATACTGTAGGCGGATTTAATAATCATATCGTGGTGGAGCTGCCGGGTACTGCCCCCGGGTCCAAAAGGTAACCTGATATTCGTCTTCAAGCATAGCCCTATCTAAAAAAGTTAAGGACTTCCCTCGCCTATAGATGAGGCAAGAAAAGCGAAGGCCGTCCCGCTATACGATTTCCGAACTCCTAGTAGCTGCCCTAGAGGCTCGTAAGAAACGTAATTATAACACCGACTTCCCTACGCTTCATTGGGAAGGACGATGGCTAAAGTAATTAAACTAAAGCTGGTGCAAAGGTGTTAACCTTGAACGCGTTAGCGAACTCGGCAAACTTAGCCTTTGCAGTAGCAAATGTGTTTGCAATTAAATAAACACCTTACGGGTGTGGATCGGCTTGCAGAATATCCTGTTAAATTCCTCTCGTCGAAGCTATATCAGCCCCACGCGTATCTGTAAGTATAGCAAATTTCAGCTAAAAAGTTAATGACTATCTGCCGGTTCGGTGTGTAAAGTAAACGCTATGGGTGGTGTAGTTCGAAATAAAGTCGCTAAAGTACTTTCCGGAGCTCTCATAGGCTTTGATGGCGCTCTTATAGAGGTAGAGACGGATATGAAAAGTGGTCTGCCCGGCCTGCAAATCGTCGGCATGGGAAATAAAGCCATCGATGAAGCTCGCCAAAGGGTTCGCAGCGCCATTAGCAATTCACTCCTCGACTTTCCTGCTCAAAAATTAACGGTTAATCTGGCGCCTGCCGAACTCCCTAAGGATGGAACCCATCTAGACTTCCCGATCGCCCTAAGCGTGCTCGTTGCTAGTGGGCAACTTAAGCAGTCAGAAGTGGCTAACGCTCTTTTCGCCGGTGAACTTGCGCTCGACGGCTCAATTCGGGCTATCAGGGGTTCAATAGTGCTCGCAGAACTCGCCAAGCAGCATACTATCCCTCGTATTTTTCTTCCTCTTCAGAACACCTCCCAGGCGCAACTTGTCAAAAAGGTAGAGGTTATCGGGGTTGCAACCCTGAAAGACCTCTACAGGGCGTTACGAGGGTTCGAGAGCCCGAGGTCACTGGTTCAATCCCCCTCGCCCCAGCCAAAGCAACAACTACCTCAAGTAACTTTTGACTCTATCGTCGGTCACGACCAAGCCAAGCGTGCACTTACGATTGCAGCGGCTGGTCGCCATAACGTGTTGCTTTCTGGCTCGCCAGGAGCCGGTAAAACACTCCTTGCAAAAAGCCTCGCCAGCCTTCTGCCTCCATTAAGCGAGGAAGAAATCACAGAAGTAACAAAGCTTTACACCCTCGCGAGCGGTAACGACACCACTGTTCATACGACACCTCCCTTCAGAGCACCCCACCACAGCGTGACTCTTTCTGCACTTATCGGTGGCGGATTACGGCCTCGCCCTGGTGATATTAGTCTTGCCCATAAAGGGATTCTCTTTCTTGACGAACTCCCCGAATATCCTAAGGCGACTCTTGAAGCGCTTCGCCAACCACTCGAAGATCGAATCGTTAGATTATCTCGGCTTTATGGCCATATTACCTACCCATCAGACATTCAATTAATCGCCACCATGAACCCGTGTCCGTGTGGATATTTAGGCGATCCAGCTAAGCAATGCACGTGCTCTACCCTTCAAATAGGCTCCTACCAAAAGCGGCTCTCAGGCCCTCTACTTGACCGTATCGACCTACGACTCACTGTCTCAAAGGTAGATTTCGAACACTTTTTTGATACAGAAACGTTGCACAAAAAGCAACACTTTAAAGTGTTAAAGCTTGTGCTTAGTGCCAGAATTATACAAAAACGTCGCTATAAACGTAGCGGCTTTTACAATGCTTACGCTTCAATGGAACAGGCTCGCACCCTCTTCCAAGGAACCGATGAAGCCAAGAATCTCCTTACTTCAGCGAGTACAAAACTTGCGCTGACTTCGCGCGGTTATTTGCGCGTATTACGCGTCGCCCGGACCATTGCCGACCTAGAATCATCCCCTAGCTTAGAGGCTCGACATATCGCCGAAGCCCTGCAATTCCGCTAACTCGCTCCACCTCTATCGTTAAGGCTTGTCTTTCCCCGTTAAATCTGATAGAATGGTGTTTGAGTAAAAGCTCGAAAACGGCCGACTTCAAAGAAATCGGCTGATTTTAGGTAAAAGGCCCGTGCAAATATGCGAGAACGGGTCAATAAAGGAGAGGTTATTAACCAAAAAATTCGTATCAACGAGCAGATTCGTGCAAATGAACTACGCGTTATCGGAGAGTCGGGTGAGCAACTCGGTATCTTAAGCCGCCAAGAAGCGCTCAAGATCGCTGAGGACGCCGGTCTCGACCTGGTTGAAATCTCACCGAATGCCGACCCACCTGTTGCAAAAATCGTCGACTGGGGTAAATACCAGTACCAGAAGATGAAAGAGGCTCAAAAGAGTCGCCGCAACAACAAGCAAAGCGAACTTAAGCAAATGCGCTTCGGACTCAAGATTGGACAGGGCGACCTGGAAATCAAGCTTCGAAAAGTACGCGAGTTCCTTGCCGAGGGTCACAAAGTCCGTATCCAAATCTTTTACCGCGGTCGCGAGATGGCGCACAAAGAACTGGGCTACGACATGATTAACAAAATCGGAACACTACTTGAAGAAGAAGCCGTGTTCGAGCATACGCCACAAATGGCAGGTCGCAACCTCAGCGTTGTCGTCCGAAAGAAATAAGGAGAACGTAATGCCAAAGCTCAAGACCCACAAGGGTACAGCGAAGCGAGTAAAGATTACCAAGACCGGTAAAGTTACTCGTCAACGCGCCTTCGGTGCTCACCTTCTTGCCAAGAAAAGCAAGAGCCGTAAGCGCCGTATTAACACAACTGCTACCGTAACCGGTGGTACCGCTAAGAACATTAAGCGAGCTCTGGGCGTCTAAGAGAACAGCCGGCTGCGAAGCCGACCAAGTTCCGCCTACGACTATAAGGAGAATTAAAGACTATGCGCGTAAAGAAAAGCGTAACCGCACGAAACCGACACAAAAAAATCTTAGCACAAGCTAAGGGAATGCAGCACAACCGCACCCGTAGCTTCCGTCTTGCTAAGCAAGCTGTAACCCGTGCGCTTGAATACCAATACCGTGACCGCCGTAACCGTAAGCGCGACCTTCGCGCACTTTGGATTACTCGTATCAACGCGGCTGCTCGCCTCGAAGGTACTACGTACGGTAAGCTGATCGCTGGCCTCAAGGCTGCGAACATTGAAGTCGACCGTAAGGTTTTGGCTGAACTAGCCGTTTCTGAACCAGAAGCGTTCAAGGCTATCGTTAAGAGCGTTAAGTAGTTTTCGGGCCTCGCCCACTTCTACACTTCTTATTTAAAAATACCCGCTGTAAAGAGCGGGTATTTTTATAGCTGCGCATGGGGGAACGCTTGTTTTGCAGCAAGGTACGCCCTGTATGCCGCGATTCGTAGCGAAGGGTGGACCGCTAACTGCTGGAGAGGCTCGGGTTGTCGGTCCCCTCCTAATCCCTCCTCGGCCCAATCGTGATACAACGAAAAGTCATATTCCCATCGCCGGTTTCCCATATCTCTCTTGCCGCATCCCAAACGATAGCCGTAATGATCAGTGAAATCAATCAAATCAAGTATTCGAGATTGTAAGTCGGGCAGCGTTTCAACATAAAGCCCCACCTCTAAATCGGTTTTGCTAGCGGGATGGGTCCTGTTTGAATTTCTGGCAAACGCGTCCGCAACTCCAAGTTGCAGCATGCCAAGCACCGTCTCCCCTCTTCGATCTACTGTATCTAAACGAAAGTGCGTTTGTTTATCAGTAAGATACCCTCGGAATGGCATCATTTCAATCGGTAGTGCCTCACTCATTGATTCACCCATTTGAGGGCCAATAACCACCGCCGGCTCCACCTCAATGCCAACAGTACGAGCGAGTCGTCGGGCTAACCCATCAATCTCGACGGTTAATACCTCAAAGCCGTCTGATTTTTCTGACGGACTGGTATAAATCTCAACCTCGTCTCGGTCGCTTAATAATAATTCGGCGATATCTACGAGCCGACTCGCTGTCCGCTCTTCTCTATAGTTTGTTACTGATAAGATCGGAAACGCCACTCCGACGGTTTTATTTTTCTCGCGCCGTTTGATGCGACTCGCCGCTTCATAAAACTCCTCGTTAATAATGACGCCCGGTCGCGTCTGTTTTGGCGTTGGGTTAAGACCCTCATAATGCAACGCCACCTCATACCCCGTACCGTACGCACCGACAAGTTGCGCTCGATTCCGCGACAAAAGTAAACTGTCGCGGGGATGCATCCGCTCGGCCACCTCGACAAAATTCGTCACGATATGGAAACCTGTCTCATCTGCTCTGCGATGCTCTCCGCTCATTACTTGTATTGTACGCTTTAAATCCTAATAAATATAGCATAAGTGGTACAAAAAACCCCTCACGCGGAGGGGTGCTTTGTTGACAGCCAGCCTGTAAGCCGGGTTTTGTCGAGGACGACCATCTATCTAGGTATACCGTTGCTGATATACTCAAGCGGGTATCGGCTAACGAGCGGATCACTCTTTACTGTTAGCCTCCTTGCAGCCGACAGGGTTTACCTTCTCCATATGTCACCATATGACGCTGTGGGCTCTTACCCCACTCATTTCACCCTTACCTATTGCTAGGCGGTATTGTTTCTGTGGCACTTTCCCTAGGGTTACCCCCGGTCGCCGTTAACGACTGTCGTATCCTGTGCTGCCCGGACTTTCCTCTTGGTTTTTTACGTCAAGCGGCCGTCCAGCTGACTGCCTACAGGAAAGTATACCAAGGTTAAGCGGTTTTTTCTAGCTCGCGGGCATCGAGGGTCTTATTCACCATGCCGTCAGCCAACTGGTTAAATTGACGATTCACATGCGTAAAGCTAACGCGGTCGAAATGCGTCATGAGGCTGCGGATTTGCTCATTAATTGGCCACAGCTCCCTATTTTTAATTTTGTAGTAGCCTTTCATTTGGTTTACGACCAGCATACTGTCCACTTTGAAATCAACTTTTTTGTAGCCTAGTTCGAGGGCTTTCTCTAATCCAAGCCGTACACCATGGTATTCGGCTAGATTATTATTCATAATTCCAAGGTATTCACTGCCCTCGGCAATAACGTGTTGCTGGCTATTTACAATCACATAGCCAGCGGCAGAAGGCCCTGGATTACCACGCGAGCCCCCATCTGAAAAAATAACAACAGCATCATCTGATGATTTATTAACATCAGTAAGCTTTGTCTTCTGAATAACTTCCCCTGTTAAGTGTTCTTGCTGGATGATACCCAGAAGCAATTGGGTCAAATCTGTTAATTCAGATTGATGTATATTAGACATCGAGTGCCATTTATATTTTGCGTAATTTCCGCTCAGTTTCATAGGGTGACGCTGGCGCGCTAATGTCACTAAGTACACGATGACGCCATACTGGATAGCACTATCATCATGGTCGATATAGGTCACCGCATCAAACAATTTTGACGATTGAATATGCAGCCCGGCATCATCATGCAAATACCGACGGAGCGCATCTTCCGGCTGCTCACCATAGCCAAGCTTACCGCCCGGTAATTCATACTTACCCAAAATCGACGCACGACCATTGCTCCGCTTCAAAAGCAGTGCCTTGCCATCTTCATTGATGATCGCTCTAACCGATAGTCTTTGTCTCATACTGTATTTGTTTTAACTTATTTATGCTTATAGTATAGACGAATCTTACAAATAAAGAAAACCCTCGCTCCATTTAGGACGAGGGATAAAAGGCACTAGGTACCCAGGGCTATAACTAGGTGATGATGATATTCCCCGCGTATATGCAAGGTGGATGACCTCAATTTAATTCCACAGAATTAAACCATTTGGCCTTCCTCATCTATGATATCGGAAAATCATGTACACCTAGGTTTAGCTGTTCCTGGGTACTTATTATTATAGCACCGGCAACCTGAGCGGTCACTGAACTACGTAAATACTACAATGCTTTAAATACGAAAGATGCCACTAAAGATATTGAGGAAGAATTCAATCACTTCACTCATGTACGACCCCAGTAATGAACCGGCGAAAAGCACCAATATAAATACCAAGATAATACCGAACTGTTCAATATAGCGCATGCCCGCACGTACAAATTCTGGCGCCAATGCATAGAGCACCCGTGAACCATCAAGCGGTGGAATCGGCAAGATATTAAAGACGAAGAACCCGAGGTTAACGGTAATAAACGTCGTTAAGATACTGGCGCCTATGCCGAATATCGGTGCGCCCGACAACGCCCAGATTCCATAAAAGATGAAGGCAATAAATAAGTTGGTCAACGGACCACCCAAGGCTACAAGTGCCGCGCCCCACTCCCCGCCTTTCACTTGATCGGGCCGAAATGGTACCGGTTTGGCCCCACCAAAGATAGGACCGCCAATAATTGCGAGTGCTACTGGAAGCAAAATCGTCATGAACGGGTCAATATGTTTAATGGGGTTAAGGGTAAGCCGGCCTTCACGTCGAGCCGTATCATCGCCGAGCCAATACGCCACAAACGCGTGCATCGCCTCGTGAAGTGTCATCGAAACCAGGATCACTCCTAATACGATAACAATGTTGATAAGTAAATCAGGTGTCATTACCCCTTATTATATCCCATTGCGTCGACCCCGCTTACCATTTCTGGCGCTTTTCCTTGCGCTTATGCTTCGGTTTCCAGCCGTGTCGATGCTGCTTTTCCTCTGGCCGTGGCTGACGACGAGGTTTTCCAAGTTTATAAATAAAGTCGTCACCTAAATACGTTTCAAGTTTAGTGAGTGAAACAACCCGTAATTTATCTCTTGAATCAAGTTGATCGAGGGAAACAATACCATCCGCTCGGGCTTTAAGCTCTTGCTGGACCTGCTGCGGCGAAACCGACGGGACGCGTTTATGGAACCGCTCGAGTTGGCGACGCTGACGTTCGAGTTGCTCATAGGCATAGCGTACATACTCGCGGGTAAATAGATCTCGGTTCTCTTTCGTATCTTCAAGTCGAGGCTGACCGGAACCCTCAAGCATACGTTTTCCAAAGCGGATTTGCGGTCGATCAACCACACAACCAAGCCGTGGATCGTAGACACTTTTACTACGTTTGCCTGAAAATAGCTCCGGTGATACCTCCAGGAGTAGATCAGTATTAACGACAGTTATCCCTGTTACAAGGTGGAGCGTATCCAGCCCACCGCTTCGCAAAGGCACTTGCAGGTCAAATGGAGTACCTGTGATAAGTGTTGGATTCCTCACAACAGTACTGCTCGATAATTCGCGCTGTTGGCCGCTGAAGATATGCTCTACCGTGCCACTACTCTCATCGACTAAACTCCAAATTTGATCGATTTCACCTGCCGTAATGCAGCGTAGTAGCATCGCTTCTTCTTCCGATGTAATAGCAGTGAGCGGAGCATCGCTTAAGGCCAAATCACGATCAAGTCGCTCAATCACCTCTTGAGCCTTGTCGATATTTTTCCCTACAATCCCGAGGTCTTCATACTCATCCGACAAAATCGTCGGCAATGCCAAGAATACATCATATTGAGCCAATAAGTCTGACTTTATCTGTTTAGTAAATTTACGCCAGCCATTAAACCGTGTTCCACCCTTAATAATTCCGCCAACCTCTTGAATGGCAATAATAGCAGCTAACTTCGCCTGGACCTCTTTAGGGAATTCTGCCGCTTCAACCATCATACGAGCATAGTTCGATTCAACCGGGAATTGCTCCATCTGTCGGCCAATCGCCGTCACCTCTCCTGCCGTTGTCATTGCACCTAGTGCCACTAAGGCTTTTTTAGCTCGTTGGATTGCCCGTTTACTCGGGTCATGATAAAAATCGAGTGTTTCAATGTCGATACCCACATTAGCTAACCTTAGTGTCAGGCGGTCGATATGCTTTCGCATTATCTCAGGAATGGCATATTCTGGACGGTCTTTGAGGGGAATACACGGCATTGTGTCGTATTGAGCCAAAATATACTCACCTGGCTTCGTTCGCCCGGCACGTCCAGCTCGCTGCTTACTGTCCGCTTGGGAAATTTGAGCAATAAATAACCCTTCAACTCCGTTACGTACTTCACTTTGACGCTCGAGCCCACTATCAATAACGACGTCAATGTCATCAATTGTCACACTGGTCTGGGCAATGTTCGTAGCTAGGATAATTTTTCCATAAGGATACTTTTCAAACGCCTTTTGTTGCTCATCGGCTTCAAGCTGACTATGAAGCGGGATAACCTCGACACCAGCCGCCTTAGCTTTTTGGGCAATCGCGTCGCTGACATCTTGAATTTCCGCCTTACCCGGCAAGAACGTCAAAATGTTGTGTCCGCGGTGGTCAATTTGAGCAAACAGTTCACTAATAACATCGGTGCCTCGGCGGCTCGTTACTTCAAAGTGACGCCCAGGTATATCAATGATTGCATCGGTATCAAAAAAAGTTGCTAAACTATCGGTTTCGATAGTCGCACTCATAATAACTACTCTAAAACGAGGCTCTTCTAGGCAGCGTTTTTTAGCCCACGCCACCAACACTTCCATGTTTTCATTCCACTCGTGCACCTCATCGAGTACCAATACCTGACGCTCGGTGATACCTATGCCGGTAATTTCCCGGACCAGCTGCAACCCATCGGTACAGTAAAGGATCTTCGTCTGACCACTGTCGTCACGCTCATGTGCGGTGCGATATCCAATAATTTCGCTTGAGTCTTCATTATTTCGAAGCGCCCATTCTTCTCGTACACGGTGGCTTAAATTACGCGCCGCCAAAATGCGCGGTTGCGTCACAATCACTCTGTTATATCCGTGCTCAGCCAGATACTGAGGAATCTGCGTACTCTTCCCCGCCCCTGTTTCAGCGGTCACAATTGTTACCTGATGCGTATCGACAGCATCGACGATGCGCTGGTAAAAATCGCGGACCGGAAGCTCGTTAAATGTGTTTATGTTGACTGTCATCTCTTCCATTGTACCACCCCTTGACTCTCAGAGGTAAAAGAGGTAAAATAGCTTCTAGTGTCCTTTATTGTCTATAAAGGTATTGTCTACAAAGACAGAGGAGAAAATATATTATGGTAGCACGATGCGAACTCACCGGTAAAGGAAAGCAATTTGGCAACAATGTTAGCTTCTCTTTGCGTCGCACCAATCGCGTGTTTAAGCCAAACCTTCAGAAGAAGACTTTCACCGTCGACGGACAAAAGGTTACCATGGTTCTTAGCACCAGCGCGATCCGCACGCTGAAGAAGAAGGGCATTCTCGCCTAAGCTTCCCTGCATCAAAAAACCTCCGGCAAAAGTCCGGAGGTTTTTTATTTATGTTCAGTTATGAACCGCTGCTTCCATAGCCACCAGCGCCACGTGCGGTTTCATCGAGTGTGTCGACTTCTTTCCAGGCAATTGTTTCATAGCGCGCCACGACCATTTGGGCAATGCGCATACCAGGCTCAATGGTAAATGGTTCTTGACCAAGATTAATGATTAAAACTCCCACCTCACCCCGATAATCAGCGTCAATCGTACCAACACCGTTCACCATTGTGATTCCGTGCTTAATACTCATGCCGCTGCGGGCACGTATCTGCACTTCAAACCCTTCCGGAATTGCCATCGCTAAGCCCGTTGGGATCATGCGGCGCTCAAGGGGTTGCAATGTAACCGGCTCATCAAGACAAGCATGAATATCGGCCCCGGCCGCACCTATAGTCTGGTACTCGGGCAACATCGCATCCGGGCGGAGTTTTGTGACTTCGATATTCATAGAGAAAAACTATGCGCGAGCAAGCTTAAAGATCGTCAATGTCGCAGGCAAAGCTCCGGCGTTTTTGAGCTTGAGCTTTGGCGCCTCTTCAACAGGAACACCGAGTTCGCTCACGAACGTAGCCGCATCTGATTGAGGAACTTCATATTTAATTCCGTCATCTGCATAGTGAACTGGAACAACAATTTTTGGATCGATTTGACGAGTTACTGCTGCAGCACCAGTTGCATCGAGTGTATAGCCACTTCCCCCTACCGGAACAACAAGTACATCAACTACACCAATTTCTTCGAGTTGGTTTTCGGTAAGCTTTTCGTAAATGTTTCCTACTACCGCGAGACGAATGTCGCCAGCTTCAATTCGGTAAATAGTTGAAATCTTTGGATCGCTTTCAGTATCAAGGTGACGCTGAGCTGCAACACCGCGGATATCGAAGTCAGCGATACCGTATTCGCCTGGACCCTCAATAACTAATTTTGCATCATCTGAGTTAATGGCAAATCGCGCCTCTGTAGCGAGTTCAATCGCATCCTTAACGTTCGCGTCTTTCAATCCTACAACCGAAAGCTTTGGATCGACGACAATAGTCGCCTTTTTTGTTGACACTACAATACAATTCGCACCTTTATATTCAACTTCAAACATGTTTATTCTCCTTGCTGCCCACCAAGTACATTATCTTTATCTACTGCCACACTGTGTTTGCCGGCGAGCACTTCTGTAATAAATTTATCACGAACGCTCAGGCGGTAATAGAATTCGTCATACGGCAACACGGTGTAGTTAATTTCGCGACCCTCAAGTTTTTCAATCATCGCAATCGCGGCCTTTACTTTTGCTTGTGGTAAATTACCAACCAGCAAAATATCAACTGGTGAAAGTGAGCCCTTCACTAAGACACCTGAAAACAGCGCCAAGCGAAGCGATGGAATTTCATTAATAAGCGCCACGTGCTGTTCATTGACGCCATCGGCATTTTTAGGGCCAGTCGCTTCAGCCCGAATTGGCTCGGCCGCAAAGATCGCGCGCAGTGCTGTATAAAATTCGTATCGTTGATTTACTTGGTAGTACAGTTTGTTGTCCGACGTGTCGCTGGTGATAACACCCACTTCCAACATATTAGAAAGCTCGCGACGAACTGAGTTAATTTGTTCGTCGATTAAGCGGGTAATTTCACGAACGTAAAAAGATTGCCCTGGGTGGTTCATAAATAAGTGCAATAATTTTACACGAGTCTTCGATCCGAATAACTTATCTATCATTCCCCTATTTCCTTTGTTCACTTTGATACCTATATAGTATCACACTACTGTTAATGTGTGCCAGCAAAACTGAGCAACTAATTTCCAAACACCATCTGCAAGCCGAGCGAGATAAGGCGCAGAGGCCCTTATCGAACCCGGCCTGAAGCCGGTTTTGAAAATTATGTTACTCAGTTCTGCTGCGATCAGTTAACTGCTCTTTGATGTATGAATAAGCATCATCAAGTGACTTCCAGACAATAAATGGATTACGTTTAAGCCACGTGAGTTGGCGCTTAGCAAGTTGCCAGTCGGACGTTATAAATCGTTGTTTGAATTCATCCATATCAAACTCGCCATCCAAAAATTGCTTAGTCAGCCGATACACATTTCCTGTCATCGCTTCCGAATTCCAGCCGTATTTTTCGCCCAATATTTTTGCTTCTTCGACCATTCCGGTTTCAAACAATTGTTCAGCACGGGTTGCAATTCTTGTTCGCAAAACGTCGCGTTCTGTTGCAATTCCTACAACTAACGTATTTGGTATCGGTTCCGCTAACCTTTTGTTGTTTATGCTTTTCTGCTCAATCGCTCGAATTACATAGCGGCGGTTTTGTTGATTTTCCGGCAACGAAATGTTGTTGTTAGCACAATAATCTTTTAATTCTTCGGGCGTTAGCGTTTCTAACATTTTTCTAAGCTTAGGGTCAGGAAGGCCGAATTGGTAGTCAAAAATGAGACCATCTACATAGAGCCCAGTGCCGCCCACGATCATAGGCAAATGTCCCCTTTTTCGTATTTCCTGGATCTTCTCTTGAGCATATTTTTTGAAGTCTGCGGCCGTAAATACCTCACCCGGCTCAACCAAATCAAGCCCCCAATGCGGTACCTCGGCCTGATCTTCGACTGTTGGCTTAGCAGTCCCAATATCCATTCCTTTATAGATAGTTCGCGAGTCTGCACAAATAATTTCTCCGTTGAACTCCTTCGCAATACGCATACCAGTCGCAGACTTCCCGCTCGCAGTAGGACCAACAATCACTATCAGGGGTAGCTCAGAGGTGCTATTCCTTTGAATAACTTTTTTATTCATACTATTATTTACAGGGGTCGCCATCGTAGTTCCTTAAAATTATCCACCGTATCATTCGTACACGTAATACCCTCGGCTTCAAGATGTTGGCGCTGCGCTTGGCGTCCACCATGATACCCTGCTGCTAAGCCACCGAACCGATTTACGAGTCGATGCCATGGCAATTCGGGGTTGCCATAGTGCGCCATTCCACCCACAACTCGTGCGGCGTATGGGTGCCCCGCAAGGGCTGCTAAGTCGCCGTATGTTGTCACCTTCCCAGCTGGAACCTGGGCTATAAGTGCTTCGACATCACGACGAAAATCAGCATTTGGGGTATCAGTCATTATTCGCAATCACCAGGTGCTTCATACTACAAGGCCTTTAGATACTCTGCCAACCCATTAAGTGATACCTTTTCTTCGCCCGCTTGAGTACGTACACTCACCTCGCGCGCTTCTTTGTCTTGCCCACCAACAATCAATTGCACTGGAATTTTAGTTTTTGCAGCTTCACGAATCTTCTTACCCAGCGATTCGTTTCGATCGTCGATAGTATACCGCAGTTCGTTATAGCGAACCGGCGCCATCAATACAGTGTCGTTAAGAATAGTTTTAATTTCATCAACGTAGTCGAGTACGGTATCGTTGATCGTCAGAACGCGGATTTGTTCTGGTGCTGCCCAGAATGGGAACCATCCGGCGGTGTGCTCAATAAACACGCTGAGGAAGCGCTCAATTGAACCAAGCAGTGCACAGTGAATCATGACTGGTTGCGCATCTTTTCCTTCGGCATCAGTATATGAAAGTCCGAAGCGTTGTGGCTGCACAAAGTCGAGTTGCACAGTTGCAACTTGGTGCTCACGGCCAATCGCATCAGTTGCCATAAAGTCGATCTTAGGACCATAGAATGCCGCCTCACCCTCTTGCTCGAAGAACTCGAGTTCGTTAGCGATGACCGCCTTCTTGAGCTGCTCTTGAGCAGATTCCCAGAGTGCTAATTCACCAAGATACCCTTCGCCGCCATCGCGGTATGACAATCGCACACGAAGCTTCATATCAATCGAGCTATATAGTTCACGAGCCGAGGCGAGCAAGTTATTAATTTCTTGCTCGATTTGGTCTGGGCGCGCAAACACGTGACTGTCGTCTTGGGTGAGCGAGCGCACACGGTTGAGTCCACCGAGCTCACCGGTCTTTTCATCGCGGTAGTCGGTTGTCGTTTCAAGGAACCGCACTGGCATATCTTTGTAACTACGTGGTTGCGATGCGTAAATTTGGGTGTGGTGCGGACAGTTCATCGGCTTCAATGCGAAACTATCGCTTGTTTCTTGGCTCGTTACAAGGAAAAGTTCGTCACCAAATTTAGCCCAGTGGCCTGAAGCTTCATAAAGGTCTTTTTTTGTAATGTGCGGTGTCCACACTTTTTGGAAGCCATACTTCTGACGGAGCTGGTTTGAATACTGCGCCATAACATCACGCAGCACTGTTCCACGTGGCGTAAACAAAGGTAGTCCTGCGCCAACTAGTGGTGAGACAGTGTAAAGATCGAGCTCCTTGCCAAGTTTGCGGTGATCGCGGCCCTTCGCCTCTTCAAGCATTGTTAAGTGCGCATCAAGTTCTTCTTGATTTGCAAAAGCCACACCGTACAAACGTTGCATCTGCGCGTTCTTTTCATTACCACGCCAGTACGCACCGGCCACACGCATCAACTTAAAGGCGCCCACTTCTTTTGTGTTTGCAACGTGAGGACCACGACAAAGGTCAACAAACTCACCATTCTTATAAAACGACACGTTCTCTACAGCTGCGTCCCCACTCGAAGCAAGCCCGAGTTCTTCAGCATCGAGGTCTTTCGCAATAGTCGTACCCGAACGCTTAAGGTCATTAAGCAATTCTTCTTTATACGGCTGGCCGTTAGCACGAGCCCACTCGATCGCTTGATCAACCGGCATTTCGAAGCGTTCGAAGTCTTGGCTCTGGTTAATGATTGTACGCATCTCTTTTTCAATCTTTTTGAAATCTGACTCGGAAATTTTCTTTTCGCCAAGATCAATATCGTAGTAAAAGCCGTTCTCTACTACTGGACCCACGCCAAACTTCGCTTCTGGCCAAAGTTTTTTCACTGCGCTGGCGGTAATATGCGCCAAACTGTGTCGCATTGCATGGAGATATTCTTGATTGTCGCTCATATAGGTACTCCTATTATTGGTACTATTTTAATAAAAATAAAACATGCGACGACTAGATTTAAACGAATTTCAATCTATGGATCGCATGTCTCGGGTCTCGCTTTGGGGCGGGACGGTTCCACCGGACGTTTTACTTGTTGAATCCCGTTATCGTACAGGAGACTCCCACGGAACTCGGCGGATGGTTAGACCGCTTCATCGTTCAAAGATTATTATACCACCCCTATCGACAGGAGTGAACCTGATTATTTTGCTGCCCGAAAGCCTACACCCGCATTACCGCTCGACATACTCGCAGCTTGAAGACCCAACACTCCTGCTTGTGCACCAACCGTCCAAAATCCCCCTCGCGTCACAGCAAATAGCGTATTGTCTGGGTACGAACTAAGCATACCAATCCCTTGTGCCGATGAATATCCAGCCACAGTTGAACTGATCGCGCCCGGTGTACTTGAGGCTGGGAGTCCATTGAGCGTAATATTGCCATTATTCCACTCGATAGACCCAAGATTAGGCTGCGACAACACCCCTGGCTGCTTCTGTGTATAATTAATACTAGCAAGGTTCGTCCACTCCGCTACATTGCCAGCAAAGTCCCAAATCACTTCGCCATTCGTGAGCGTAAGTGTCCGTCGCTGAGTACTCGGTGCACTGTTGTATGTCAGATAATAGCCGTCTGAATCATCAGATGAAGCCGCTTCTCCATTATTTGAAGATGTATCACTATTGCCCCTATAGATGTACCCGTTTCCAACCGCCCCGCCCGACCAGTTACTTGCGACCGATAGTACATTCGCCGCAATCGTTATCCACTCCGGCTCAGTAATAAGGTGACATCCGCTACACGCAGCTGCCGCATCGTCACTCGCATCAAAAATAGTACGATTCACCCACGGCTGCCCTGCCGCCTGAGAAGTCGCCACCCCACCTACATTCTTTGCCTCATACTTCATAACGCAAAAAGCACTTGTTCCAAACCGTGAATCACCTGGTACGGCAATAAATCCAGTCGCACACGCTACGGGCGCCGGCGGACACTCACCCTCCGTCGGATGTGTTGCCGTGGTGTTATTTTGGTAATAACTCGTTGTCCCCACTCTTACCGTGACACAAAAAGTCCGAGGTGACGCGTTGTTATCGGCACTGTACTCATACTTAATAGTTTCATTGTCACTAATTCCTAGAGTCGCAAGGGTACTAGGATATTCATCAGCGTGGTCAACCGCATACGCCAACACCTTGCCGGTTGCTTGCGACACCGAAGTTTGAGCCGTACTCGCGCGCGCTCGCGCCGTAACCCCGTTATAGGCAACAACCGTAATGGCGGCAAGAATCGCTATTACAACGATAACAATCAAGAGTTCTACAATTGTGAACCCGGCGTGGCGGAAAGGGCGCTTCATAAACAGTGCCTATTGTAACATAAGCGTCATCGCCCACCTGTGACCACTGTCACCTTGTCTATTCACCCCTATTCTGATACCATAATATAGCTCACGGGTCCTTAGCTCATTTGGCTAGAGCGCCACATTGACGTTGTGGAGGTGAGAGGTTCGAGCCCTCTAGGACCCACCAAATCGCATAATACACACCCCTATTTACAGGGGTGTTTTTTATTTGCCCCCATTTTCCCACATATCATAACCAGTTATCCACCTATTGTTTTTGTGTGGAATATCTCACCGCATATCACCAATGATATTTCACCATCAGGTTTGTTCCATTGACAAAGTATAGTGTTTATGCTAATATGTATACATGAGTAACACTCAACAGATTAAAACACACAATACTAACACTCAGGCGCCCCAGAAAACTTCGTCATTAGATAGGTTTTCACTCGGCTTTGAGTATAACAAGACGCTTCAAGAAATTAAGCGAGAAGTCAGGATGCGTACCATTTAATCTGGTCCGCTCACTTCCCTTAGGGAACTTGAGCACCAAACAAAAAGAGCCCCTCATTGCTGGGGCTCTTTTATTTGTCTTACTTACTTCTTACGGCCTAGCTTCAAACGTTTGCGCTTTTCTGGTCGGTCTAGGTCAAGATCACTCACCCTGGTCGCCTCATCATCCTTAGCGACGCTCTTTAAAGCCTCGCGTGACGCCACCGTTGCCTTTTTAGTGACATCGAACTTCGTAAGGTATTTACCCAGGAACAAACGAGCCTGAGCGTTCAAGGCTGCAAAAGACAGGAAGCCAATCGCTGTAAGGGGCATCATCACCCACTGCGCAAGCATCCAGAAGGTACGACTGCGCTTGTAGCGCTCTGGTCGTGGCGGCAAAAGCTTAAATGATAAGTACACCATCACGATAATACCGATAAGCGCCACGCGCTGGAATAAGGCAATCGTATCGGGCAACTGATGCGCCACGACATCACGGTAGGCCTGGCTATTAATTAACAGCGGTATCCATCCACCCACGGCAACAATAATTGATACAGAGGCAGCTGTTACGTAGCCATCAAGCGCACGAATAAACCAGATGAACGTAGGCCAAAACGGTGCCGTACGCTTTTTCGTAAACACCCGTTCCGCAACATATGGCACATCTGAAGCGCCATACATCCAACGTCGAAGCTGAATAAATTGGGCCTTAAACGACTTCACATACGTATCGTCGAGCACGGCATCCTGATAAATTGGGATATACAAGGGGTGGACCGAATAATTTCCGTTAAAGTAAAAGTAGCTGCGCCAGAACTGGTGACCGTCTTCTACTACTGTGCGCTTGCTCCAGTAGTTCATCTCTACCAGTGCATCCATCGGCTGGGAGTGTGACGCGAAGTTACGCATAATATGCGGACGCATCGAGCTAATAATATTCCAGAAAGTATTACCCGTTGCCATCACACGCATTGGTGCTGGCACGTCCCAAATATTATTAAGGAACAGCGCAATTGGCTGGAACGCCAAGTGTTTACGGTCTTCATTCACAATGTATTCATACGTAGCATAGTCGAAGTATGAATGGTGTGGACGGTTGTCAGAGTCGAGAGTGGTAATGAGTACATTTTTGTATTCAATCCCCTGTTCGTCGATCCATTTCTGCATTTGTTGTGCTGCATACGTAATGTTGCCACCCTTACCAACCACTTCATTCGGAAGATCGCGCGGGTGTTTAATAATCTGGAACGTGAGGAAAGTATGTTTGTATTCAGCTTGTAGGCGCTGAGCCGTTTTCTCGATTTCTTCCCCGCCACGCTCTTCGTAAGCAAGCGCGATGATAAGTTTTTTATGGTCATAGGTCACCTTTACAAGCGACTCAATCGTCGACTGAATCACCTCGTAAGACTCGTTATATGCCGCAATAATAACTAAGTTGCGCATTTCAGAGGGCTTCGGGAACTGTCCGGTCTCGTCGGCTGCAACTAACCGTAGATTTTCAATATGCTGCGCCATACCAAAGCCCTCGGGCTTTGTGCCTTGGTGGCGCTCATATGCCTCAGCCGGGTTTTCCAGATCCGCTAAACGGTGTGCCCAGTTTACGCGTTGGGCTCGAACTAACCGGTTATGCCCCGCAAGCGTATGGTACACAATACCAACCGCACGCACGAGCAACACAACGATAACAAGCAGTAAGTATACGGCGGCAAGGAGTGGTGACACGAGCGAAAGTACGATTAATAAAACAAAAGCCCCGTAGCTAATGATCGCCGGGACAAGTTCGAAGAATCGGTAAAATCGAGTACGTTTACCTAGTGGGAGCTCGAGATCTTCGGTGTATTTCGACATATGGGCCTTAAATTGGTGACCAAACGTTGATAATCGACATAGCCGTCACCCAAGCGAACAAAAGCACGCCAATTCCGAGCCACGCAAACATAATTGCAAGCGGGTGGCCTTTCGTAAGGTAGAGCTTAAGTGCAATGGCGATATGAAAGAACGCGCTAAGCAACGCAAAGCCGATAAAACTTAGCAGATAAAACCATTGGTCGCGGTACAAATGCGTCACCCCGAACGCTGTATAGTGCGTCACGAGCTGAAGATCGCTCGGCTGAACACGCACCGCAATGTAAATAGACAGCGAAACCGCCAGTAGAACAATAATTATACTCAGCACCGTTAGATACCTATTGGTGAGGAGCTCTTTAACTGATTGAATAAGATTAGTCTTTAGCATAAAAATATATGGAGCCGTTATCCGGGATTGAACCGGAGACCTACGCGTTACGAGTGCGTTGCTCTACCAGCTGAGCTATAACGGCGCGTGCGATGCCCTTTTTATCAGTACTCATTATACCATGCACTGCCCAGAGAAAAAGGATATTCAAATTCCTCCCCCACAGAGGTTGCAACTCGAGCTGAAAAATGCTATCATCATTTGAGCTTATAGGCCATAAGCGCGCAGCGAAAGTTGCACTCAACTACGTGGGCTCGTAGTGAAGCTGGCCTATCACGCCTCCCTGTCACGGAGGAGATCGCCGGTTCGAATCCGGTCGGGCCCGCCACGAAAATAGCTTATCCGAAAGGATAGGCTTTTTTCGTGGCAAAATTCGTAAGAAATAATGCTACGCTAGAATTATGAACGCTCTTGAACTCCCATCTGCCCTCCCTGAAGCCGAGAAAGCACTTGCGTATGCTCGGCAAGCCCACCAAGACGGTGTTAGTTTTGAGACAATTCTCAGCAATCTTAATTTCAGTGTCGAGAAAGCCACTCTTTCTTCTGAGGCAATTCAAAAACTAAACGAGCTTGATATCTTTGTTTATAAAAAATTTGATATATTGTTAGCGGCGCTCGGCGAAAAACCAGCTACTCACCTTACCTTTACTCTCGACGAATGGAACGCAGGCAATAAGGGGGAAGAATCATTTAAAAAAGAGGCGGAAAAACTCTTCGCTACCACCACGGCACTTGGATTATACGCCGCTACAGACACTCGCATCTTTGAGGATGCCGAAGCAGGTGCCTACCAGGTAGAATCATTCAGTTTCTCTCGTTCACAAGAAAATGCCCGACTAACAAGTAGATTATTCTGGTCACTCGAGCAGAGTGATGAACTCGTCCTTGGTAAATTACTTGGGTTTCCTGATACTGCGATCAGTGCTTTTGTTTCAGAAACTGGCATGATTGCCGTAGATCACCTACCTAGTGCGATACCTGAAGACGGAGCCTTTATATCATTCAGAATGTCCACTGCAAATGTTGAAGAAGAAATAAAGACAGTGCGCCGATGGGCAGCTGCTACAAAAGCCGCCGATGAAGCACTTTACTATGAAATTTTGAACTACTCATCAAATTAGCCTAGTGCTCGATTCCGCTCATTCTTGCACCCCTAAAATAATCATTCTATACTAGGCCCGATTGTTCTTTTCAATGTACACTCGAGACTCCGAGGAGGAGCCATGCGAGACGTTAGTCTGACGCCGGAGGTGCACGAGCAGGCAGTATCGCTCAACATCCCCGATCCCAACACGCTGGATCTGGACATGCAGCTGGGGTTCGTCTTCACCGACGACACCACGCTCATCCTGACCGTCACGGACCCCACCGTAGTCCCGTTCGCCCCGAAGCCGTACAAGTTCAGCCTGCCGGAGCACATCTCGAACGACCTCCAGAAGTTCGTGACCGGCGGGATCCTGAGGCTCCTGCAGCAGAACTCGTACGAGCTCCAGCGGTGGTGGCGGCATGCCAAGCTCCAGTACCCGCTCGAGACGATGTTCGAGGTGCTGTACAACGCGCTGATCGTCACGACGCCGTACTGCACGCTCCCGAAGCACACGGGCAACAGGCTCCAGATCACCTTCCGGCTGCCGATCCCCAACGCCGACTTCAGCTCGCGTCGGTTCTTCACCTGGGAGTCGGCGCCGGTCGAGACGGTCCTCTTTCTCACCAACACGGGTGAGCCGGAGGGTTCGCCTACCAGCTGGGACGAGGACCTCGCGGTCGCCATCGGCGCGGCCCAGCGCAAGCTGTACTTCGAGTAGTACCACAAGAACGACCGCACGCCCCGTGTGTCCGCTCGGCAAAGAAGCCCTGCGTCGACACGTGGGGCCTCTTTGTTTTATATACCCCTTACCTCTGTATGAACATTGACTTTTTATAATGTTTATGCTATTATTATACCAATATGTCATCTGTATCCATTGAGAGACCAGCCGAAGACGCTAAGAAGCAGGCCGAAGAGGCAACCCGCCACGCAGCCATGCTGCGCAATCGAATGTTGCAGTGGATCCCTTTAGATACAGAGGGTATCAACACGCCTCGTCTCGATGCACATCGCGAAGAAATGCAGGCTAGTAAAACGCCTCTGCTATTCCTTTCATCAAGCAACTTCCGCATCGCCTCTCTTGCGATGGAGCTCAACCCAGAAAACATTAATGGTATGTACGATGAAGCACGTGATATTGCCATTGTCCGGCGTAATCTAGCCTACGAAGCGCTTAATGGAGCGGCCTTAACAGAAAGCTTTGGTATTCACGAGATTGCTCACGGTACACACCTCAAATTCCGGTCTCAATTCCGTTACGGCCCCCTTCCTGCCGATAAGCCACCTACTCCTTATGCCTCACTCCAGAATTCTTTATGGGAGGAAGGCTACGCAGAATATGAGCGAGGTCTTTACGTGCAAAAGCACGGTCTTACGGAACAATTTACCGCCGACGCGCCAGATTATACATCAAAAAGGAATGGCCTCTTGCCGTCCCACTACCTCTTTAAACAATCCGATGATGGCGGGCGTCTTCACTACCTTCCAGGTGCTCCAGCCGCCGCGATCTTTGAGCTTCTTAATGAACAAAACGATACCATTCTTCCCCTCTTTAGAAAAAGCCGCCACGAATATATGGGTGCTATCGAACTCGCAAAAACAGTCGATGAAATGATGCCGGGCTTACGCCACAGCTTGCTGTATGCTCCATACGACAGGGCGCCAGATATACTCGAGCTCGTATATAAGCGCTTTGGGAAAAACCATACCAGGAAACATTCAATTAATATTGACTTGTAAGCCGCTCGTAGCGCTCCTGCGCTACCGGCCAATTCACAATACTCCACCACTGTTTGATGTATTCATCGCGGTGGTTTTTGTAGTCCAAGTAGTATGCGTGTTCCCATACATCAAGGCCAAGTACCGGTTCGTCACCACCTTCACTTAACAATGAATCTTGGTCGGCAGTCGTCACGATATCCATATTAGGTTGCAGCCATACCCAGCCACTTCCAAACAAACCAATCGCTTTCTCGGTGAATTCTTCTACGAACGTCTCAAAACTGCCGTAGCGGCCAATTATCGCATCAATGAGCGTACCGTTTGGTTGTCCACCGCCATCTGGTGACATCCAGAGCCAAAAGAGGCAGTGATTGTAGTGGCCACCTCCGTTGTTGCGTACCGCAGTGCGGATATCTTCGGGTAGCGCATGAAGTTCGCGTAGCAATTCTTCTACGCTTTTCGCCTGCAAGTCTGGGTAACTCTCGAGAGCAGCGTTAAGTTTATCTACGTAGGTTTGATGGTGCTTATCATGATGAAGCTCCATGATTTCTTTGCTGATCACGCTTTCGAGCGCATCGTAACCGTACGGCAATGCTGGAACGCTAAAGGCCATAGTACCCCCTATTTTATTATTGGTGTTCGATTTCTTCGATCTTAATAAACTTTGTCAGTTTGTCGTCTTTTTCTACCTGAGCAAGTTTTTTCTTAAATTCATTAAGTGGCACGTGAATGTATTCGTAACGAAGTTGCAGATCGTTGCTTTCAAGTAGCTTTACGTAATAGTAGCCATCACCAGAGGTGGTTTTGATAACTGTCGAGATTTGACCAACACCAAGCTTTGCGGCTGCTGCAGCAAGCCCACCGTCTTGGTTGTTTTTAGGTACCCAGATTGGCGCCATGTAAGTGGTCGCGTTTTCGGTACGAGCATTGAGCTCATCAGAAATCGCCTTAAGGTCGGTATTGCCGGCTTTTACCTTATCTTCAATCTCTTTAGACAATTGTTCTGCTGGTGCGTCGGCTGCATAGGCTACTTTTTGACGAAGAAGCTTACTGCGCATTGCCTCGCGGTACTCTTCTGGTGACCAGCCGTAGTAATCCTTAATAACAGCATTGTAAGTAGCTTCTGAAACTTCACTATCGCCAGACTGTCGCTGTTGCTTCAAGAAAGTTTCAAGATCAGGGTCACTAATACGAATATCGAGGTCGCGCGCTAGTTTCGTTGCATAGGCATCGGCGATTGCATCATTCATCGCTTGATTCTTTACATATGACAATTGACTCTTACCGGCATCAGAACGAATGTCGATCTGCTCTTTTTCGGTAAGATAATGCGCCGCGCTACGGTACTTCATGAGGTAATCGCTATACGGAACTTGTTGTCCATCGACTACAGCTACGGGTACTGGCACTACTTTAGTTACGCGATACATAAATTCGGTCGTGTTTTGTGCTGAGTACAATAAGTACCAGCCTAGTCCGATCAGCAGGACCAATGCAGCCACGGCAATAATAATTGTGTTCACTACCAAACGGTGGCGCTGGTATTGCACCGGATATTTAAACTTACGACCACCAGCTAACACCTGTTCACGGTGCTCGGCAAGTGTATCAGTCGTGATGCGTCCAGCCGGTTCTTTCGGCTGGTTTTTACGGCGCACTTTAGAGAGTAGCTTCTTCATGTTCCCCTTGAGTTTCAACTGCGTTACTGACTGCGTCTTGCAGCTTATTGTATGTCTTGTCTGGATGTTCAACATTTCTAATGACAAGATCTCCGACGAATGTTTGAATGACAATTGTGCCAAATCCAAAAACTTCGCCACTGAATCCAGGTATATTATAGCTTATGTTTTGGATTTTGGATAGTCGCAGCTCAACGACGTCCTTACCAAAGAACCCCCGTTGCGTCACCTGTCGGATGCGCTCAGTGGTGACAATATAGACCGTGAAATACCACATGACCCAGTGGTAGAAAAAGAGCAACATCCCAAGGCTAAAGCCGATCACTGGCGACCATAGCAGCGCAAGGTTATCCTGCCAGATAAGCACCGGTAATGAGCTGAGCGCAAACGGAATCAACAGAAGGTAGAAGCCTTTACGCATAGCAATAATATGCCGGCGGAAGACGAACAGCAGTTCTTCTCCTGGGCGCTGCCCTTCAAAATCAAGTTGTGCTTCGTCTTTATTTTTGGACATACAATTTCCTTGTAGTCAGTATAGCAAACTATTCGTTGTTGTCGTCGAGATTCACCTTAAGGGTGACGCTCGCAGGGCCGGCATTCTTGTCCATACTGTAGATTTCAGCTGAAGGTTCTTTTCCCATCGCACTCGCATTGCGCCATGCGTCGTTGTACGGCTTACTTGAAACACTGAGGCGAACATACTCACCCTTATCAGACTTGTAGTGATACTGGACCTGTACCGAACCCGGGTATGGTTCGTCAATGAACTTGAAGCCAGCTGCTTTAATTTTTGCATCGAGGTCGGTAGCCGTTTCACTCACAGTAGCACCGCGGACGTAATCGATAGATGAAGAGTACGTGCGCCCCTTATCCCATTCGTAGACCCGCTTGTCACCAAAGACATTAAGGCCAGTAACCTGGTACCGCTCGTCAATATTAAAGCTCGCGTAAATATCATTAATACGATCCAGTCGAGCCTGGTTGTTTTGTTTCGCCATGTAGTTTGAGGTGAACAGCCCAATTACCACCACGGCAGTAACTGCAACCAAGAAAATACCAATCGTAACGACGTAGAACTTCCACGTCAGGGGTGCGGGCCGAAGCTTGCCCTTCCCTTTTACGGTTGCCTTCTTCTTGGTTGGAGTCTTTTTTGTAGTAGCCATGGGTATATCATAGCACAAGCGGAATGTAATAAAACCTTGGTACCCCGGACAGGAGTCGAACCTACAACCTTATCCTTAGGACGGATCTGCTCTTCCAGTTGAGCTACCGGGGCGTGCTTTTTATTTTAACAGATAAGCAGCGTCGTGCCACCTCTTATCATCAATTGACTTTTTACTGTTTTTTTGGTATAATATATATGTTCGTACCTACTATCCAAGGATGTGATGAGTTATGGGCTACGCCCCGACCCGCACGCAGCGCGCCCGTCAGGAGCGCCGGGGCTCCAAGCAGCAGCTGGCCAACGAGGCCCAGCAGCAGATCGAGGACGCCCACGGCATCAACTACGACGCCGAGCAGGAGTTCATCGACGAGATGACTCGCGTGGACATGGCGGAGCTTAACCACGACATGCTCGTCGAAGTCCGTGAGACGCTCCTTCGGGGCCTCTTCCCCTTCGACGGCCGACCGATCACCAGCGTCTCCGTGTTCAGCGAGTACATCGACGAGTCGATCGACGACCTCGGCCCGCTCACCAGCGAGGAGCGCGAGCAGTACCGCCAGGTCATCACCAGCATCCACGAGCACAACGCAACGCAGCGGGTGCTGTTGCGCATCTGAGCGCAGCTCAACCAAAAGATAGAGCAGTTACGAACAAAGGCCCCGACACTATGTCCGGGGCCTGAGTTCGTTCTTAAGATAGCTTAACGGGTAAACTTCTCGTGCAGTACGCTGTAGTCGTACAATTCGTCGTCAGAGAACCAGTGACCGATTTCTTGTTCGGCTTCTTCTGGGTCACCTGAAGCATGGATAAGGTTTGGAATCCCCTTCTTCGCGCTGTCGGCAAAACCGAAGCTCATGTGTGAGAAGTCGCCGCGGATCGTTCCAGGTGCGGCCGACTTAGGCTCAGTAGTGCCAACAAGCTTGCGTACCAGCGCAACCGCCTCGACACCTTCAAACACCATAGCAATAACTGGGCCGTCGAGCATAAGATCGAGGGTAATATTAAACGTATCTTCGCCACGGCGAGTCACCATCTTACCAATTTCTTCGTAGTGCTTGTAGTAGTGTTCGCGATCTGGTGCGATCATCTTCGTACCAACGATTTTAAGACCAACGCGCTCAAAGCGAGTTAAGATTTCACCAACCACACCGCGCTGCAGTGCATCAGGCTTAAATAGTACGAGTGTCTTTTCGACATCTGCCATGGTTCATTCCCCTTTTATCTGAAATGGTTAACTGTATTAGTTATATTGTACCAAAAGAATCACCGCCAGCACTGCCGCCAGGCCAATTCGGTACCACCCGAACACTGCGAGTGAATGCTTCGAAAGATAATTCATAAGGAAGCCAACCGCGACAAGACCACTAATAAACGCTGCAAGGTTTGAAACTGCCAAAGTTCCAAGGTGCGTCATCAAATAGTCGGTATCGGTTGCGAGAACCTTTAACGTCACGCCCGCCATAATCGGCAATGATGCTAAAAAGCTGTACTCAGCAGCTGCAGCCGGGCTGAGCCCCATTAAACGACCCGCGATAATCGTCGAGCCGGAACGTGAAGTACCTGGAATGAGCGCCAGCACCTGGGCAAGGCCAATAATAAGTGCGCGCCACCATGGCAATTGTTCACCATCTTCCTTCGCAGACAATTTCGGAAGTTTTTCGAGCACCACCATAACCGCACCAACAATCGCCAAGGTAAAGACTACCACTACCGCACTCGTAAAGAATGGTGTGTGTTCGATAAAGCTCGCTAGCAAGAAGCCAACCGCACCGGCTGGAATAGCAGTAAGCAAAATATTTCGCGCTAAACGGAAGTTTCGATTTTTAAAGATATCTACTAAAATTGCCCAGATACGTTTTCGGAAAAATACTACAAGCGCAAGCATCGTACCAATGTTAATAAACTCGAGGAACAAGTGGTCACCCGCACCCGACATTACTGTCTGAGCGATTACCAAGTGCCCGGAGCTACTAATAGGAATAAATTCAGTCAGACCCTGTACGAGTCCTAAAATAATTGCTTCAAACCATTGCCACATTTAATCTATTCTACCTTCTTAGCGGCTTTTAGGCTATGCTTAATGTATGAGCGTAAGCAATATCGAGCAAAAATATGTCTCCGATTACATTCTTGATTTCATCGAGCACCTCGAAGTCGAAGGTGGTCGTATGCCAAAAACGGCGGAAAATTACGAGTTCTACTTAGGCCGTTTTGTTGAATTCGCTGGCGATATTACGCCTGATCAAATCACCGCCGAACTGATTCGCAAATACCGCCTCTGGCTCAACCGCCTTAAAAATGAGCGCGGTGAAGAGTTAGCTATGATTACCCAGGCCTATCACCTTATCGCCCTGCGCGGCTTCTTAAAATATTTCGTTAAACGAGATATCCCCTCTCTTTCCCCAGACAAGATCGAGCTGCCAAAGATTCACCGTAAGCAAGTGACATTCCTCCATTACGACGAAGTGCTGCGTTTGCTTGAAGAAATTGACATTAACACTGAAAGCGGTCTGCGCGACCGGGCAATTTTAGAGCTATTATTCTCAAGTGGTCTACGTGTCTCTGAACTCGTTAATTTAAACCGCGACCATGTAAACACGAAGCGCCGCGAGTTTATGGTACGTGGTAAGGGTCAAAAGGACCGTCCTATTTTCATTAGCCAGGCTGCTGCCGACTGGGTCGAACAATACCTCGCCGAGCGCCAGGATACGCTCGTTCCCCTCTTTATTAGTTACAGTAAAAACGTTGAAGCAAATACCAGCGGCGATTACCGCCGGCTCACCTCACGCAGCATTCAACGTATGGTCAGTAAATACGCTCGCCTGGCAGGGATTACAAAACATGTCAGTCCGCACACCATGCGTCATAGCTTTGCGACGGATCTTCTTATGAACGGTGCCGACCTACGAAGCGTTCAGAACATGCTCGGACACAGCAATATCGCCACCACACAAATTTATACACACGTTACCGACGCCCATCTTAAAGACGTCTACGAGAAGTTTCACAGCGAATCACGCTAAGCGAGCGTGCTATGGTGTACAGCTACCAGGAATGAGCCGTGTGTTGGTAATTCCGTAATCTTTACAGAAGCTTCCAGTGACATCGAGTGCTGCGTCAGGGTACGGGAACGTTGACGTGTCGTATAAGTCGACGCGGCTTTGAACGCGGCGGAAGACATCGTTCGCACGGCCCGTCGAGTCAACAATTGGCTGCACGCCGTTAAACTGAGTGCCTCCTAGGGTTACTCGAACATGGGCACCAACGTAGAACGAAGTTAAGCGAAGATATGCCACAGCACCGCTACGATCACTCGCCCCTACCGGCGTTGGCAGTGTCAAAGAAATACTACATGCATAGCCACCACTTGGGATTTGCTGTTCACACTTAGCTGGAAGTGGCGCCGAGTTCGCGCCAGCTGGTGTTGATTCACCATTATTGGCACGAATATCGCGAGTAATAAGCTCGGCGCTATCAAGCCCGGCAGTGTTGCTTGATGGATACAAAAATACCGTATTCGTATTACTTTTGCCGTCGTTGGTGGTCGAATCGAAGCTATTGAGGGTAAATGACGAACCAACCTGCATTAATTGCGTACGCAAGACTGGTGGACGGTTTAATGGCCAGTTAGCCTGCGTGTTCAGTCGCTTTGGAATCTCCGTTGCAGTATCTGGTGCGGCGTTACTTCCCGGTGAAGAGAGGTCAATTTCGCTAAACCATTCAATCTTTACCGAATTAAATGTTCCGGTCGAAGCTAGCGGCACAAGTACCGACTGATCAGCCCCTACAGTCGCAAGGAAGTCATCCGTATTGAGCTGCAATGTAACACACGTGTAGGCTTGGTCGAGGGCTTGGTCGACACTCTGACCAGTCGATTCATCTACCTGTGTCGACTGCTGAACCTTAATCTCTCCACCTTGGTCTGCCCAGCCGTTCGCCGTGCGAATCGCGAGGTTACACTCGTCAGAACCAATAGCGGAGCTAGCAATCGCACACGCTGATGCAGAGCCACTACCACATTGGCGAACATACCAAATAAGCGCCCGCTTCGCGTCCTCTACTCCAGCCTCGGCTGAATCATAGGCGCTTTGCGCTAAATCATTACCCGATGCTTGGTTTTGATCGGCCGTCATAATACGAAGGAAACTGATCGTAACGACACTCATAAGTAGCATGGCGAAGATAACCACGAATAACGAGACGGCTCCAGATTGTCGATTCATTGCGCTTATCCTTTTCATTGCTACTAGTTAACCGTATTACCTGCCCTCAGCACAATACCGAACTGCTGGACATTACAATATGCGAGGTTAGAATTCTCTTCATTAGGGCCTAAGCACGCCGTTGGAATACCCGCTGTCATCACCATTGTACTAGTTTGACCAGTACCGAGTGTGTACGAAAATTGGTAGAGGCGCTGACCAGCAGTGGCATCGTAGGCAGTATCTGAACTGCTCACCGCAAAGTGAAGCATGCGAATTGTGCGGTCTCCTGGTTTCAATAATTCGGTAGCACTTGAAGCATCGGCATAAAGTATATTCTTATTAATTAATGCACCACTACTGTTCTTTATGCAGTATTTTTTACCCGTATCAGCAATCTTTACAAAGTTAACCGTATCTCCGACCGCACCACTTGAAGTAAGGTAGCGTGCTCGATCGGCAAAGTTCGTTTCAATAGCCGTTGCCGTGTTCCAAATATAGGTATAGTTTCCTAAACAAAGGCGGCCGCTGACTACTACGTTATTGCCGTCCACTACGCGACTGAATTTCACATAATCAGTCGTGTCAGGGCCGGTGCCAACGTTGAAAACGCCGGCCGCTTGAACATTTCGACGAAGGTCGTCAGCGACGTCACGAGCCGACTGGTTCACCTCCTTAAGGGTCATACCTCGGTTATAGACCGTCCCCATCTGAACGATAGTCATTGCAATCGTCAGCAGCAGAATCGCCACAAATGTCATGGCGAGCATGAGTTCAATCAGGGTAAAGCCGTCGCGGCGTTTAGTTTGCTGGATCATATAACCTCACAATAGTCCCTAAGTTCATTGGAACATTGGTGCCTGGTGCACCCCAACAAGCACGGATATGGAAGTCGGTATAGCGTGTCCCACCACTTGCACTTGACCGGACCGCTTCAACCCAAATACCTTCGCTCCTGTTCAATGTTCCATCGGTGCGATACACAAGCTGCGCATAGGTTGGAGCCTCAACGAGAAGTGAGGCATTGTAGTTTTGGTATTTAGCGCTCCGAGCATTCACAATAAAGGCGCTTTCTGGAATTGGTCGGCACGATTCGCCTTCACTCCCAAAAGCTGAAACTGATGAGGCGTTTCGAGCCTGAATTGCTTGAATGATGCGATAATACTCGGCTGCCGGCGAGGCATCGGAAGTTGCTGGAGCATATCCGCTTGTATACGTAGCGACGTACGCGGAGTTCAAGAAGCGCAGTGCTTCAGCCTGGCTATCGATTTCTTGACGGACAAGTGTAATCTGTAGTGATCGCATCGATGCCGCAGTTCCTTGGTTCATGATGCTCAGCGACATAACGATCGCAAGGCTTAATACAGTAATCGCGAACAACACCTCAATAAGAGTGTCGCCAGATTGCGTACTTTTACCACTTGCGCGTGAGGCCCATTTTGCTGCGTATCGGTTTAGCATTGTGCTGCTCCTGCCATATTGTTGCTGCGGACTTCAACCGCACTCGCCGAAGCAGCTCGGGGCGACAAGTAAATAGATCGGTCACCACCACGAATAAGCCCACCAGACCGTACGCAAATCGATCGCTCGCCCATTCCCTGGTTGGCTACGTTTGTTGCTTCACTCATCATGTTAGTAAAGGTTGCCGTTGAAATAGCATCCGTACTTGGCGGTACGTTGTTGCTCGTAAAGGTATAAATCGTACCACTCTCTGGTGATCGAATAAACAAAATTCCTACTGAAGCCGGCGTCGTGGCGCCCCCTTCATTCGTTGGCCGAGCGATTTCAGTCCCCCATTCCATTGTGCGGTCTTCACTCATCTCAATAACATTGAAGTTGTAGTTGAGCCGTAAGGTCGCAATGTCAGTCGAACGATCCGGCGCGACGGCTCGTTCTCGTGCCAATACGGTATAGATCGTAATTGCACTTTGGTTAATGAGCATGTAGCGGCCTACGATCGTGCATTCGCTTTGGCCACGGGATTCGCTCCCCTCAACTGGCTTCGCATCTGAACCACATGTCCAGGTGTTATCGCGACTGTTCTTAATACTACCCAATTCGGCATATTGAGCCTGTATTTGCCCCTTAAACGTCTCGACAGCATCGTTATATCGCTGGTTAGCAAGCGCCGTACCAGTTCCAATCAGGGCGCCCATGATAAGCAGACCGGTGACCGCCAAAAACAGCATCGTCTCAATGATTGTGAACCCTGAAGAATTACGCGCACCCATCTTGCGCCCATTATAGCATAAGCACTACTGTCTATATGCCAAGACTTGCAAGATACCAGTCTAAAATACCCCACCCAATAAACCAGGTAAGGATTGTACCTGCGATAAGCATCGGTCCAAACGGCACACGAGAAGTTCGCTTGAGCTTCTTCGTAGCCAATGCCGGAATAACGATCAAACAACCAATAAGGTTAGCTAAGAAAAGTGCGACGATGGCAAGTTGCCAGTCTACTAATAAGAGCGCTAACGCCGCCCCGAGCTTAACATCACCAAACCCAACCCATTTTCCTTTTGAAACGGTAAATAACGTCGCATACAAGCCGCCTAAGACCGCAACAGCTCCGAGGGTTGTAAGGATTGTTCCGCCAAAATCTTGCGTTTCAGCAGCCGATATGCCAACGATGGCTAAACCAATAACCCCCAGTACGATTACAACGCTGTCGGGTAGCAAAAACCACTTAAGGTCGTAAGCAAACAAAATTGCCATCGCCACACCGGCAGCCAGCCAAAGTACGAAGTGAGCAATTTCAAGGCCACTGTCTACCCCGCCTGGCCAAAATGCGTATGACAATACAAAGTATGCAACCATACCGAGTTCCATAAACAATTCGAACTTGCCGATTGGGTGCTTGCATGAACGGCACCTACCCTTCAGCGAAAGCCAGCTGACAATGGGAATAAGATCATACCATTTGAGCTCATAGCCGCACTCCAGACACTGTGAACGGTCTTGCATGACACTTTTACCGTTAAGCTTCTTTAGGCGCTTGTATTCGGCCTTATCGTACGGTTCTTTATGCTCTTTATCGTATTGAAGTTGCTTAGCACGCAAGCGCCAGACGGTTGCCCCTGCAAAACTTCCAAGACAAGCGCCAATAAGTACCAGCGCAAGATAAACTATGAACTCCATAAGCACTATCATAGCAGTTCGACCACAAAAGAAGAAGCACCCCTTACGAGGTGCTTCTTTTGAATAATGCTTTGACTATGAGTCTTGGCAGAATGAGGTGCCGCCGCCTGATTCGAGGAAGGTAATAACAACGAATTGGTTCTTAGTACCACGTACGAGCTTTTGTGACGCATTGCCGTCATTTCCAGCCTTACCGGTGTCGCTACATTTTGCACCTTGTACGACTTTGACTTCACTTTCCTTCACGACAACTGTGTCCCTAAAGGTTGTGATTGATTCAATATCACCTTGTGAGGTGTTAGTAGAAACGTCCGTTGCGTACTGCCGTAACTGACTAGAGCTTGGGAAGTTACCACGGTTGTTAGCGGTGTAATTAGACACTGCAGTCGCTACAGATCCAACGTCGTTCTTACGAGCCGTGTCGCGTTGACCACTCTGTAGAGCTGGAAGTGCTACGAAGACCATCAAGAAGATCAGCCCGGCGATTGCAAGCACCAAGACGACCTCGATGATTGTGAATCCTTTAGTTAATTGCTTTGTGTTCATTGTGAGTTTCCCACCTTTCGATGAACCGTTATTTCGCTTACGTTTATACTACTCTACCCGGCAGAAGTTGTCTAGATATTTATTCCATTCACCAAGCTATAGATTGGGAACAGGATCGCCCCCACCATACCGCCGGCTACAACCGCCAGGACTACCATCAGGAGTGGCTCGATTGCCGTCGAGATAGTTCGGATCTGCTCGTCGAGCTCGTCCTCATACACCTGGGCAACCTTCCCCATCATTTCATCAATACGGCCAGACTGTTCACCAATCTTAACCATCTGTGGTACAAGCGGTTCAATTACCTCTTCAGGCTCAAGTGCAGTCGAAAGCGCCTTACCACCCTGAACCTTGTCAGCAGCACGCAGAATTGCTTGCTGAATAAGCGTATTGTTCACGGCGCGGCTTGTAATGTTGAGGGTATCGAGCATACTTACCCCTGTGCTAAGAAGGGTTTGGCCGGTTCGAGCGAAGCGTGCCATGTAGAGTTTGGTAAACATCTTACCAAAAAGCGGCACCTTCACCTTAAAGGTATCTTTAAACTTGATACCATTTTCCGTCTTCATGTACTGCATCAAGAAGTAGCTTGCAGCACCAACAACGATAATCACAATCCACCAAAAATTCATCATGAAATTTGCCGCGTTGACCATGATTTGAGTAAGAAGTGGCAGCGGCTTTCCAAGGTCTTCATAAAGCTTTTCAACCTGTGGAACCACAGCGATAAGCATAAAGATGAGCACACCAAAGATAACGAACAGCACGATGAACGGATACGTTAGCGCACCGCGGATCTTACTTGATACCGCAGCATCTTTTTCTTGTTGAGCGGCGACACGCTGAAGTGATTTATCAAGCGTACCTGAGAGCTCACCAGCCGCAAGCAGTGAAATAAACACTTCATCGAACACTTTCGGGTGCTTGGCGAATGAATCAGAGAGCGAACGACCCCCTTCAACTGAGGCGGCAACATCTTGAATCACTGACTGGAGCTGCTTGTTTTGGGTCTGCTCCATAACGGTATGGAGGCTTTGGCTGAGCGGCAACCCGGCGCCAATCAGCGTCGCGAGCTGACGAGTGAAGACGACTTTGTCTTTAGTGGTAATGCGACCGGTAATACTTGAAAGAAAGCTCCCGTCACCAGACTGCTCTTTAACATTAAGCGGTACAAAGCCCTGCTTAATCAGCAAACGTGCGGCAGCAGATTCAGAGTCGGCTTGGATGGTCGACTTTACTACTTTGTTTGTTGCCTGATCGCGGGCTTCATAGCTAAACTTTTTCACAGGATTATCCTCTCATCAATCGCTCAAACTCAACGAGGTCAACAGCGAACTCGCGGGCGTTATCGTATGTAACGGTACCCGACTGAACAAAGCTCGCAAGCGTGCGGTCCATTGTCTGCATACCTTGGTCGGCACCGGTTTGGATAATAGCGTCGAGTTGGTGTGACTTACCTTCGCGGATAATGTTTCGAACTGCTGGGTTAGCGACCAAAATTTCAGCCGCTGCCACTCGCCCACCACCGATAGCTGGTACGAGGCGTTGCGAGACGATTGCCATCAAAATATTTGAAAGCTGCGCTCGAATCTGTGGCTGCTGGTGAGGCGGGAAAACGTCGATCATACGGTCGATCGATTGAGCCGCCGAGTTAGTGTGAAGCGTTGCGAACACAAGGTGTCCGGTTTCAGCGATGGTAATTGCCGCTGAAATAGTCTCGAGGTCACGCATCTCACCAATCAGCACGACGTCTGGGTCTTGGCGAAGGCTTGAACGAAGCGCTGCGCTAAATGAGTAGGTGTCGTAGTGAACTTCACGCTGCACTACAACAGACTTCTTCGATTTGTGTGTAAACTCAATCGGGTCTTCGATAGTAATAATGTGGTTAGCTTTTTCGGTATTGATCTTATCGACAAGCGCCGCAAGCGTCGTCGACTTACCAGAACCAGTTGGACCGGTCACAAGCACTAGGCCGCGAGGGAATTCGGCAAAACTGAGAACAACTTGTGGAAGGCCAAGCTCGGTAATTGACTTGATTTCATTAGGAATGAGACGAAGCGCAGCAGCCAAGTTTCCACGTTCGTGGAAGGCGTTGACACGGAAACGACCGAGTGTTCCAAAGGCGAAACTGAAGTCGAATTCTTTGTCTTTAAGAAGGATTTGACGTTGATCTTGGTCGAGAATAGCGAATACAAGCGTTTCGACTGCCGCTTCATCAAGCGGGTTAAACCCAGCTACTGGCACCAACTGGCCATCAATACGCAGCATTGGCGGCAAGCCAACCTGAAGGTGTAGGTCGGAAGCCCGGCGCTTCACTACTTCTTCTAGCAGTACTTCGATTCGTAAATTTTGATTATTCATTTCCCTACCCTCTTTTTATGCCGTATCCGACGTAACGCGATTAACTTCTTCTAATGTAGTGATCCCCGACAAGGCCTTTAGGTATCCGTCTTGTCGCATGGTTATCATCCCCTGCGATACCGCTAAGCGTTGAATTTCAGCACTCGTAGCATGATTGACGATGAGCTTTTGGATGTCTTCGTTTACATCCATCACTTCGTAGATACCAGCACGACCACTGTAACCGTGTGGCGTTTGAGGGGTATCAATTCCTCTGACTAAAGTATAAGAGGTTTGGCCCGCTAATGGTAGGTCTTTATAGCCTAAATCAGCAGAAACCCGCGCAACTTCCTCTTTCGTCTTCGGTAGCAAGTGCCCTACGGTCGCCATAATGTTCTGTGTTTCAATTGGGCTCGACTGGTACGTTTCGCGACGCTTCGCAATACGACGCACTAGACGCTGGCCAATAATAGTGTTTACTGTACTGGCAATCAGGAATGGTTCAATCTCCATATCGAGCAGACGTGGCAACACTCCAGCCGCACTGTTGGTGTGGAGCGTACTGAACACCAAGTGTCCCGTGAGGGCTGCTTGCACGGCCAAGTTAGCCGTTTCACCGTCACGGATCTCACCTACCATCACAACGTCAGGGTCCTGACGCAGGATTGAACGAAGGCCGTTAGCAAAGGTTAACCCTACTTCAGCATTCACCTGGATCTGGTTCACGCCGCCCATCTTGTACTCAACTGGGTCTTCGAGGGTAACAATGTTCACCGTGTCGTCTTTAATTTCCTTAATAAGTGCATACAAACTCGTCGACTTACCAGAACCGGTTGGACCAGAAGTCAACACCATGCCGTTTGGACGTTTTATACCATGACGAATCACGCGGAGTGAACGGCCGGCATAGCCCATCTCTTCAAGGTCGAAAGTATTACCCGACTTATCGAGCAAACGAATCACGATTTGCTCACCCCATACTACCGGGCTAATCGCAATACGAAGGTCAACTTCTTTATTAGCAATTTTCACAGTAAACTGACCGTCCTGTGGCACGCGGTGTTCGTCGATCTTGAGGTTAGCCAAAATCTTCACACGGCTCACAAGAGCTGGCTCAATACTCTTCGGTAGTTGCATCACTTCACGAAGCACACCGTCCACACGACAGCGAATCTTCAAAGCGTTCTCGAGCGGTTCAACGTGGATGTCACTGGCACGAGACTTAATTGCATATTCAAGGATTTTGCTGAGCGCCTGACTAATCGGAGAGTCTTGAACGATTGTTTTAACATCGTTAGCCTCTTCTGCTTTTTCCTCAGCTTGTGAAGCCTGCGCAGCCTGGTTAACGCTTGAGAGGTCGGTCTTGTATTGGTCAAGGACGTGGCGTACGCCCGCCTCTGAGGCCATAAACACCTTCAATGGGCGCTGGATACGGTTTGCGAGGTAGTCGACTGCCTGGACGTTGTTAGCGTCGATCATCGCTACGGCGAGACGGTTCTGCACTTCTGCGAGCGGCACAGCCATGAAGCGCTCAGCAATGTCTTCCGGAAGCAGCGTTAAGATGTTCTGGTCAATAATGGTGCTGGCGAGGTTAACGTAAGGAACGCCCGATACCTGTGCGATAGCGTGCGTTAATAATTCGTCGTCGATAATATCTTGATCTGAGAGAAGACTAAAAAGCGGTTTACCCTCTTTAGCTGAATCCTCTTTCGCAGCTTCGATAGCGGCTGAAGCAACCAGCCCTTCGTCTACGAGAAGCTTGATGAGTTTCTCTTGGATGTCGTCGGTCAATAATGCCATTATTCACCCCCGCTATTCAGAAGAACCGTCGTTAATCTCAATCTTTACCGCTGGGTTGATTGCATTTTCGTTGAAGATAGCCGTGTCAGGAGGCGTAATCGTTTCATCGATTCGTTCGAGTGTCTTTACTTTTACGGTCTCTTCACTCGGTGTACCAACAATCGAGCGCGTCACGAAGAACGCGATCAACACAGAGATCGTGGCGATGAGGATAATCATGGCTAAATCTGTTTTTTTCATTTGTTAGATACCGTTTTTTCCGTTAATTCAATCGACTTCGCAGGTTCGTAGAAGGCATGACCTTCAATCGCCATAGTCAAGCCGTCAGACTGCTGCTCGATGGTAACATGGGTCACAACAATAGTGCGAATAGAGCGCTCGAGGTTTTGCAGGATCTGGCGAAGCTCATTTTGACCACCCTTTACAGAGAAGCTAAAGGCAATTTGGTTTTGCGCATCAGTAGAAGCTCCGGCGTCAATCATGCCAGTACTGTTGAGTGATTCAATACCATCTACTGGAGTAACCTGAAGTGACTCAAGTGAGTATTGCCCCTCGATGTTTGCGAGCAACCTGTTTTGTAACGACGCACCAAGTGCCAATGAGTTAGCATCCGATGGCAAGGCATCGAGTACCACCTGAAGCGCTTGGTCAGTTGGGTTGGCACGAACACTGAGGAGTGCACTGTTAGCATCGAGTGCCTGAACATCAGCCTTGAGCTCGTCGACAACCGATAAGTTATGGTCAAGCGTTGAAACAGTCTCTTGCTTAGCACCCAAAACTTTTTCGTTATAAGAAAGTTTTTGGAATAAGAAGTAACTTACAACCAAGGCGGTACCCACCAAAGCTGAAGCAATGGCGATCCAGAGGAACATCGTTCGGCTGGCTTGCGCGATTTGCGTTCGCTTACGAATTGCGACTGCATCTGGTTTCATACTATTTGTCCTCCCCTAGATCGCTTGCGCGTTCACTGAACCTTGGAATTCCAATGTACGAGTCGGTCACGTTACCGTTTATATTAAGCTTAAAGGCAAGTTGTTGGCCAGCAGTCTTTGATGAGAACAGCTCTGCTGGATAGTCAAATACGAGCGTGAAACGAACGACCTTATTACCGTTTGAGTCTTCACCGTAGCTAATGTCAGTTGTGCTGATATTTGAAGCGAGCGCGACAAGCTTTTGCTCACCATCTTCGTTGTACTGGAATGATGTGTTTTCGATACGCTTCTTGAAGAGCTCCATAGTGTCATAGCTTGGCGTTTGGCCTTCAAACTGCAGCTGACCACCTTCAGTTGTTGATACGACCGCTTCAGGGTCTTCGCTGGCGCCACCTGGAGCAACATTAATCTGTGAGAATGAAATCACCGCGTCACCTGGAGGTGTAATCGCCGAGACAACGTCGAACATACGAGAAGCCATTACCTTTTGGTCGTTAAGCTCTGAAATGGTTGCAAGTTGGTGTTGAATTGTAAGAATCTTCGATAAGTCATCAACCTTTGAAAGCTCTTTACTCTTTGAATCGATTTGGCCGTCAAGATAGACACCGCGAACACCCTGTACACCGTAAATATACCCGAGGAGTAGCACGACAATACCCACAGCGATAATGCTCGTGAAGATTGAAGCTGAAATCACGACACTACGCGCACGTTGCGCCTTGAGAAGCTCCTGCTTTACATCAGGGATGAGGTTAATTTCTATCATAGCTTATTCTTCCTTTGTGCAAGGCCGATAGCGGTTGCGAACTCAGAAGCGACTGTCGCGAGCTGCTGTTGATCGGTTTGTGAAACACGGACCTTCTGCCATGGGTTTGCCATAGTCGCCTGAACACCCGTGCGAGCACTGACGTATTCCGCAAACCCAGGAACAACTGAACCGTACCCAGACAGCATAATACCGCCCACTGGAGTGTTTGGATACCGAGTTTGGAAGAACTTAATAGACTTGGTAAGTTCGACTGCAAAACCATCGAGCGTGCTTTCAATTGCTCGATATACCTGACCCTCAAGACGGTCCGGTGCCAAACCAAACTTCAGAATAAACTGACGCGCTTGGTCTTCTTGCACGTTAAGGTTTTGTACTGCCGCCTTGACCAATGATTTCACACCGGTTGGGATAGTACGAACAAGCCGCGGCGAGTCACCAAAGGTAATTGCGAGGTCGGTTGATTGCTCACCCACATCGATAATGAGGCGTGCATCTGGAATGCCCGATGGAAGGAGTGAGCGGATCATAGCGAGCGGGTCTGGTTCGGCTGCGATAACATTGAGCCCAAGGCTTTCAACAAATTCAAGACGTTCTTCCGCATAGGTATTCGCAGTACTAGCGATGAGCACTTCCTGCATCTTAGGGTCGTGCAAAGAAGTACCAAGCAATGCCCAGTCTACCTTCGCTTCGTTAACCGCCATAGGAATGTACTGATCAACTTGATACTTAATAGTGTTACGAAGTTCATTTTCCGGCATGACCGGCATTTCAATCACAGTAGTAAAGGTCTTGTTTGAAGGAAGGCCAATAACAACGTTCTTCGTCTTAATACCACTCTGCCCTACTGCAGTCATAATCACTTCACCGAGCTTACGCTGTGCCTCAGGTGATGATGAAGAAACAAGTTTTTCGTCGAGCGGCGCGTACCCGAAGTGAGTCAGGCTCCAAGAGTCTGGCCCGGTTGAAGAAAGCTGTGCTACTCGAACAGCATTCGTTCCTATATCTAGTGCAAAGAAGTCGCCCACGCCGTGTCCTGCCATATTGTCCCTCATTATATCGGAAGCGTAAGCGGAAAAGCAAGGAGTTTTCCGGACTTCCTGAAAAGTTAATATCGTGGTGGCAATTCAGTCGTCAAAACGGTTTGCGCTTTAGCTGTGCCGGTCTGCAAATTGCTTGCCCACAAGTACGCATCCGGACGAAGGTTAAACACCTCTGCTGGATCACCCGAAGCCTCACCTGTACCCGCTCCAGCTGTACGTCGCAAATATACATGGTTCGCAATAACCGGACCATTTATCTGAAGTCTTTGCTGACACCTGTCTGAGGTGAGGTCGGTAAAGCCAATCACTTCCCCGCTGTTAGGGTTGGTGACGCGACAAGTATTCACACGACCATTTGCTCCCGTACCGGTAGCTACAAGCCACGCATCAACCTGCGATGCCCTATCGGCGATCACAATATTCTGAGCAATGATGATGACCTGCGGAATCTGAGAAATTGAAGTGAGCGCAGCGTCTGTGTAGCGAATGTCATTTTCAATATTTACCGTTGCGTTTGGCGCATTAATAACCACCCACTTGCCCGCCTCAACCCGGTAATTTGCCGGAGCGGTAAGGTTAATCGTACCCGTACCCGTGTACGTTCGCCCACTGACAAGCGTATCAACACCCCTACTTCCCGAGATGGTCTCAGCCGAGGCTGCCGGGAACCTACCGGCAATCGTCGACGCTGCCGCCCTGAAGGTATACTGCCCTATCCGGTTATCGGCACAGGCGTTCGTGCCAACCTTATTACTAAAGCTCAGGAAACTGACTCCACAAAGATTCGTCACCGTTGTACCACCCGCATATCCAGATGCCGATGCCATACCGCTAATCAGCCCTGAAGTAGCGATACCGTATTCGCTCCATGAACCGAACTTTTGGCCAGAAGAGAGTTTCGTATTAGTCGAGATAATCGAACTCGTCGCTCCACCACGTCCTACAATAAGATCACCTCCGATTACCTGAGCAAGCGGACGCTTCGCTACGAATGCACAGCGAGCCGCTGAATGTGACCAGCTTGTTGTTGCACTGCTTGAAGCCGGCTGTACCGAAAGCGCATAACAAACCTGCGTACCAACCGGAAGGTCGGCTACATTGGCAATACGAGAAAATGCAACTGAACCTGGGTTAAATACCTGACTGCCGTTAGCCGCTCCGCCAGAAGCGAAACTAAGCGCCGGAACCGTCTGACAGGTACGCCCCGCGCCAGCATAATACGTACACGGCGCGGCCGTTGTAACGCCAGCTCCCGGAACATTTGTTGAACCCGGCGCAATCGTAATGTACGAGAATTGCCATGTCGTATTACGGCTCTTTGTTGGGCCCGAATTCGTAACAGTACCCGTTACCCCTACCTGACCACCAACCTCAACCTCGGTTCGGTTAAGGCTCACTGTCGGAGTTAGTGTGTAATTATATGGAATTGTCGCACACGCCTGATTACCACGCCCATTGCGCCCACCGCTTGTATTCGTCGGGTCAAACTGGACCCACTGACACAGCGTATTACCTACATCATTTTGTGTCACATCATACACGTTATACCCAAAACCAGATCGTATTATGCCAACCCCGGCCCCGGGTCCGGTTACCGCCTGGCTCAGTCCACTCACCCAGCCATTCGTAAAGCCGCTCACACCAACATTACTCCACACGTTAGTGTTGGTTGCGTTGGGGCCGTTGTTACGTAATTGATGCGTCCAGGTAAGGCGATCGCCCGGCGTTGCTGAAATACCGGTCGTGGAAGCACCCGATCCTTTTCGTACCGTTGAGCTTCCACTAAGCGACCAAACAATCGGCTTCGCCCTACGAATAACCGTCACGTTAATAATTTGGGTATAACAAAGCCCCTGAGCGCCGCTACCGAAGTTGTAAAAACATCGATAAATACCAATTTGAATCGTCGCACTATCGTCACGACCATTGTTATTTGTAGCAAGCCCTGAAATATTAAGCGTTGCATCAATCTGGCCACCTTGAGTGCTCCAGTTACGCGCACCCGACACAACACCACGGTCCAACGTACTTGAAGTAAGGTTATTAAGTCGCCACGCGTTTGGGCCATCCGGCCTCACGCCAACCGCACCGGTGTGGGCCGTTCCACCTGTCGCACAGCTGTATACCGAACCACGAATGCCAACTGGGATGTCATTACGTGTATCACTTCCCTCGACCACCACCGTGTCCCCGTAGTAGCCACCTGAATTGGTAAACCAAATAGCCCCACGACGGTCAGACCCACAAAGGCTCATCGCTTCTACCTCGGCACCATTCCATGGCCCCCTATTGTCAGCAAATGTAGTGTGTGCTAATAGCAAAGAAATCGTAGCCGCAACTACAAACCCTAGCAAACTAAGCAAGCTTAGTTTTGTCGCCCCCCTTGCTACGTAACGCTGCATAGTGACTACCCTGCACCGCCCGCGTCAGTAGATTCTATATTGCCATCAATAATTGAAGCGCGCGCTTCAATCTGCTCAATGCTTTGCGGGTCAGCAAGCTTATTGCTTGGGAATATCCCCTCATCGCTCAGCTTTTTGAGATTTTCAACAGCGCTGTTTACCTGTTCGGTCTGGTTTTCATATAAATAATAACGATACACAACAAACGCACAGGTTGCGTCATCTTCTTTACCGGCACGCTTATCGACATCTTCGTATACCGTTTTTAGTTTGCTCTTGTAGGTGTCGAGGTTTTCAGCTTTAATTGCCTCATTGTATTTAGAGACGACATCATCGCCACAAACCTGAGTGCGTACGGCCACATCTTGCGTAGGTTCTTTTACTGTTACCGTAAGACGCCCTGTCATAATAGCTACGGTCACGCCAACGGCACCGAGCAAAAGAAGCCCGAGAACGATAATCAAAGGAAGTTGTTTTTTCATTGCTTTACCCCGCAATTACAAGTGTTAGTCCAATTGTAAGCTAAAGCGTAATGAGAGACAAGCCCGCCGTTAATAAAGGGCTATACTACTGAGGATGAAACGTCTGACCAGGTCGCAGAGGTTGATGAACTGGTCGTGGTACTTGAGCTAACGCCTGTCGAGCGAGTTGTAGTTGCGCACGCTGCGCTTCTCGCCTTTCTTCAGCCTGACGGTTACGCTCCATATCAAAATCAATAGCTTCACGGCGCGTCATACCAACATACCCGCCTGAGTAATACGGGTCTTTTCGTCCTTCAGCTTTTTTAGGATCAGCTGACGACGTTTCGACTTTAGGAATAGTAAATCCAAGCACTCCAGGGTTCGTAGTCTCATGAGTATCTTGAGCTTCAACCGGCTCGGTGTCCGGTACTAATTGAGGAACGATGAATTCTTTTGTTGGTGCTTCAAACGTATGCTTTGCCATGGTGTATTTCTTTTTTTGTTTGTTTTTAGAAGTTACTAAATTAACATTAGCATTTTTAGGTGATTTTGTCAATATTCAGACGATTTTCACCCCTGTTATGCTACAATTGATGATATGAGTTTATCTATTGGAATCGTCGGCCTCCCCAACGTTGGGAAGTCTACCCTCTTTAACGCACTGACAGACAATAGCATTTTGGCTGCGAACTACCCTTTTGCCACTATCGAACCGAACACCGGTATTATTGCCGTACCGGATTCACGCCTGGCCGTGCTTGAAAAAATGTATTCAGCCCAAAAGGTTATCCCTGCGACGGTTACCTTTGTTGATATTGCCGGTTTAGTAGCAGGGGCAAGTAAAGGCGAAGGGCTTGGTAACAAGTTCCTGGCAAACATCCGCGAATGCGACGCGATCGTTCACGTCGTGCGTGCGTTTGAAGACCCGGATGTGACCCACGTTTCAAACAAGGTTGATCCAAAAGCTGATATTGAAGTGATTAACACCGAACTTATCTTGGCCGACCTTCAATCAATTGAGCGCCAGCTTCCTAAACTCGAGCGCGAAGCTAAAGCTAACCCAAGTGCTCGAGCTGATATTGAAGTCCTCAAGACCCTTCAAACTGAACTTGAAGCCGGCAAGCTCGCTTCTGAAGTTGAAGGTCTGAATAAAGAAGTTGTCCAAAGCCTGCAGCTACTGAGCTCTAAGCCAGTTATTTATGCATTTAACGTTGATGAACAAACCCTTGGTGATGAAGCTCGCCAGAAAGAACTCGCTGAACTTGTCTCTCCTGCCGACTGCGTATTTATTTGCGCAAAACTCGAGGAAGAACTCCGCGGCCTTGCCGATGACGACGCAGCCGAGCTTCTCGCCGCTTATGACGTTAAGGAATCGGGCCTTTCACAACTCGCCCGTGTCGCCTACCATACGCTTGGTCTTCAAAGCTACCTCACAGCTGGTCAAAAAGAAGTACGCGCCTGGACTATCAAGCAAGGCGCAACCGCCTCACAAGCCGCTGGTGTCATTCACACCGACTTCGAAAAAGGCTTTATTGCTGCGGCAATCGTTGATTTCGATGACCTGGTTGCAGCCGGGAGCGAATCTGCCGCTAAAGCAGCCGGCAAGCTTCGCACCGAAGGCCGTGACTACGTAATGCGTCCTGGCGACGTAGTCGAATTCCGCTTCAACGTTAGTAAATAAATTAGAGTGTTTTTAAGAGGTAAAAGCGCTCGCGATTACCTTTGGCACCAGCTACTTCACTATCACGTTTATCGACGATGGTAAATAAATCTTTGGCCCAAAATTCAAAGTCTTTTAAGATTTGACGGCGAACACTGTCGTTTTTAATGACGCCTTTATTGACCTGCTGGCGAGTCGCTTCAAACTGCGGCTTCACCATAGCCATAATGTTGGTTTGCTTCCCTGCTACGTTTTTAGCAAGGTGAGGCAAGATCTCGCGCAGGCTAATAAACGAGACGTCGATAACAATAATATCTGGAGTCGTTGAGGGAATAAAGTCGCGAATATCAGTTTTCTCATGAAGCTCAATGCGCTCGTTGTCGTGAAGACTTGGATGAAGCTGATCAGTACCAACGTCAACAGCATATACCTTTTTTGCACCGTGTTGGAGTGAATAATCAGTAAAGCCACCCGTGCTACTGCCGACATCAAGCACGGTCGCGTCTTTAAATGACACGCCGAGCAACTGCGCAACACTGGCAAGCTTAAGACCCGCTCGGCTGACGTACTGTTCGGTGGTGCTCAAAATAATATCAGAATCTTCGTTCACTAAGTGACCAGATTTTGTAACCACCGTACCGTCTACCGTTACTTTGCCAAGTTTAATCCAGCTCTCGGCTTGAGAGCGACTGGTAACAAGCCCTCGGGCTGCAAGTTCTTTATCTAGGCGTTGTTTTATGCTCATATGATTATTCCTCCACCCCTTTAAATCTCATTTTATCAACCACTCGCCATTCGCGCGAGTCGGCAGACTGCGCCACGATCGACATGCCCTCCACCCAAATGACGTCGCCCCTTTCGATGCGCGCATCATGTTTATCAAGGGTAATGTGGGGATTATACGGTAGCCGGTACGTTGGATCGTGCGTCAAATATGCCAGCGCCTTCACGAGCCCTTGGTGTACCGTCTGAAGCGACGAGCTCGATTCGATCTTTCTTACATAAATATCTTCATCTGGGCCAAAAAACGCCGACGCACCCACTACTACATCGAACGGCTCAACTGGGTTTACGAAACGACGCACCTGCTCGCCATACTCGCCCGTGTACTCGGCTCTAACCGGTGGGAAGAGTGTTATATGAAGCGGCCAGGTGCCCGATAGGAACGTCTCATTCAGTTTCACTTCATCAACAAAAAATGCGGGTAGAAATTTTCCACCACGCATTTCTTGCTCAGACATGCTGATTAATCCTTCTTGCGCTCGCGGTACGAGCCGGTTTCGGTATCAACAGAGATCACGTCACCCGTCTTAATGAAAGCTGGAACCTTAATAACGAGACCGGTTTCAAGGGTCGCGTCTTTCAGGACACTACTCGTAGTGTCGCCCTTTACAACGTCCTCGGCGTAGGTAACTTCAAGGTAAAGGTTCTTTGGAAGCTCTACGTTGATAACGTTACCTTCAAAGAGTTGAAGCGAAAGATTATCACCCTCTTTCAGGTACGGTGCTGCGTCTTCACAGACATCGGCTGGAAGCTGGAATTGCTCGAAGCTTTCAGGATCCATGAAATAGAAGTTATCAGCATCTTTGTAAAGATACTGCACCGTTTGGTAGGTAACCTCAGCTGAATCGACTTTTTCCTGACCCTTATAGGTCTTAGGAATCACTGCGCCATCAATGAGGTTTTTAAGGCGAACGTTCACGATGCTTCCACCGCGGCCCATCACCTTTTGGTTGTAGTCAATAACCTTAAAAGGCTTGCCGTCGATTTGGACGACAACGCCTTTTTTAAGATCAGTTGGTTGCAATTGTGCCATAGCCAACCTCTACCCTTCTTAGCCTTGTGCTACGAATGGTAATAGTGCGAGGTGACGAGCACGCTTGATAGCAACGGCGAGTTGACGTTGTTGCTTAGCGCTAAGGCCAGTCTTTCCGATTGGTTCGATTTGACCGTAAATATTTACGTAACGCTGCAAAGTTTTGACGTCTTTGTAGTCAAAGTATGCAGGTGTATCTTTCTTCATACGTTTTGCCATTATTATTCTCCTGTCTTTCTAGCTTTTAGTAAGTTCTAGAAAGGAATTTCACTTAAATCAATTGGTTTGTCGTCGATGTCTTCAATGACGACATCTTTCGAGTTGTTTTGGCTGTTTGAGCCAACTCCGGCTGATGCAGCTGCACCGCCTTCACCGCCGTTAGGACCATCAAGGAAGGTTACGTCGGTTGCTACCACCTCGATACGAGATTGGCGCTTACCAGTTTCCTTGTCGTCCCAACTATCTTGGCGCAAACGACCCTGTACGAGCACGCGGCGACCCTTTGCAAGATATTGCATAACGAGTTCGCCTAGTTTTTCCCACGCTGTTACGTTGAAGAAATCAGCGGCGTCTTCTTGACCACCACGGTCGACTGCGATACTAAAGCTCGCGATTGTCTTACCGGTAGTAGTCGTACGCTGTTCTGGGTCGCGGGTAAGGCGTCCCATTAGGATGACTTGGTTAATGCTTCGTGCCATGTTGTACTCCCCTGTACTCTCTTGTTAGGTGCTTTGCCTGAAAGGACTAAGCTTCGTTAGTTTCGTCTGAAGTCTTGTCTTCTTGAGCCTTCTGAGCTTGCTCAGCAAGAGCTGCACGAGCCTTTGGATCAACCTTTACCAAGAGGTAACGGAGGACTTCTTCGGTAATGTTAAGGGTGTTGCTGATCTTTAGTGGCGCATCAGCTGGAAGCTCTACGTCCATGTATACATACACGGCGAACTCTTCACGGTTGATTGCGTACTGAAGCTTCTTTTTACCCCAGTTGTCTTCGCGGACGATGCTACCACCGGCGCTGGTGACGATTTCACGCACTTTCGCAAGTGGTGTTTCCAAATCTGCTTCGAGATCTGGGTGGATAAGAACGGTAAGTTCGTATTCCTTCACTAGTGTCTCCTTTTGGAATCCAACCTAAATTACCTAGTGGGCACTACAGGTGGATGCTTACCCTTTTCCATTTGTCATCTCGCATATGAGAAATGACGGTAAGCTTGAGTTATTAACGGTAGTAATTATACCGTAGATTGCCCGCTTTTGCAAGGAGGCTACCTCTTAGTATGATCTTCAATTATGAGATTGTAATAGAATCGTTACCCGAGTTCTTCGTCATCGGCATTTCCGCCGCCGCCAAAGACTTCATCAAGGCTCGATACAAGCACGTCACGAGGTCGCGCACCGTCGGCTGGGCCAATAATCCCCTGCTCTTCCATTTCTTCAATGAGACGAGCGGCGCGGGCATAGCCAACGCGTAGACGGCGCTGCAATAGGCTGGCAGATGCTTTGCCGCTATCAACAACAACGCGAACGGCATCCTTGAACATATCGTCGCCGCCGCCAGCTGAACTATCAAAGTCCATAACTACTCCGCCCTTACCATTCAATTGAACAGGCTGGCTGACAACTTCATCGTTGTACTGAGGTGGAGATTGCAAACGGAGGTGATCGGTAATTTTTGCAACTTCTTCATCGGTGACCCAGGCACCCTGGATACGTTTTGGCTTCGGCATTGCGGCAGTACTCATAAGCATGTCACCCTGACCAAGGAGTTTTTCAGCACCAATCTGGTCTAAGATAGTACGAGAGTCAACCTGTGAAGCTACGGTAAAGGCAATACGAGCCGGCACGTTGGCCTTAATAAGACCGGTAATAACGTCGACAGATGGACGCTGGGTGGCAAGTACAAGGTGAATACCAACGGCACGAGCCTTCTGCGCCAAACGCACAATGAGTGCTTCAACGTCGCGAGCTGCGACCATCATGAGGTCGGCCAACTCGTCGATCACAATTACGATGTATGGCATCGCGCCATTTTCATGTTGTTGTTCGTGACCATCTTCGTCTTGAACAACAATTTTAGTCTTTCCGCTTTGGACCATTGTGTTGTAGGTCTTAATGTCACGAACTTTGTGTTCAGCCAAGAGTTTGTAGCGGCGCTCCATCTCGTTGACAGCCCACTTCAACGCGCTAATTGTCTTTTCAGGCTCATTAATAACAGGGGTAATGAGGTGTGGAATGTCTTCGTATGGCGCCATTTCAACCTGCTTAGGGTCGACCAGAATCAGCTTCATTTCACTTGGGCTATTGCGGTACAAAAGGCTCGTAAGGAGAGTGTTAATCATCACCGACTTACCAGAACCAGTCTGACCAGCAATAAGAAGGTGCGGCATTTTGTTCAATTCACCCACAACAGCTTCACCGGAAATATCTTTACCAATCGCAAAGCCAAGCGGCTCATGGCTATTATTCCACTGCTTGCTGGTAATAATTGAGTGAAGACGCACATCGGCAGCTTTTCGGTTCGGCACCTCAATACCAACTGCCTTTTGACCAGGAATAGGTGCTTCAATACGAAGGCTCTGTGCGGCCAAGTTAAGGGCAATATTGGTTTCAAGCTGAGTAATCTTCGTCAGCTTCACGCCACTTGGTGGACGAAGCGTATACTGCGTCACCTTAGGGCCAATATTGGCGCCTTCCATATCAACAGAGATATTAAATTCTGCCAATGTATCTTTAATTGTTTGGGCATTCTGTTGCACGTCACCGGCATCGGCTGGTGACTGCTTCTTTTCAAGCAGGTCAACGCTTGGAGATTTCCAATTAGGGTCGTTAACCGCCACCAGCGCAGCTTGTTCTTCAGCGACCTTATCTTTAGAAACGCTGTTTTTAAGCGAACCAAGGTGTGCACTCTTCTTCCCCTTCTCTTCTAGAGGATCGAGAGTTGAAACGCCGGCGTTCACCGTAAAGTCAGCCATTGCGGCCTTACCTTTAGGCGCGTCGAGTGCTGCAGCGTTACGCATAACTTTCACGTTCGCCTCTTGCTCGGTACTGTCGCGACGAGTCATCTCCCAAAGCTTTTTAATAATAGCGAACGGAGACGTTCGAGTAATAAAGAGTGCGGTGAGAAGAATCAGCACCACATAGATGAATGCAGCGAGGCCAGGTTCGGCTAGCATCAGCATACCGCTGTTCACCGTATCGCCTACGAAACCGCCCGTAGTTTTGCCTTCGCTTTCAAGGAGGCCAAAGAGACCAGCGAACCAAACAAGCTCAACAACAGTTGCGAGCTTCATGACAAATGGAATACGGTTTTCTTCCGCGCGGAAGATTTCAACTGCTACATAAATAAAGACAACCGGTACAACATAGACTCCGTAGCCAATGGTCGCGACGGTGATTTCGTTGAGCCAATCGAGGAACGGACCGCCAAGTCCAAACCATCCCAAGATAATGAGTAACGAGAAGACAATTAAGAGAAGGGCGCCAACTTGTGCCCAAAATCCCTCTGGAAGAACGTGCTGCGGTGCTGTATTAACCGCTTTTTTCTTACCCGCTGATTTCTTTTTCTTTTTTGCCATAACTTTTATCTATTATAGGCGCCAGGCGCCTGATATCGAATAGCTATATTATAGCAAAATTTACCACATTTTGCAAGGGGCTTATGCTTTAGTTTTAATCCAGGACTGCTATAGTACAACTATCACCGATCCCGTCATCACGAAGGAGTGACTGTATGAAAGTGAAAGGTGCGCAACTAACAGCCTGGATCGGAGCATCCGGCATGCGTGAGCGCCGTCCGGTGGCCGTGGACTTCATCATCAAGAGGGGTACGCTTCATCTGGCACACCTGCCCATGGAAGCTCTCCAGCTCCTATGGCACCACCACGGCATCACGCCGCCGATGAACACGCGACGGCTGCGCGGACGTTCGGCGCTGCGTAAAGCCCTCGCGCTGGTCGAAGTCGACATCACCAGAGGTCTGTCGGAGGAATACCACCCTTCCTCCCCTCCCTCAAATGAGCGGCAGCTGCGTGTTGGTAGCCGAGTCGAGCTCTATACCACACTCGACGAACAGCGGCACCATATCCTGAAAGGGTTTGTTACAAAAGTAGAAACTGTCGTGTTTCTGCGATGAGCTCTGTCGCGGTATCGAGCCCTTTCATCGAAGAGGGATCTACCGACGGTGGAGCTCTCTTTGATTTCTTGATTTTATCTTAAAATATAGTAAAATATGCCTATTGCCCTGAACCTTCGAAGTGAAAGGGTTGCACATGATGTGGTTTAGCTGGATGATGCCATTCAAGTGGCTTCCCTTCAGCTTCAGCTCGTGGGTACTCCCGCCCGCCGAACCGAACCGAACGCTCGAGGAGGTGTTTGACGTGACCGCAGAGAAGAGCCCCCAGGCCTCGGCAACCCAGGCAACGCCAACCCAGCGCAAGGCTGCCATCGCCAGCATCACCGCGAGGTGCAGCAACCTCTCTAACGAGAAGTCCAAGCTGAAGCATGGGCAGGGCGTCGGCCTGACGCTGGATCCGGCGGAGCAAGCCGGGTTCGACTCGTTCAAGGACTTCATGAAGGCCTTCACGACGCTCTGCGACGACAACGGTCTGCGGATCGTCGCCGCCCTCGACTACTCGGCCACCCTGGCTGACCCGAAGAAGACCGGCGACATCTGGAGCGTGATGTTCAAGCTCGCCGCCGTGCGCGCCACACCCAAGGTCGACTGACCACCCGAGCCCTGTCTCAAGGCGCCGGGCCCTTCAAATGAAGAGAGCCCCGTCTTACCGACAGGGCTCTCTTCATTTTTTAGGCTCTTTTAGTAGCCGCGGCTCTCGGTGCGAGGACGCGGTTCAGTCACTTCAGTGTCTGGTACTACCGGTGCTGGAAATTGCTTTGGTGCTGGGCGTTTGAATGGACGATCGCCACCTTGATTGCTTGAGGCTTGTTGGCCATTTTGAGATTGACGATCACGGTTGTTGGCGCCATTACCGCGGTTTTGGCCACGGTTTTGTTGGCCGTTTTGGCCTTGTTGACCTTCACCGTTTTGAGCGTTATTTGGACGACCACCGCCGCCGATTTCGTTAATCACAGGGATGACAATTGGAGTACGACGAGTTTGGTCGTAAAGAACATGGGTCAGTTCGTCTTTAATTTCCTTCTTCACAACATCGAGGTCTACCTTGCGGCCGCTAAAGGTGCGGGCCACTTTTTGCTTGAGGTATTGGCGAATGATTCCCATGAGCTCTTCACTATCGCGCAGGTAAATAAATCCGCGGCTAATGATGTCAGGGCTCGTAAGGAGTCGTCCACTTCCCTTTTGTACGGTGAGTACCACTACGAACATACCTTCGCTCGCCATGTGGATACGGTCTTTCAGCACAACTTCTGAAACAATTGCACCAGAGTCGTCATACATTACACCACCGACAGGTACGCGACCAGCCTTCTTCGCTTGGCCGGCGCTGATTTCGAGTACGTCACCAGCGTCACATACGAAGATGTTGTCGCGCTTCACGCCACCGTCTTTTTCCGCAAGTTCGGCGTTGTGGACGAGCATGTGGAATTCACCGTGGATTGGCATGTAGAAGGTTGGGTTAAGGGCGTTAATAAGTTTCACGTGGTCGTCGTAGTACCCGTGACCTGAAAGGTGAAGTGGGCCGATACCGGTAAGGTGAGTCTTTCCGTTTTGGATGACACCACTACCTTCACGCATCAAGCCGTCAACCGTACGAGTCACGTACTTTTCGTTACCTGGGATTGGGTTTGAGCTAAAGACAACAACGTCGCTGTTTTTGATCTTAATAAACTTGTGCGCGCCGCTCGCCATACGGTTAAGTACGGCGCTGAACTCACCCTGTGAACCAGTACAGATAATCGTAACTTTTCCGTCAGGGAACTTCACGATATCTTCCATCTTCACAATGACATCCTTAGGCACGGTAATTGTACCGGTGCGGAGTGCTACTTCAACGTTTTGGATCATGCTGTACCCAGCGAAGGCAACCTTACGGCCGTGCTTCTTAGCTTCGTTAAGAATGATTTGCATACGGTGAATCTGGCTTGAGAACGCTGAGATAATAAGACGGCTGTTTGGATATTTCTCCATTACCTGGCCCATACTTGCCTGAATTTCGAACTCACCGTGGGTGTGGGTGCCATCTGACTCACAGTTGGTAGATTCGTTCATAAGGAGGGTAATCCCCTCTTTGGTTGCAATTTCAGTAAGACGTTCGAGGTCGAACTTTACGCCATCAACTGGGTTTTCTTCAAAACGCCAGTCACCAGTATCAACCAATACACCTTCTGGGGTACGGATAACAACAGCGGTTGCATCTGGGATTGAGTGGTTCACGCGAACGAGCTCGATGTTGAAGTTATCACCAAGGAAGACTTGTTCGTGAGCCTCTGGGTCCATGACGTGATATTCAGGTTCGAACCCGCTGGTTGCTTCTTCCATGTTCTTTTGCACCATGGCAAGGGTGAACTTTGAACCGTAGATCGGCGCTGGAATTTGATGAATAAGGTGACGAACTGCACCAATGTGGTCAAGGTGTCCGTGAGTAAAGACAATACCGCGAATCTTGTGCTTGTTTTCAAGCAAATATGTAATATCTGGCACAATGTAGTTAATACCTGGATAATCGGCACCCGGGAAAAGGAATCCCATGTCGATAACAATGATGTCGTTATCGTATTCGATCGCCATCATGTTCTTACCAATACCCATTTCACCAAGACCGCCGATAGGGATAACGCGCAGGCGTGGTGCTGGGTTGCGTGGCTGCTTCTTTTGGTCGGCAATACTGAATTGGCGACCCTTGTAGCCGTTATAGATAGACTTGTTTACCGGTACGTTGATAACATGCTGAGAGGCGCGAGCATTAACGTCGTCACTGGTACGGCGCTGCGCGCGAAACACTTCTCCCCGGCGGGTTTGAGTGTTCGCAAGTACCGTGTTGTTTTGCTTTGGGCGTTGGTTGTTATTACTGTTGCCTCGTGGTTGCTTGGCAGAATCATCTGCCTGTGGAGTTGCGAGTCTTCGTCCTCCCATAATTGTTGTTTCTCCTTTTTTGTTAAAAGAGTTCTCTCGACGACTTTCTATTTTTTCGATCGATGAGCTTTCTTTTTGATTAACATTTAATAATTTCGTAAATAAAGGGCGGGGTTTGTACTGACAGTTACTGAATTTCCCCTTTGAAAGTGTTCTTAGTATAGCACAAGGAGTACTACCCTACAATAGTTACCCCTGATAAAAATTGACTTTTTATGCTTATATGCTATAATTTGTATAGCTTTTACAGATGTAGAGCGTCCCTTTCACGAATCGAGGCATCATGCACAAGCTCAGCCCCAAGCAAGGCGCCGTCATGCTGGCTGCCGTCCTCTCCACGCTCGTGGGAAGCCGGCTGGTCACCTACCTGCGCCACGCCAGGGTCATGCGCGTCCAGCAGTACGTCGAGGACTTCAAGACACTCCAGCACGACGCCCAGCTCACCATCGGACCCAAGTTCTTGAAGTGGTGGGACGCGGAGGTCGCACCCGGCCTCCCTGCCCAGCACAACCCGGACTTGTGGGACATGACCTTCTTCTTGGCCGTCCATGCCTACCTTCACGAAAAGGAGCAGCAGTTCTTCCACTCCCTCAGCGGGATGCTCAGCTCGCGGGACTACCGGCTGAACATGCGGATGCACCGGGACGAGATGGATGAGCTGCGCACCACCGTGAGCCGCCACGGCATCGACCCGGTGAAGCTCGAGACGCAGTTCGCCATCGCGTGACAGGGTGCGAGGGGGCGACACTTGTCGCCCCCTCGCCCGCCCTCCAATTACGGAGGGCTTTTTTATTTGCTATACTATCTCTATGCAGAACAGTTCTAAAACACTTCTTACTGGCATCAAGCCAACCGGCATCCCACATGTTGGTAATTTCCTCGGTGCGATTAAGCCGGCGATTCAGCGTGCTCATGACTACGAACAATCATTTCTTTTCATCGCCGATTACCACGCGCTTAACACCGTCCAAGACGGCCCACAACTTCGTCACTTAAGTTTATCGATTGCTGCCACCTGGCTCGCCTGTGGCTTGGACCCTTCGCGCACCATTTTGTACCGCCAATCTGCTGTACCCGAAGTGTTTGAACTCGATACTATTATTAACGCCGTAACTCCTAAGGGTTGGATGAACAAGGCCCACGCATACAAAGCGGCAGTTGATAGCAATAGCGAAGCAGGACGCGACCGCGATGAAGGCGTCAGCATGGGGCTCTACACCTACCCAATTCTTATGGCGGCCGACATTCTTCTTTATAGCGCTAACGTCGTACCTGTCGGTAAGGACCAGCAGCAACATGTTGAAATCGCACGCGACATTGCTCAGCGCTTCAACCATGCATACGGAACTGATGTCTTTATTCTCCCCGAAGCGTCGATCCAAGAAGAGCTTGAAGCGGTTCCGGGCATTGATGGCCGTAAAATGAGCAAGAGCTACGGCAATATCATCCCCCTCTTCGCTTCAACCGAAGAATGGAAAAAAGTTGTTAACCGTATTCCAACTGATTCAACTCCAGTTGAAGAGCCAAAAAACCTTTCAAACTGCGTTATTTTCGATATCTTCAAGAGTTTAGCACCCGCTGAACAAACCGAAGCGCTACGTGCACGCCTCGAAGCTGGCGGCATTGGCTGGGGCGAAGTAAAAGCGCAACTCCTTGATGTGCTTGAAAACCAATTCGGCCAGTACCGTGATCGCTACAATGAACTCATGGCGAATCCGGCCGAAATTGAGCGCATCTTAACCGAGGGCGCACAAAAGGCCGAAGCTGTCGCTCGCCTGAAGCTTAATGAAGTCCGCGCAGTTATCGGCGCCGCGTAAATAACCAGAGCAAAAAGAGTCCGCTAGTCGGACTTTTTCATTTGGCGAATAACTTCCGGCACTTTGAGGAAGTCGTCAATAAGGGTTTGTCGTAACCCACCGTTATACAAAGCGGCAGCTGGGTGGAATAGCGGCATAATAACAATCTTATGATCACCAAAAGCAATCCGCTTCGGCTCGCCATGAACCGCACCGATTTTCATCCCTGGCAAAAAGTACTCCATACTATGACGCCCGAGCGTTATAACAACTTTCGGTTCGATGACTTGCAATTGTCTAAGCAGGTAAGGCCAAAAAGCAGCTTTTTCATCAGGGAGTGGGTCACGATTATTGGGCGGGCGATACTTCACGATATTCGTAATATATACGTCGCTACGATCCATCCCCGCCTGAGAAAGCATTTCATTCAAGAACTTACCGGCCGCACCGACAAAAGGCTTTCCTTGAAGATCTTCATTTTTGCCAGGCGCCTCTCCAATAAAAACGATTTCGGCATTCGGATTGCCATCCCCCATCACGAGTTGTGTCGCCTGCGCTTTTAACTCAGGGCAGATATTCTTCTCAACAATCTCCTGAGCTAACTGATCGAGACGAGCCTGAGTATCCATGCGCTATACCTGTACGACACGAGCCTTTTTATTAAGGTATTTGTCGAGCGCCATCGCACTTTCAGTAATATCGTAGGTTTGTTTACTCTTTTGAAGGTCACGTGAAAAGGTTGAACTGGCGGCATTAAGTGCTTCAAGAATTTGTGTTTGCTCTTCGGAAAGCGTGTCGTATTGAACCTTATCTACACCGTCCGGGTCGGCAAGCGCTGCCCGCTGCTCAAGGTTAACTGCAAACTCGGCATATAGCTTTTGCGAGGTTACAACAAGGCTTTGATAGTCACGGTTAGGTACGTCCTCAAGCTTCTCTAGGTTATCGGCACACGCTCTCATTGCGTTCACGCTAGCGGCGTCTTCGGTCACGTTAGTCATGCTTCGTGAACATTCGTAGATGACGGGGCGGACCTTTTGCATAGCAGTGAGCATGTCATTGTTGTAATCGACGTAGGCATTCACTTTTTCAGTAAGGATGTCGTATTTCTCTTTCCCCTCTCCATCTTTGAGTACGTCTTTTTTACCAAGCGCTTCGTTTTCGGTTTTTAAAGCAGACAGCGCTTTTCTGACACGTTCGGTGCTTTGGGTGAATTGTTCATCGGTAGCCGAGCTCGCATTAAGCGATGAACCGGTTGTCATGACGGCAATATTAGCGTTGTATACATTTTTGTACTGCGCTAAAGCGTCGCGATACGGTTGGCGCGCCGGTGTGACTAAAATTGCATAAATCATATACGCAAGCAGCAGTACAACAAGCCCGAGTCCGGTAAAAAAAAGAATCTGTTTTGGACGAGAATTAAATAGTCGAACGAATGGTGTATTTGATGAAGCCACGGGAATCCCTCTCTTATAGTTAGCCCTAGTGTACTATGCCCTCTTGTACGAGCGCAAGCGCGTTACAGCTGAATAACTTCGCCGCCGAGCTGCTTTTGGAAATGCGTATCGTGGGAAATATAAAGAATTGCACCGCTGTAGTTTTGCAGCGCTTGTTCAAGCTCTTCAATACTTGGAAGGTCCAGGTGGTTCGTTGGTTCGTCGAGCACGAGAAGTGACGGACTATCGGCCAGCATATCAATCAGCTGTAAGCGGGCTTTTTGGCCACCACTGAGCTGCTTTACGGGGATGTTCGCATCACCAGCAGTAAAGAGATAATCTGCCATCAACTGGCGCACCTTGGTGTCGCCTACTTTTAGGCCACGTGATAAAAATATGTGTTCAATTGCTTCAGACAAAGTTTTATCGAGCAATGCACTCGCGGTTTCTTGTTCATATACCCCGACACGAATCTTTTTATCGACATCAATCACGCCGTCATACACCTTAGCAGTGAATGGATTTGCCCCAATAGTTGCAAGTAGCGTTTTCATCATCGTCGTCTTACCAGCACCGTTACGACCGCGCACTTCCACAATTTCCCCTTCACGAATTTGGAACGAGATATCTTTAAACAGCGGCTTGTCATAGCCGAGGGAAAGCCCGCTAATGTTGACGAGCAAGCGGCCAAAGCCCTCTTCACCCGTAACGCCGTTCAGCTTAATGTTTTTCGCCTTATACTTTTGGTACTGCTCGCCAGTCTTCAGACCCATATCCTGGACTGATTCACGGTCCACCCAGAAGGTTGGCTTTTCAGTTTTTTCGAGTTTAGCAAGTTCATCACGCGACTGTTGCTCGAGGCGCTTGAAGCGCTGAATCGTGCTTGGGTGGCGCGACTTTTCTTTGTAGCGTTGGTATTCAATAATCTTCGCCTTAAGGTTAACAATGCGGCGCTGCGTGAGTTCATACTCGTTCATCATCGACCCGGTGGTTGATGAGTTTTGGCGCAAATAATCGCTGTAATTACCCTTATAGCTAAGGATCTTTTGGTCTTTTACTTCCAAAATGCGGTCTACTTTTTCAAGCACATCACGGTCGTGACTAATCACAATCATCGCATCGCTCGCTGAGCCCATCCACTGCAAAAACTTATCTTTTGCTACGTAGTCCATGTGGTTGGTCGGCTCGTCAATCAGCGCGAGCTGCGCATTTGAAAGCATCACTTTTGCCACTTCAATCAAGCGCTTTTGCCCACCAGAAAGTTCACCAAGCGTGTCGTTGATACGATGGCCAAGCTGGAATGAATCAAGCACCTTCTCGACTTCGTTTTCAATCGTGTAATAGCCAAGAGTATCGAATTGCTCAAGCGCTTCACTGTACTCGTTAATGAGGTGCATTTTATCGCCCATAATCAGCGGGTGGGTATCAAGGATGTGTTTGAGCTTGGCGTACTTCGGAAGGTCCTGGAGGATATATTCAAGCACCGGCATATCTTCGAACCCGTGGTGCTCTTGGCGCGTTGCCACCATATGCACGCCGCGACCGAGCTGGATTTCACCCTGAAAGTCTTTATCTTCACCGGCAATAATGCGAAACATGGTCGTCTTACCTTCGCCGTTACGGCCAATCAGTCCAACCTTCTCACCATCTTCAACGAAAAACGAAGTCTCTTTAAAAAGGACTTTGTCGCCAAACGATTTTTCGCTAATAGTTGCGGTAATAATCATACGATTTTCTATTATACCCTACTGCGGCTCCTTCTAACAGGGGTAATATATTGATAATTACTATTATATGTGTTATAATAAGGTTATACTTATGTTCCTGTACTACCACAGTGAGCGAAGTTTTTAAGAGAAAGGGTCGTCAAAAATGACCGACCTCTCCGCACCTACCCCTTTCATCGACTCGATCACCCCAACGCGTCCCGAGCCGAATTCGACGTTCCTGGTCTACCAGGACGAGAACTCGCTCGAACCCATCACCCTCGACACCGGTAACGCCTGGCGCGAGCTGGATCGGATCTTCCCCACCAAGAACATGGTGGTGGCCCCGAAGGAGTTCATGGCGCCGACCCGCATGGAGTTCTTTTGGAACGACTACGCTGGCTTGCGCGGCGTGGTGCTTTTTCAGAGCGACGGCCAGATCATCGTCCACGTCCTCCACGCCCTCCTGGGTTATGGTGGTAGTGGACCCCAGCTCAGCTGGAAGATCATGGAGCGCATGGGCGTCTCCAAGCGAATGTTCGAGGACATCCAGACCTCGGTCAACCCGCACACACCCTACAAGGTGGTGCTCAAGCGGAAGGGCCGACGCCCACCAATCCCCGGCCCTTGGTCGGAGTGGGACTACTGGGTCATCCAGGAGAAAGACGAGGACCAGCAGCACGCAAGCTAGCAGACCACCCACGACAAGGAGGTAGGAAAAGCCCACAGGATACACTTCTGTGGGCTTTTTCCATTTTAGAAGTCTATGAACTAGCGGTTTGCTTCTTTTATTGAAAGACTCAAACGACCGCGCTCATCGATACTCATCAGCTTCACCTTAACGATTTGGCCTTCGGCTAATACATCTTCCACCTTTTCAACGCGCTCGTCGCTGAGTTGTGAAATGTGAACCATACCATCAATACCCGGCATAATATTTACAAACGCGCCGAAGTCTTTAATAGTCACCACTTTACCTTCGTAAATAGTGCCCACTTCAGGTTCGGTAGTCAGACCCTTAATCCATTCAATAGCACGTGCGATGCCCTCTGGATCTGAGCCAGCAACAGTAATCAACCCGTCTTCTTTGATGTCGATTTCAGCGCCGGTTTCTGAGGTAATCTTATTGATCACTTCTCCACCCTTACCAATAACCGCGCCGATCTTTTCTGGGTTAATCTTAATTTTTTCAATACGAGGAGCATATGGGCTCAAGTCGTTTCGCGGTTCCGCAAGCGTTGCAAGCATACTTTCAAGAATGTGCGCACGACCCTTTTTAGCGGTCAGCAATGCTTCCTTCAAGATTTCTACTGGCAACCCGTGAACCTTCATATCCATTTGGAGCGCAGTAATACCTTTGGCGGTACCAGCAGACTTAAAGTCCATGTCGCCCGCAAAGTCTTCAGCGTCAGCAATGTCACTCAAAATGTTTGGCGTATCGCCATCCATAATCAGACCCATAGCAATACCGGAAACCGGCGCTTTAAGTGGCACGCCAGCGTCCATGAGCGCGAGACAGCTTGAACAGGTTGCAGCCATTGAGGTTGAACCGTTCTGGCTCATGATTTCCGTGACACTACGAATAGCGTACGGAAAATCTTCTGCTTCAGGCAGCACTGGGATAAGCGCGCGCTCCGCAAGGTAGCCGTGACCGATTTCGCGGCGTCCTGGTGAACCAAGGCGCTGTACTTCACCAACTGTGTAGCCTGGAGCGTTGTAGTGGTGCATGTAACGGCGTTCTCCGTCGTTTGTTTCCATCGTATCAACCATTTGCGAGTAGCTCAGTGGTGCAAGCGTCACAATGTTAAGTGCTTGTGTCACACCGCGAGTAAAGATTGATGAGCCGTGTACACGTGGAAGCACTGAAACTTCACTTGAAAGCGGACGAATTTCGTCGAACTTACGGCCGTCTGGACGAATCTTGTCTTCAACGATGCCCTTACGAACATCCTTGTGAAGCGCTGCGGTAAAGGCTTCGTCGTACTTATCGCGTGGGTATGTTACACTCTCTTCACCAGCCTCTTCAGCGAGCTTTGCGGCCATTTCTTCGTGGAACGCCCAACGAAGTTGGTTGATCATCTCGTTACGTTCTGGGTATGACTTACGGATCGCTTCTCCAAGCTTGCCATCAACCCATGCGTTTGCCGCTTCTTGGAGTGATTCGTCAGGAAGAACAAGGGTATATTCTTGAGCAACAGGCGCGACTTTTTCAGCTAGTTCGCGTTGTAGTGCAATTGCCGGTTGGTAGTGTTCGTATGCCCACGCCAGCGCGTCAGCTACCACTTCTTCTGATACTTCATTCGCACCAGCTTCAACCATCGTAATACCACTTCCAATACCAGCGACAACGAGGTCGAGGTCTGAAGTTTCACGCTCTTCCGGAGTTAAGAACGCTTTAAACTCACCGTTTACGCGACCCACGCGGAGACCAGCAACAGGGCCATCAAATGGCGTACCGGTAAGCATAAGAGCGCTTGAAGCAGCGATCATGGCAATGGTGTCCGGGCGGAAGCTTGGGTCGAGGCTAAGCACACTCGCAACAACCTGGACTTCTTGGCGGTATCCCTTAGGGAATAGTGGGCGGATTGGACGGTCAATCAAACGGCCGATAAGAATCGCCTCATCAGACGGACGGCCTTCACGCTTAATGAAACGGCTGCCGCTAATTTTTCCAGCTGCATAAAACTTTTCTTCATAGTCGATGCTGAGCGGGAAATAATCGAGCACTACTGGGCGCGTACCAACCTGCGCAGTACCAAGCACTACGGTGTCACCATAGGTTACCAGCACTGAACCGGTTGAACGAAAGCCTACGCGGTTTACTTCCAACGTTAATGGACGGCCTTCGAATTCGGTCGTCACTTTAATAATGTCCTTGCCATACGGATTGATTGTTGGCATATGAACCTCCTTATTGTTTGCACTCACTTTATTCTTGAAGCGAGTAAGTAACGGGTACAGAAGCTTGAACACTCAAACTACTCTATCCAGCACTTAATCGCGTGTGAGTACTTATATTATATCAAGAATACCAAAACCCCGCCATTACAGCGGGGTTTGATTGTTAGAAGTAAGATTATTTGCGGTTAATATGAACAGGCACTGCAAACCCATCATCACCGTCGTCATCGTCGTCAAATACATCAAGCGTGACGCGTCGCGCCATACGCCTGCGTATTTCTTGCCTAGTTGGAATACCAAGATCAACTTCAGTTGGATAATAATGGGTATCAACTTCGTCATCTTCGGTGTAATAGTCGTCTTCAGTTGGTTCATCTTCAGCACCAGGTACTACCCCGGGCTCTGTCGCTGCACCAAAAGCAGCAAGATGCGCTTCATAAGCGTCGTTATCGGCTAAAATGTTGTTAGATTCTTGCAGAAGCTTGTCGGCCGCTGCTTCAAGCTCGGCGCTCGATGGATGATACGCGTCAAGTGCATCTTGCTCTGCTAAATCGAGGTGCACCTTTTCCTTTAAGCGTGAGCCGTGGTAGTAATCCCATGGGTCTTTTCCACGATCAAGTGTTTGGGTTGCGGCGTCGCCGTGGTCTTGTTTGCGGCCGTCAAAAGATTTTTGTCGTTGTGGTGCATGTTCCATAGTGGTCATGCTTGCATTATACATATTTTTGCTAATTTGTCAATAGTATGGTAGTTTTCTACCTCTGTTAATGTCTTGCAGGTCGTAAAAACTATTGACCGTTTTTTGGAATAGCAATCAGGTCAATATCGAAGACTAAATCACTGTTAGCAGGAATATTTGAAGCTGGGCTTGAAGCGCCGTAAGCCTGCTCGGCCGGAATAATAAGACGACGTGTACCCCCTACTTTCATGCCAGGAACGCCAAGCGTCCAGCCGCGAATGACTTGGTCGAGACCAAACGTAATAGGGTCGCCAAAATCGAGACTACTTTGGAAAATAATACCGTTCTTAACCAGAGCACCGGTATAGTGTGCGGTAATCTTAGCACCCGGACGAACCTCTTCGCCGGTTCCCACTTCAACATCAATAATTTCTAATTCTTTAACTTCGTCGCGTGGATCGAAATTTTGTAGTTTTGTACCCTCGTAGGCCATATACTCCCCCTTTATTTATCTGATTGCGCTTGGTTATACATCCGTTCGTATTCGCGCTCGCTGAGCATAAATACTAAGCCGGCTGATAATTCAACGCTTTCTGAGTATCTCATAGACTCGGTCTCGTCGATATCGGAAATAAACCTAGTAATGAAATCCGAGATGCTTTCGCGTTGCTCGAGATAGTCCATGACATCAGCCTTCAGTAAAGCCTTAGGATTTTCATACTGAACAATCTCGGTGAGGTAATCGGTAGAAAAACTATCAATCGGTTCATTCGTAAGACCATCGACGATTTGAAATGCAAAGCTAAGACCTCGGTAGATGGCAGCCCTTGCATCGTAGTACTCTTCTTTGTTGTTTGGACTATAGCCCATGGTAAACGCCATTTCATCAGCAGTGCGCCATAATGCCACAACATGCTGATGTTCAAGATCGGGATTAATGACGCGCGCCTCAACACCAAGCTTGATGTCGTTCTCATCAAGCGCTCCTTCAGTGACATTGCTGGCATGAAGGGTAATAAGTTCACCTTTTCGGCGTTTAAACGTTTCGTTGAAGGTAGGGTTTGAAAGTGGTGCGTTTTCTATACCTGACATAATTACTTATTATACCATATTAATAATTAATTAGCAATTAGGCAGAGCGGATATCACGTCGTGGGAAGAATAGATACGCGACAATCAGTGAAACGAGAATAACCACTCCATAGAAGAGTACGTTCCCCCACTCTATTGTGCCTTTCGCAATATCAACCGCTGGGAAGTAATGGAGAATTGAAAGCCATTCGTAATCTTTGAGCCAGTCTACGGCTGCCGCAAAGGTTGTAAGCAGGAAACTACCAATAGTAATGATAATGCCTACCGAGGTGGTAACGGCGCGCTTTCCAGTAGCAAGTCCTATTGCGAAGATGACCGACGCAAGCGCGGTGACGAGAAGCCATGTGAATAGCCCGAGGCGAATCAGCACCATCGGATCGAGTGTCTCATTCGTCAGCGGAATGCCGGCCATCACCCCAAGGACAGTAGCAAAAGAGGCGATCAAGCAAATAAGTACGATTGAAACCCATTTAGCAGTGACAATCGTAGTGCGACTGACTGGCAGCCCCACTAGGGTTCGCAGTTGACCCTTTTCTTCCTCACCTACTGTTAACCCAACCGCTAGTAAAATCGAAAGAATGCTAATGAAGATTGGTAAACGAATATCGAATACTTGGCTGCCGATATAGCCGGGCAAGTTGCGCCAATCTTGCAGATCACCCACCAGCCCTTGCAGAGCTGGCGGCATTGTTTTCATAAGTTGATCAATCTCCCCTCCACTAAATGAAGTGTAAAAGCTCGTCATCAAGAAGCCGAGAAACGCGAGCCCTAATGACCAGCCAAGGATAAAGAAGCGTTTTTCACGAATGGTTTTTGCAATGACGTTAAACATGATGACCCTCCTCTTGAGTATCGTCTTTATAGAGGTCTTCAAAGGCGACTTCAGCGCTATGATCGGTAATTGAAATGTCTTGAAGCTGCGGCAGCGTGCCAATCCACTCCTGTAGACGGATTGCTTTATCTTTGAAAATAAACTGTAAAACGTATTCGTTGGTGGTTTGTTCGTGTTCAATCAGTTCGGCTGATTTTGGTGGCTTTATAGCCTGTTTAGTAACGACTCGAACCAGCTTGCCAGCTGAGCTTTCAAGTTCAGCTGCCGGAATGTCTTTTACTAGTTCGCCGTTTTTGATAAGAAGAACACGCGTACAGACGTCAACAACCTCATTGAGATAGTGTGAAGACATAAAGATAGTCGTGCCTTTTTCGGCTTCTTCGCGCACCAAATCAAGGAAATGCTGTTGCATGAGGGGGTCCAGCCCACTACTTGGTTCGTCAAGAATCACCAGTTCTGGTTCAACCATAAAGGCGGCGATAAGGGCGATCTTCTGTTTATTTCCCCGCGAAAGCGTACTGAGCTTTTTATCAAGTTGCGGGTCGAAGCGAGAAATAAGGCTCGCGAAGGTTTCAGTTTTAAGATTCATGCCGTACGAGCGCGCAACGAACTTTAAATACTGACGGCCCGTCATACCGTCAAACAGGCTCATATCACCTGTCGCAAACCCGATACGGTGGTGACTTTTGTGCGCCGAGGGCAGAGAAAGTTGCTCACCGAATAAAAAGACTTCGCCTGCTGTCGGCTTTTGAAAGCCGAGTAACATATTGATAGTTGTTGATTTGCCGGCTCCATTAAGGCCAACAAAGCCAATAATTTCACCTGACTCAACCATAAATGAAGCTTCCTTAACCGCTGCTACGCCCTGGTAGCGCTTGGTAAGGCTTTTCGTTTCAATAATAACGCTCATGGCTACAGTATACCCTTAGTGGAAGGTTTACCCTAATAGACTTTGGGCAATAAAAAAAGAACCCCGCTTATTTGCGGAGTCCTAGTTTTGCGACTACAGCCTTGTAGGCTTCGAAGTCTTTGCTCTCAAGATACTTGAGGAGCTTCTTGCGGCGTCCTACCATCTGCAAGAGGCCACGACGAGCCATGTGGTCATGCTTGTTGACCTTAAGGTGCTCGGTCACCTCTTTGATACGCGTAGTTAAAACAGACACTTGAGCTTGTGGGCTTCCAACGTCAGTTTTGTGCGTTTGCGTCAGGGCGAATGCCTTGGCTTTGTTCTCTGCAGTAATCATCAGGTGTGTATTGTATCAGAACTTTCCACAGTTTTCAAGGGGGTAGCCTTGAGATTCGCTCTCGTTTGAATTGAGGTGGTTTGAGCACTATAATGACAGTCAAGCAGAGCCCTCGCCTCGCCTGGGCCGCTTGGCTCCTCACTGATTTTGGGAAAGGACTGATGATGACACTGCAAACGCTCGCTCGTGGCATCAAGGAGTCGGGACAGCTTCCGAACTTCCTGACGTGCGTTCGCCTGGCTACTTTCTGGGTACCGGCAGTACTCATTCTCGTTGGACACGACCAACCGACCATCCGTTGGTGGGCGCTCGCGTCATTCGTGCTGATTGTTACCACCGACCAGCTTGACGGTTACTTTGCGCGTCGTTGGAAGCAGGTGTCCGACTTCGGTAAGTTGTGGGATCCTGTCGCCGACAAGCTACTCGTAGTAACCCTGGTCGTTGCACTGTGCATGACCAATCTCCTGGTCTCGCCACTCGGCTGGATCTTCCTTGGCATCAACGTGGTTCGCGAGGTGGGCGTGAGCCTGTTGCGTTACAAGTACAAGCACGGCTCCCCGAGCCTTGTCGTCCCCGCCAACTGGGATGGCAAGCTCAAGATGGTCCTGCAGTCGGTAGGAATTGCTCTGGCGATGACTCCCGTCGCAGCCACCCAGTGGCAGGCTGTCATCTGGGCGGTGCTCACTATGTCGATGTGGTTTTCGATTAAGTCGGGCATCGCCTACCTGCGGGCAAAGTAGCTCGCCTTCCCTGTTCATGAGGAGCCTCAAAGGCCGCGCTATCCTTAGTGGTACGCGGCCTTCCTCATGTCTTGAAAAAGCATTTGCATTATGGAAATTGAGAGTATACTGAAAGCAGAAAGTCGACATGGAACATACAAACATCTCTCTCGTCGAAACACAAACACCGGAAGTACCATCCCGTATCATCGAGTATGCGGATTTGGTAAAAGCATTGCGACTAAGCATTGCGCGTGAAATGAACGTGACGAGCGCCCTTGACGCTAGCTCAGTAGAAGAAGCGCTCATCTCTTATGATGCTATCGATCGTGAACATATCAATTCTGAGATAGGATTACGATTCGATGAAGCACTCATCCGTTTTATGGGTGTGTTCGCAATAGGTCGACGGCCAGTAGTTATTAGAGCGGGCGTTGATGAGGGCATTAACGGCTACCTCCCCTGGGAAGCTCCTCTTAAAAGTCGCCTCGCCTCGAGCGACACCCACGATATATTTTCAGGGGCGGACATTCGTATTGAGCGCTTTGAACCGGCTCAAACAGCTCTTTCTGGCCTCGGCGCGGTGGCTTGTCGTCAAGTTGTCGAAACAACGGCCGCTTAGTTGATTGGCTCCTCATTTCGCGCAATCTTATCCCCAGGTAAATAATCTAAAATATTATGACGCTTACGCATTGACTTTTTATCTGTTACGTGGTATAATTCAGAGCATATGGAACTTATGAAGTTTCCTTCGCGCGGAGGGTTCTCCGTACGAAGCATCTTAACGTTTGTCTTCACCGCCTTATTGACGGCCTTACTCGTGACAATTAGCCTAGGGCCAGCTACTCACGCTCAAAACCCTAATTCAAACTGGAAAGGCGAAACTATCATATTTGATAATCGCCAGTACTACCCTGCCGGGACCGCTGAAGGTGGTGAAAGCCATGGCCTCCCTGCTGGTACCCAGTATTACGTCGCAGTTGAAGAAACGGGCGAACGGCCACTCACTCGTAAAGCGCACGTGATTTACTTTGCTCCAGGCGTTAGTCCGCCAGAGGCAGCTACTGCCACCTATGTCGTTTACAACTATTCGAGCGACAAGGAGTTCTCAAACCCAAGTGGTCGCCAGACTATCAACATCACCCCAGAAGAAGAGAGCGGTTCGGTCGGCTCTTCTTGTAGTGTGAGCGGTATTGGCTGGATTATTTGTCCGGTGAGCGTCTTCCTTGCTAACTCAATGGACTGGCTCTTCGAGCAAGTCGCCCAGTTCGTTGCCGTGCCCCCGCTTACCGTAAATGACACCAACACTCCACTCTATACTGCGTGGAATATTATGCGTAATATCGCAAACATTGCCTTTATTATCGCCTTCTTAATTATTATTTACTCTCAGCTTACTAACTTCGGGGTCACTAACTACGGTATTAAAAAACTTCTACCACGCCTGATTGTTGCGGCTGTACTAGTGAACATTTCGTTCTACTTCTGTGCAATCATTGTCGATGCTTCAAATATCCTCGGATACGGCTTCCAAGAAATTCTTATTCAGATTCGCCAAGATACCTTTGCTCTTACCGACTCATCGGTCACAAGTGGCGCCTGGTCAGCAATTACTGCCGTTGCCCTTTCGGGTGGTGCAGTAACCGCTGGATGGATTGGCCTTTCAACAGTAAGTGCAGGTAGCGCCGCTGCATCTATTTACCTTATTGTCCCATTACTGCTTGGCCTTATTCTTACGCTTCTCTTCGTCTTGTTAATCCTGGCTGCTCGTCAGGCTATTATCATTATCCTCATTGTTATTTCTCCACTAGCATTCGTAGCGAACCTCTTGCCTAACACTGAAAAGTGGTTTGATAAGTGGAAAGACCTCTTTACTACTATGATGATTTTCTTCCCGGCCTTCTCACTGGTCTTTGGTGGATCACAACTTGCAGGTGGCATTATTATCCAAAACGCGTCAAACCTTGTGATGATGATCTTTGGTCTTGCCGTTCAGGTAGCGCCTCTCGTGATTACCCCACTCCTTCTCAAACTCAGCGGTGGCCTTTTGGGTCGCATTGCCGGTATCGTCAACAACCCTCGCAAGGGTCTGCTCGACCGTGCGAAGAACTTCTCGAACGATCGCGCGCAGATGCACCGCAATAAATCTCTCGCTCAACTGAAGGGTGAAGGTCGCAAGATACGCGGTAAAGACGTGAGTAGGGCTAACCTTCTTCGACGTACCGCTCAGCGTATGGATGCTAATAGCCGTAGTGTCGCCGACAAGACTGAAGCTTGGAAGCAAAAAGCAACCAACAACTACCATGATAGCGATGCGTACCGTGACTTCCACGAAGAAGCTCACATTATTGAGCAGGATAAAGAGCGTATCTCTAAGAAAAACGAAGCGCACCTCGCAGAGCGTGCAACTATTACTGGTAGTCGACTCAACGTTAGTACAATTGATCTAGAAAACGCAAAAGTACTTGCAGAACGCACCGATGCACAACGCGCTCACATGATCAGTGGTTACCGAGCAGGTGCTTACAACGTTGAGAGTAACGAATACCTTGAAAGTGCACAGCGTCGTATGGCTGAGAACGTCATTCAAACAGCTGCCTGGAAACAGGGTGAAGAAGCTAACCGCTATGTTCAACAGCGCAAAATTTCTGAACGCATGCGTAGCGACGACGGTCTGCTTGATATCGCTCAAGGCTATGGTGATGATATCACTCGGGGTATTGGTCGCGACCGAGCCCAGGCAAATGCCGTTGCCACTCTCACAAAGCTCAATCGTGACGCTCGTGAAAATGCAATTACATTGATTCAGACGGAAGCTGTCGAACAAGGAAAGTCGGTACCGGGATATGCAGTTGGCGAAATCTTCACCAAAGCAAACTCTTCCGATGTTAATATACGTAAAACGGTCTCCCCTACTCGTCTTGAAGCCGCAATGGAAATTGCGGCCGGTGAAGGCCTCGTTACTGTATTTGATGATGCGCGTGCCAGTGAGTACGTCGACCAGGCTATGGTAGATGCTGTGGTTGCACGTCACGTCGGCGACATGAAGGCAAAGGGTGGTTTCCACATACAGGCAAAACCAGAACTTAGCTTGCAGCGCTATATTGAAGCCTTTAACAAGGGTGAACGATCTGAATCAAGTATCGAAGAAGTTAAACGAGCCTTTGAGCATGACCAGTCTATCGCTCGTTTGAGTACTCTGAGTAACACCAACTCAGCTAACCTTGGTGGCGTGAAGTTTGGTGCGTTTGCTAAAATTGCCGACCAAATTACCAAGGGAGATCTGCTTGATAATATTGAACTTGGTGCAGATGGTCGCCCTAAGAGCGTTGAAGACCAAGCAATGGTACAGCGTATCTTTGAATCACTTCGTGATGGTCTTGAGGATCCAAGCACGCGTGCTACCATGACAGACCGCCTTGCCTTCGTTCGTGATATGGAAGAAACACTTCGAAGTAGGTTCTTCCCCGACCAAGAGCCCCTAAAGCTCTCGGTTAAAGAGCGTGCTATACCAGGTGGCGGTAGTCGTCCAGAATCAATGGAAGAGAATGTTGGTGAGCTGCCAAAGCCTGACGTAGACTCTACCGACCAATCACCATCAGACGCCGATAATCGACAACAGTAGTCCTAGTCATTCATAAAGTCATCAAGCTTCACAGCCTCTTCAATAGAGTGCTCTGCGATCTTGGTGCGTCGAAGCTCAACACAATAAGCGCTAGTGCCGAGTGCGGTGCCGAGGTCTACGGCGAGGCTGCGGATATATGTTCCGCTACTTACGTGGGTACGGATGCGGATGTCTGGATAAGTATAATCGAGCAGTTCCAAAGAAAAGACAGTCACCTGACGTTCAGGGATTTCTACTACTTCGCCTTTTCGGGCTAAATCATAGGCTCTACGGCCGTTAATCTTAATTGCACTAAAGATAGGCGGCCGCTGGGTTATCTCGCCTCTAAACTGCTCTAATGCAGCCTCAATAGATTCTTTGGTGGGCTGAAGGTCAGAAACGTCTACAATTTCGCCTTCCGGGTCGCCCGTTGAGCTGGTTTGACCGAGTCGAAAGGTTGCTTCGTAGACTTTATCGAGCTTCGAGTAACTCATTGCGTTACGGCACTCTTTGCCCGTCACGATAATCATAAGGCCGGTCGCAAACGGGTCGAGTGTGCCAGTATGCCCTACCTTGGCTTTTTTGCCGAGTTGCTGTGATAGTTTTCGACGCACACGAGCAACAACGCCAAAGCTCGTCATGCCGGCAGGTTTATCAATTAGTAAGACACTATCTTCGTTCATCACACCGTATTATAGCATCGACAAAGGTCAGCGGGTGTTATGGCTGTGCTGGGATTTGGAATTGTCCAGGATCGGCTGGAGTATTTTGCGGTGCCGCAGGGGCTTGAGGTGGCAATGGCTGCACGTATGGTTCCGGAACGGCTGGAGCCACAGGTGGCGTTACCGAAGGACTCAACGGAGGCAATGGTGGCACTGATGGATCAACAGGAGCCACGGGTGTCGTATCAAGTGCATACGCGGTGTTTGGCGCAGGAATTGCATTCGCAGTGTTGTCTAATACTGGTTCTGGGGCAAGAATGTCACCCAAGATTTCCGGTTGCGGACTTGGCGGCAATGGAATAGCTGGTGCTGGTGCACCGCCTGTAGCACCCAGCTGAGAAAAGTCAGGCAACGGCGGTGGCAATGGTAATCCTAAATCGGTTGGCGTTGGATTTGGTGCCGGAGCGGGCTCTGGAGCTGGTTCAAAAAGAGGTTGAGGCGCAGGGTGCGGTGTGTCGAGTGGCTGAATAACTCGTTCACCCCCTACCGCAGGAGTATCCGATGGAGCGGGTGTTGCAGAAGCTAGCGGATCTTCTACCGGTGCGTAGGCTGAATGAACCGCTTCAGTTGGTGTTGGCGCTTCATTAACGCCAGTAGAGCCTGGGGTCACTGGTGCACTTGTTTCACTTCCGGCTAAATATGAGTGCGATAAGATTGTTCGGTTTTGGTCGTTTTCAGCGGCGCGACGCGCATCGTCGGCTGCTTGTTCGGTGGTAGCGTTAAGCGTACCGCCAAGCACTGGCTCAACCGCCTCGTCTTCTTCGTCATCGACGACAACCGCTTTGACGTCGTTTACTTGAGCGTGCGCTGCTTGAGCTTTTTCAAGCGCTTCGCGAGCTGCTTCTTCGGCTTCGGCTTCTTTAGCTTCTTCTTGGACAGCTTCGACCTCTTCGGTTACTTTTTCGCGCGCTTTGTCTTCACCGCGCACACGACGGTCGAGATCGGCAAGAGTCTCACCTTCATGGCTAATATTAATAGAGTCACCTGAACCATTTGACTCAGAGTCCTCATCATCACCGTTTTCGTCTTTGTCATCGTTATCCTTATGGATAATCATTGAACCGTCATTCGAGTCTTTTTCAACTTCAACTTCCGGCTCTTCGTCAGAAGATTCTTCTTCTGGGGTCGTAATATCGATTTTGCGAGCCGCTTGGAGCTCGTTTGCTACAAGTTGTTGGTCCGCACCTGCTGCCATAAGGTTCGCAGCAACGGTAAGCGATTTTGAAGTAGTGTGTTCATTACTAAAGCGATCAGTTTCAGCAACAATACCGGTTAAGAGCGCAGTAGCAATTTGCTCATCAAGTAGTGGCTTCTTTTTGTCTTCCTTCATTGCTTCAGCAAGTCCAGCTACCATTTCACTTAAGCTGCTTGAGTTTGAGTCGTGCCAGTCAGTACCACCGAGGTCACTGGTTTGGTCCCCTGCTGTCATCGTGACGATTGAAGCGTCGTGTAAAATTTGACCGTGGTTTTCAAGCGCCTTGTCGAGGTGAATCCGCTCATCAACGCCAAGGGCGATTACGAGTTCAACGTTGTAGTCACCTTGGCTAAATTCGAGGTCGTTTTCGTTAATAACGGTTTTGTACGGTGTAATAAAGATCTTTACCGCATCGCCTTCTACCTTGTAGCGAAGATGGTCGGCTTTTTCTTTGTTAAGCGCAATAATGAAGTCGCGAAGGCTATCGGTTGTGTCGTCAAACGTCTTTTCAGGCTCGAGGAACGCAATAGCTGGTGGTGTTTCACCACTGAAGATGGAAGTTGCGTACTTTTCCTGCTTATCAAGCAGCATCGTCAAAGCGAGCGCAGCTGAAAGCGCGTCGACAGACGGATTATCAGATACAGTAACAAGAATCTTGGTCGATTCTTTAATTTTCTCGACGACTTGCTGTTTCGCTTTTATTTCATCCATGGTGTTTTTCTTTTTTGTTTCTCTTAATATAGAGGTTTTCCTCACTATACCATAAGAGGTTTTAGAGCGTCAACAAATACAGAGCAACCCTTTACTTTTTGTGCATTTTACTCTATAATCACCCCTTGATTGATGTATCAATTCTAAGGTAAAGGAACTCCATGCCAATTATCAAATCCGCTATCAAGCGAGCAAAACAAACCATCGTACGCCGCGACCGCAACGTTGCGACCAAGCGTGCGCTTAAAGATGCAGTAAAGGCTTTCAACGCTGAACCCACTACTGCTACCCTTTCAGCTGTACAAAGCGCTATCGACACCGCCGTAAAGAAGAATGTTCTTAACAAGAACACCGCTTCACGTCGTAAGGCACTTTTTGCTAAGAAGGCAAAAGAAGCTGGCGTTAAGCTTACTGCTGCTAAGAAGGCTGCGCCAAAAGCAGCTGCGAAGCCTGCAACCAAGGCTACTGCAAAGCCAGCTACCAAGAAGGCTCCAGCAAAGAAGCCTGCAGCCAAGAAACCAGCTGCTAAGAAGTAGTTCGCAACTTATACAAAAATACCCCGAATTGCCGGGGTATTTTTTATTGAGCTATTTCAAGCAAGAGCCGTTCAACAAGTATCCACGGCTCAGCTTTCGAACGTTTCATGTCAGCATCGGTTTTCGCGAATGCTTCGAGGATATGCCCTACTCTTGCCCTACCTAGTCGTTTGCCGTGACGAATAAGCTTTGAGGCGACAAACGGATGGATGGCGAAGTCTTTACCTGGGTTAGCAGTGTCGTCGGCATACGTCACCGCGGCCAGCGCTAATGCCTGCGAGTTAAGGAGTGCGAACAAGGCGTAGGGGTCTTCTTGTAAAGACAGTGTTCTAATCATTTCAGCAACTTGCCGCGCCTTACCTTCAAGGGCGGTTTCAAACAACTGGAAAATATTTTCACGCAAGTTTGGTGGAATAACCGTATCGATTGATTGTGGCGTTACTTCATCCAGCAGTGAAAGCGTATTGAGCGCATGTGATAACTGCCATGGGTCAAGGCCGATACGCTCAACTAAATACTGAACAGATTTCCTATCGATGGAAACATTTTGAGTAGCAGCTCGGGTACTCACCCACTGCTCGGCTTTTTGCGTATCACGATCCGACCAAGCAGGAAACTCTTTTAAGTCAGCTACAGCCTTAAGTGCCTTGTAACTTGTTGTGCGCTTGTCTGGCTTAACGTCAACGAAAACAACATGAATATCATCATTAATGCGTGGAAGCCATTCGGGGAGTTTCTCCCACACCGCGCTATTCGTCGAAAGATCGGAGATCACCACGAGCCGTTCGGGTGAAAATAAACTAACTCCCATGAGAAGGTCTGGTAAGCGAGAAAGCGCGACGTCGGCACCATCAACGTGTTCAGGGGTACCGTTAAACGAATGTTCAATAGCTTTCAGCGCTTCACGCACCTCAAAACTATTCTCTCCAGTCAGCCAAGTAATCATTGTTCTAGTATAGCCTATAGGTGTTGGCAGTGCGGGCAAATGTGAGTCCCGCGACCAGCCACTCGAAGTTTCTCAATAATTGTACCGCAGCGTGGACACGGCAGGCCTTCGCGTCGAAATACGCGGGCAAAATCCATATAACTTCCTTTTTTACCTTCGGCGTTCACATAGGTATGGTTTGACGAGCCGCCTTTTTCAACAGCCAAGTTCATAACGCTTCGCAGTTCGGTATAAAGCGAAGCAAATTCTTGTTCAGTCACACTGCCAACGAGGCGCTGGGGGTGTAGTTTTGCACCCCAGAGTGATTCATCGGCGTAAATATTACCGACTCCAGCCACCACTGATTGATCGAGCAGAGCAGCCTTTATATTAGTCTTAGCCCGACGAGCAAAGCGCTGAGTAAATTCTTGGGGCGTAAATTCATCAGCCAATGGTTCTGGCCCTACTTTTTGCATAAAATCGATATTCGGAATTTCGATTGTCGGCATAAGACGCATCCAACCGAACTTGCGTTGGTCGTTAAAGAATAGTTTCGTGCCATCTTTGAACTCAAGAGTTACTCGAGTTGATTTGTCGGGCAAGTCATTAACCAAACTGTCGTTTGGGTGGCCGGCGCCAAAACGGGTATCGCCAACGAACACAAGCTGGCCGGTCATTTTAAGATGCACAAGCAATGTATATTTCGAGGAAAGGTCGATCATGAGTACTTTGGCACGGCGTCGCACATCGATAATTTGCGCGCCAATAAGAAACTCTTTCACGTCAGCCGAGCTGTTTGGAAAGCCTTTTTCAGTGTCGTGCGTTTCCGATACAACGACCTTGCCAATAATAAGCTCGTGCAGTCCACGACGAACAGTTTCTACTTCAGGTAATTCAGGCATATGCCCCTACCCTTCTATAAATTTAGACTACGAGTAATTGATGAGCTGTTAGGAATTTGGTTCAAGAAAAGCTCTGAAACTTGAGAGACACTCGCACGCAGAGACCCTTTTGAACCGCCACAAGTTGAAGTCCAAAACATCGCGTCACTTGTACCTGCATTAAGAAGGTTGAACTCATACACACGGCCCGTTGCACAGACGCCGTTTAGGTTGTTCTTCTCACCTTCGAGTTGCTTACCTGCAACTAGATTTGCTTTGTTGAGCGCATAAACAAATTCGGTATAGGCGGTAACGTTGTTTGAGAAGCTTTGCTCATCAGTTTGTGCATCAAGGTAACCTGTAAAGGTTTGAATTTGACGTAAGTTTGGTGCAATAGTGATGCGGTACGAACGGAAGTCTTCGTCTGCCACAATTGGACCACGCACCGTCATACTGACTGCTCGGCCATCATTCGTATTAAGAAGGTTTTGCTGAATAATAGTAGCTTGGTCTGGGGCTGCGTCACTTGGCGCGGTTGAACCCGTAAACAAAAGGCGCACCAACCCGACAATGCCGGCGATCGCAACAATAATGACGATAATCGTTAAAATAACTGGAAAAATTCTTGAAGTTCTGAGGTTAGCCATGTTTCTACCTTAGTCTCTTTCCCCACCTCTGTCAATCAACTTGTTTAAATCTGTTATTGCTTGTTGGTTGGTAATAAACTGAATCGCGTGCATTCCAGCAGCTCGAGCACCTTCACAAAAGTCTTCGATATCGTCGAGCATTACGCACTCTTCCGGAAGTACCCCGAGCTTATGTGCGACGAGCTGAAAAATTTGTTCTTGTGGCTTGATATACCCCACCTCACCAGAGGCAATCACAACATCAAACAGTCGATCAAGTTCACCTGGCAGAAACCGCAAATCGAGACGCCCGCGAGAGCTAATATTACTTAACAGCGCTAATTTATACTTACCTTTCAATTCGGTTTCAATAAAGTTCAATAGTTCAACGTTGCGCACTTCACCTTTATTGCGAAGGTCCTTAAGCGCATCAACTGTCATACCAAGTAATGCGGCGTGGAGTTCCAGCGCCTCGTCTTCAGGAATAATTCCTTTATCTGCAGCATGGGTGATAGCACGAAATTGTTCACCCTTATCGGGATCCGCTTGCCATAATTCTTTAGCGGCTGCTTTCGATGCGTCGCCGATGAGTACCGAGAAGCAATCAAAAATGACCGCTTTTATCATAATTCACCCCAAGTTGTGCCAATGTGAACGTCAACCTTTAGAGCAATTTTTAGTTCTGGTGCAATGTTTTCCATAATTGTCTTAAGCAGTTCTGCAACTTTTTCGCCATTTTCTTTTGGACACTCAACCAAAATTGAGTCGTGAATTTGCAAAATTTGTTCACCCAGGTCACCGATTTCTTCGTCAACCCGCAGCATTGCGCGCTTCATAAGGTCAGCTTCGGTACCTTGAATTGGCATGTTAGCTGCCGCTCGCTCTGCACCCATGCGCACCATGAAGTTAGAGCTTTTTACATCTGGTGTCGGACGGCGACGGCCATAGTATGTTTCAACGTAACCTTCAGTGCGTGCTTTTTCGAGTGTTTGGTCGATAAATTTACGAATCGGCTGACGAATTTCAAAGTAGTGGTCGATAAATTCTTTCGCCTGAGTAAAAGACATACCCGTATTGGCAGCCAGGCCGTGCGGGCTCATGCCATAGAGCACACCAAAGTTAATAACCTTCGCATCGCGGCGTTGGGTTTTCGTCACGTCGTCCATTGGAATACCGTAGACTTCACTCGCGGTTTTCGTGTGAATATCGACATTGCCATTAAAGTCGTTAATGAGCTTTTCGTCGCCAGCTAAAATAGCCGCCAGACGGAGCTCAAATTGCGAGTAGTCAGCACTTACCAACACCTTGTCGCCGTCAGCAATAAAGGCTTCACGAATTCGCCTCCCCTGCTCGGTACGAATTGGAATGTTTTGCAGGTTTGGATTGGTACTACTTAGGCGACCAGTTGCCGCGACATCTTGATTGAATGTCGTATGAATACGATCGTGTTCGTCAGCTAGTTTTGGTAGTGAATCAACGTAGGTATTTTTGAGCTTCGCGAGCTCGCGTGTCTTTTCAATCAGTTCGATAATTGGGTGTTGACCACGAAGTTTATCGAGCTCGGCTTGGCCGGTGCTATAGCCGGTTTTACCCTTTTTAATACCCGTTGTTGGAAGCTGTAATTTCGTAAATAACACTTCTGAAAGCTGGCTTGGACTGCCGATATTAAACTCGTAGCCAGCCATTGAATACATTTCTTGCTCAAGCTTTGCGTGTTCATCACCCAGTTCTTTACTCAGTTTTTTAAACTGCTCAGGGTCGATTTTTACTCCCCTACGCTCAATATTGAAGAGTGTATAAGTGAGCGGGAAATCATAATCGTGAGCAATCTCGGCAATCTTTGGCTCTTGCTTAAACCGCTCAACTTGCTGCTCGTATACCGACCATAGCCCTGCTAAAATAACCAACGGATCGGTCGTATCGTCGTCACCAATAAGCGCACCGATTGAACGGTCGCGTGCGAGTGGATCAATCAGAAAAGCTGCTTGCCTAATGTCGTGCACTTCTTTAAAACGAACACTCACCTTCTTGGCATGAAGTGCGTGATACAGCGCTTTTACGTCGTAATTTACGACCATCGACATTTCAAGTGCACGCCACGTTGAGCTATCAATTTCACTCAGCGGTTTTTGGTGCGCCGTTTTACCGTCTGTTGATAGCCAGAGTATATCGTCCATGAGCTCAACGAGCACAGGGCCGTCGATCATTAGTGGAGACGGCCACTCAGCTTCAGTAAAGGCCGGTGCGGCAGGTGTTTGTACCACCTGTGTAGGACCATCGCCAAATTGCATGTGTTTCGGCAGTCGTTTTTCAAGTGAAGTAAATTGTAAGCGCTTTAGAATCGCCGCAACCTTGTTAAGGTCAGTGTCGTTCACATCGGCTACATCCCAATCAAGTTGAATTGGCGCGTCGCACCAAATTTTACCAACCTCTTTTGTCACGTACGCTAAGTCTTTACCGGCGATAAGCTTTTTCGCTACCGACGGCTTAATGTCATCGATATGCTCATATATATTATCGAGGGTTTTGAACTCTTGAAGTAACTGGATGGCGGTTTTTTCACCAATACCTGGAACTCCGGGCAAGTTATCTGATGAGTCCCCCTTAAGTGACTTTAAATCGAGGAATTGTTCAACATCAATGCCGTATTTATTCTCAAACGCTTCAACATCAAACTCTTCAATGTTTGAGAGGCCGTTTTTAATGGCATATACCTTAGTAGTTGGGCTAATAAGCTGCAACGAGTCGAGGTCGCTGGTAAGAAGGTATGTCTCAATCCCCTTCGCAGTTGCCTGCTCAGCAAAGGCGCCTAAAATATCGTCGGCTTCGTAATCGTCGAGTTCGTAAAATGGCCAACCGAAAGCGTCGAGAAGCTCATGTAGGATTGGCACCTGCGCGTAAAAGTCTGGCGGGGCTGGTTTACGACCAGCTTTATATTCTGGATAAATTTCGCGGCGCTTGCGAATATTGGTTTTTGGCTTATCCCACGCAACCGCGACGTAGTCAGGTTCGAGTTTCTTGATAAGCTCGATCGCAATAGAGGCGAATCCGAAGACACCACCTGTTGGTGTGCCATCCGGCAAGGCAAGCCCTGGCATAGCGTAATAGCCGCGATAAAATACTGATTTTCCGTCGATGACTGCCAGGCGTTTCATATATTCAGTATATCATCTAGCAAGTAACTCTTTATCGAGAGTCTAAGCGATTCGCCTCTTGAGCTTGCTGCGCTCACGGGCAGTCGTACCACCCCATATTCCAAATTGTTCTTTGTTTTTAAGAGCCGACTCAAGGCACTCCTCGCGCACAGGGCAGGTAGCACATATCCTTTTCGCCTCCTTGGGAGATTCATTTCTCTCTGGGAAAAACACTTCTGGATCGGTTTGATTACAAAGGCCGTCTAGCTTCCAATTTTCTTCAAAATCGTTTGAGCCACCAAGTTGAATATCCTGTGCAACCGCAGCCGCCCCAAACTTTTCTGCAAATCGGTCAGCTGACATATAGATGTGCGCTTCACGAGTTTTTGGAACATGACCACGTTTCATTAAGTATTGAGCCGCTAAAAACAGTTGTTGAATGGGATATTGTTCGTCATCATCGACAATATCACCAAGTGCTTTAATCGCCTCAAGCGGATATCCTGATATATACAAGAAGGCATTATACTGCGAGCCCTTAGGTAACCCGTGAAATGCCGCCCGCGTTAATGCAAGTTGAGATTCGACAGGTACATCACCCGCGAGGGCTTGCAAGCGTCGATGTGTCAGTAGTGGCAGTTCTTCGGGAACCGAAGGGTGCTCTTCTGGTTTCGTAGCCAATAGATAGCCAGACAGCCAGTCCGCTACCTGCTCAGCCTCAAGCAAGGGATCGCGAGACTCCTCGATCTCTAAAAAGACCGCGTGTTCAGCGCTCACTACCCGCATCCTGTTGAAGATTTACATAGAGCCCAGCAACAACCCGGCGCTGATAAAGATTAAGTTCTTCTTCATTCATCTCGGCCGCCATAGAACCAACGCGTGCTACCGCTACAAATCGACGTAAAGCAAAATCAATATCGCCATTACCAGTGGTTGATGCCGATCCGCTCTCTCCGCCTATCAACTGGCGAATTCGAGCAAATGCTTCGCGGAGTGACGGCGATGAGCCAGGAACTCGCGCCGGAGGCGTGTCATTTTCAAGCGCTTGATCAATTTCATGCGCCACAGATTCATTAAACCGCTTTTCGAGCATTGTTATAAGGTCGCGTCGAAGTTCACCAAAGCGCTCTTCACTTACGGTACTCGGATCAAGCGCGGCTTGCATGAATTCAGATAAATAAAGCTCTTTAACACCCCCTTGTGGACCCTCTACAAGAAGCTTTTGAAGCGATGAAAATACCGCTTGCTCAACGCGCGGACCCTGGCTTGCATCGCGGATGTTACGGCGGAGCTCAACGAGTGGGACGGGTGGACGATCCGTTTCGGTACCGTTTATGACAAAAATGCCAAAACACTGACGAATCCACTTAAGTTCTTCGGGTGTGAGCTTATATTCTGGACTCTCAATACGAGGTCGCAAATATTGAACAACCTTTTCGACCGCACTTTTCTTTGCATCAGTCATCTCGCCACGTGATTTTGGATCAAGGAAGCTTTCGAGACTCACCCTTTCGGTCGAGCTTAATTGTAGTTGTTGTTCAAGGAGCTTGGCAAAACGCATGTTATCAGGGAGCTGTTCTAGCTTTGGTTCTTGTTCTTTGTAGACAGGAGCCACCACTTCCGTGCGCTGACGAGGAACGACCTGAAGTCGAGGTGCAGGAAGAGGCGTAGGTATAGACTCAGGTTCTACAACGATACCGGCGTCAGGTTGATCATTAGCGCCCTCACTGGAGCTAATTTTGTTTAGCCGCTTTTTGAGGCTACCATTAAATTGACTAATCGCAGCAGGAGTTCCCCAACCTACAGATTTGGCAATTTCACTAGGGCTTTGACCCTTAAGGAGACCAACAAGACGAGCTTTGTGCATATCAGCTGGCTCTCCTTTGTTTTTTCTTACCCGTACCTTGCTTAAAACCTTTTCAGCAAGCGTTTCAATTGAGTCACCCTCTTTGGCACCAATCTTCTCGCGCCAATCATCACCAAGCGCCTGCTGGAGCCAACGCTCAGCAGGCTCGAATGAAGGTTCTTGCTCCTCAGCTTTCATTGATTCTGGTTCGTCTATAAATTGTGGTGCAACCTCTGCTTCAGACTCAACAACAGACTCAACAATCTCGACAGCTTGTTGCGATACTTCAGCTTCACTTTCTTCAAGTTCCGCGACTTCAGTAATAGTCAGTCGCTCAAGTAATGTCACTACTTCCCTCGCAGCTTTTCCAATTTTACGGGCGGTTTCAATATCTGTTTCACGCAAAACATCGAGAACCTGCTCTGTGTTTTGCATAGCCAAAGCAAGCTCCGAGAGCCTACCTACTGCTACGGCGCGCTTTCTTTGAGTATCTTGTTCAATATACTGTCGCTCTGAATCGTTCAAAAAGTCCATAATCCCCCTGGGTACATGTATTTTCCACCATCATACGCCCCCATCGCGCCGCGAACAAGCGAAAGCAGTAATCTGTTACAATAAAAATATGACACATCACGAAAATTTGAAAATTCTTGCCTTCGTAGGCCTGGCTGGTTCTGGAAAATCGACTGCCGTTGAACATTTTGTTAAGAAAGGCTACCCAAAAGTATATTTTGGCGGTGTGGTTCTTTCGGCCATGAAAGAGGCTGGTATTGAAATCACTGCTGAAAACGAGAAAGAATTTCGTGAGAAACTGCGTGAAGAGCACGGCAAAGACGTTGTTGCAAAGCGTATTATTGAGCAGATTCATCATCTTGCTGATGCGGGCCAACACCGAATTATCGCCGACGGGCTTTACACTTGGACTGAATACAAAATTCTGAAAACAGCGTTTCCTGGTGAATTAACACTAGCTGCAGTCGTTGCACCGCGCCACCTTCGTTATCACCGATTATCACAACGTGAAGTCCGTCCGCTTACGTCTAGCGAAGCATACGAACGCGATCAAACAGAAATTGAGAACCTCGAAAAAGGTGGACCGATTGCAATTGCCGATCATTACATTATTAATGATGGATCAGTTGAAAATTTCGATGCACAACTCGATGCGTTAGCTCAAGAAGTGAACTTTTTACAAAACTCGTAACCTATATCGTACTTAGCGAAACTCGGTGCTTACCATCAGCGCGCGATACTTGTAATAAAATCTCGCGTCCATCGGGCAAATAAACCGCGCTATGAAGCTCTCTTAATTCTTTTTGTTGCTCTCGCGTAAGACTAGTGACGTATGGCTGACCCTTATCATAAAAAAGACGGCTGACATGATACCCAATCTCGTAGTGATCTGGAGATCGTTCCTGAAGTTCTACGCGGGCTTGGTCGTCAAAGTAGCGGTTAATGCTAATACCCTTGCTATACACATGACGTGCCAGTTTTCGGTCAAGCTGTGAACGGCTTCGTGTTTCTTTAGCAAATCCCCTCAAAAGATCTTCAATTGTCTTCTTCGTAATCTCTTCAGGCGCCTTACTTCTTCGGAAGTGATCAAGTACGTCAGCTGGAATGGTGTGGTGATAATGCGCAAGCTCATCGGCAATTGCACGCAGTGCTCGTTGCGCTTCACCAGGCTGCTCAAGGGCTGATCGAACCAAAAGTTCCTGGGTAGAGGCTGGAATCTGCTCATGACGCGTGCTCGTAACTGGGCGCCCAACTTCAATAGAACCAAACATGCGCTGCTCTTGCTCGACAGCCATATCTCCGTCTAAACGAGGCGGTAAGGTTTTGCTTGTGAGCAAGCCGTTTTGTTCAGCATAGCGTGCGACATCTTGGTGTTGCACAAATAAAATTTGCTCAACCACATCATTACGCTGCATAAGGCCATGCTTATCACGCTTTTCGTACCACCTCGGTATGCCAGCGACAATACTTCCTTGTGCCGGCTTAGCGATACTTCGACCACTGATAAATCGTTCTGTCGAATCAACATCACCATGGATATTCTTATAAAATACTTTTTTATTGTGACGAGATGACTCTTCGTAGACCAAGTCGATCATTCCAGCAGTAAAGTCGCTTCGTAACAGCGCCTCTTCGTCTGGAAGCGGTGGTGTTAGTACAAAGTTATCAATATCAATTTTTAGTGTGCGCAGGATCTTTCGAGCCGCCTTACGAGCACGTTCAATTTTCTTTGGATGGAGGTCATTCTCATAGAAGAAGTAGCGCTCTGACTCGCTGTCATATTGCTTCTCGGCATCGCCTACAGCCATCATAAGGTCGAGCTGAGCCATGAAATCATCGGCTGTTGTTTGCCTAATAAACTTGCGCCACCTTGAAGTCATGTTGGTAAAATCTTGAATACCACCGGTATCAATTGCCGCTGCAATCAACGCCGCATGAGCAAGGTGCTGAATGGAGCGGTCATTAAGACGAGCCTCGACCACTCCCCTTGCAAGCTCAGGGCTAAGAGAGAATTTATCCATCTGCGCGCCTACGTGAGTAATTTCATCATCCTCATTAAGTGCGCCTAAACGATAGAGCGACTCTTCGGCGCTAATAATTGCCGATGGCGTGACACGGTGAGGAATATATTCGTTAATATCACTAAATCGCAGCGCTAACCCTGCCACACGAAGCACCACACGAGAAAGGTTGCTTTCGTAAATCTCCGCCGGCTCGTGAGGAAGCCGCTCTTCAAAAGGTATAAACGGCATATGCGGGTTTTCAATTTCTTTTTGTTTAGCCCGCAATTTATCTTCTTCAATTGTAATTGGCTTCGCAAGGATACCCACACCACCAGCTACGTCACGACCAGCACGGCCAATTTGCTGAATGATACCCGCCCTTGAAAGATAGCGCCTAATAAGCCCGTTCACACCGTCATCATCAAGCTCAGAGCGGTTAATGGTGCCGTCGGTAATAACGTGCGTGACACCCGAGATAGTAATACCCGACATACCTGCTGGTGATGACACAATAACCAAACGATATCCTTCTGGGACGGGGTCATTAATATGCGAGAGTTCGAGTTCGGTCAGTTCACCGTGCAATTTACGAAATCTAACATTCTGTGACGAACCTTTTTCTTTCTTTTCAAGTTCGTTAATGGTCTGGTCGATAATGTAATCGATTTCTTTTTTACCAGAGGTAAAGATCATTGATTTTTCAGGTTGAGTTTCAAGGGAGGCATACACCTCCATTGGTGTTTTTTCTGGCTGTTCTTGAAGTTCAACATTGAACGGACGCCCTTCAATGGTCACAACCGGAACTTCGTCGGTACCGTTTATCTTTGCGAACGGCTTGTGAAGTGTTTCGGCATTATGGGTAGCACTAGCAGCAATTAACCGCCAGTTTTTATTTTCTTGAACCGACATCGCCGCTACACCGGTAGCGATTTCCGTAAATAGGTTCGCTTCGTGGATTTCATCAGATATAATAGCGACTTTATTATGTTTATAAAGATCACTTAGCTCACGCTCCATACCATTGAAGGTGTCGGGCGTCATCACTACAATGCGGTTATCGTCATGCCTCTCGGTTCGTTCGCCGTGAATAATACCAACCAAGTTGGCAGAATTTTCCTCACCCATTTGCGCAGTCAGCTCTTCGCGAATACGATCACCCAGTCCATCGGCAATGACGCGGCGCGGCACAAGAACAAACGTTTTGTCATATCCAGCCTCAAGCAAGAACTGTGGCACTTGGGTACTTTTGCCACTTCCCGTTTCACCGCCCAAAATAATTGCGCGGTGCTCTTCAAGCGTTTCGATAATTTCTTGTTTGTATTTGTAAGCGGGCAAGTCTTTATTACCAAGACCTTTCGGTTCGGTCTCGGCGGCTTTCCGGCGTTTCATTAATTCAAGTAGGCGTGCTTTATCTTGACGCGACTGTTCACGCTGGTAACCAACCGTCTCCACGCTCGGCACGGCAAAGACACCGCGTCGTTCGGTCCCGTGATTACGACGCATATAAGGAGTTCGCCCGTTCATTCGCTCAACCATTCTTTCGTCATAGTAGCATTTCTACCTCTGTTTTGAAACCATAAGAGCCATGCGTTTCGGCATGGCTCTTGGGCTTTGTTGAAGAGTACGACTAGCTAAGGTAGTCGTGAAGCTTCTTTGAATCTTTGTGCTTACGAAGTTTCGCGAGCGCTTTGGCTTCGATTTGACGGATACGCTCACGAGTAACGGCAAATTCTTGCCCCACTTCTTCAAGGGTATGGCTCTTACCATTTTCGAGTCCGAAACGCATTTTAATAATCTTCTGTTCGCGGTCTGAAAGCGTTGAAAGAATTTCTTGAACTTGTTCCTTCAAAAGTTGTGAAGCAGCTGACTCTTCTGGAGTGGCACTGTCTTCGTCTTCGATGAAGTCACGAAGGACTGAGTCTTCTTCGTCACCGTCACGGCCAACGCCAGCGTCAAGCGAGGTAATATCCTGCTTAATCTTCATGACGTACTCAACTTTTTCTGGTTCCATTTCAAGTTCTTTAGCGAGCTCTTCGATGGTTGGCTCACGGTTAAGCTCTTGAGTCATACGACGCTGGGTGCGGAGCAGCTTGTTAATCGTTTCAACCATGTGAACTGGAATACGAATCGTACGAGCTTGGTCGGCAATCGCACGGGTGATCGCTTGGCGAATCCACCACGTTGCGTAGGTTGAAAACTTGAACCCCTTGTCTGGGTCGAACTTTTCAACGGCACGGAGTAATCCTGTGTTTCCTTCTTGAATAAGATCGAGGAAATCAAGTCCACGACCACTATAGCGCTTCGCGATCGATACAACCAAACGCATGTTCGCTTCAGCCATCTTGTCTTTAGCCTTTTTATCGCCAGCAACAACACGCTGCGCGAGCGCGAGCTCTTCTTCGGCGTTGAGAAGTGGGATTTTACCAATCTCACGAAGATACAAGCGTACACTGTCGTCACTGGCGTCATCAAAGTATTGTTCTTGGCTGAGAAGGTCTTCGTCGGTATCGACTTCATCTTCAAGATCTTCTGGCGCTGGGCCATCAAAATCGATAGGAAGTGCGTCTACCGGTGCGGCTTCTTCAACCCCTTCTACAAGGAGGGCGTCATCTTCTACAACTGCTTCATCTTTTTTCTTACCTTTTGGCACGTGGCATCTCCTTTATGAGTTCGTTAAGTGCTTGTCGCAGTCGCAAAGCTTCCGCTTCATCACCGATATCTTCGGCTTCGCGGAGGGCTTTAGTGAATGCATCTTTCTGTGTTTGCTTGTGTTCGGTTATTGTGAGGCGGACCAGGCGGGCTGCTTCGAAGTAACGATCTTCATCACTCCATTCCCCGTACCGTGTGTCGGCCTTTAGTAATAATATTTTGACATAGGTGTCGTAATTTTTCAAGTCTCCTGGCAGCTCTGTAAGGGGTTCTGGGGTGCTTTTTACATAATTAAGAATCGCTTTTCGCTCGTCGGTTGCCAGCATCTCTTCAGTAACGTCAGCCAGCAGTTCACGCACAGCCGTATCTACAACTGCTAAAGCTAACATGTTATCTTGGTGCGCCGCTGGATCCTGTTTGATTTCTTCCGCTAAATGAACCGGTCTTAGTTCGCGCTGTTCAGTGGTATCTTCAGTGGTGTTCATTTTTTGCTTCACCGTATCAAGTGAGGTTGAGGTGTAAGCGGCAATTTTCTGCATGAAATGTTCTTGTTCAACTGCGTCGTTAAGTGAGCGCACTACCGCAAGGGCTGCAGTTGTAAACCGGCGCTTGCCGATTGGCGCGGTCATATCTTCTCGCTTGGTATATTGGGTCAAAAGCCAGTCAACGACATTTTCAGCTTCATCGATCGCTTTTTGCCAGAGTTCTGGATCTTTTTGAATCAGTTCGTCTGGGTCCTTGAAGTCTTCTGGCAAGCTTATAATTGTCAGGTCGACACCAACCTGTTGAGCAATTGGAATCGCTCGTTCAGTCGCTGCCAGGCCAGCCGCATCACCATCAAAAGCAAGGCGGATATTAGGGCTTAAGCGAACCAATGCTTTGAGGTGTGATTCTGTTAATGCAGTCCCGGCAGTTGCCACAACCTGCTTCTTCCCTACCTGGTGACTGCTTACCACATCCAGGTTTCCTTCAACAATAACCGCGTAATCGCTCTTTCGAATTGACTCTTTAGCTTGGCTCAATCCGAAGACGTGGCGGCTTTTATCGTACAGAGCGGTTTGCGGGGTATTAAGATATTTTGGCGCATTCGGCTCGTCGGCTAAGATGCGACCAGTGAAGCCGATCACACTGCCCGATGCGTCCATAAGTGGAACCATCATGCGTCCGCGGAATAGGTCTCCACCAAAGCGGTTTGTGAGTCCGCTATTGGCAAGCTCTTGGCGAGTAAACCCTTTCTTCGTTAAGAATTGCACGAGCGCATCACCCGAATCAGGTGCATAGCCGATTTGAAAATCTTGAACAATTTCTTTGGTCAGAGCTCGCTTTTTAAATACATACTCGAGTGCGCGTGTATTTTGCAGCAAACTTTGCTGGTAATATTTCGCCGCCAATTGATGCGCCTCGAGTAATCGACGCTTTTGCTTAGCGATTTCTTGGCTACCCTTAGAATCGTATACCGAAAGGTCGACACCAGCCCGTTGGGCCAAGAGTTCAAGGGCTTGGCGAAAATCGACACCTTCAACTTCCATAATAAAACTAAAGACATCGCCGCCTTTATTTGAAGAGAAGTCGTGCCAAATATTTTTTTCAGGGCTGACGATAAAACTTGGTGTTTTCTCGCCACTGAATGGGCTCAACCCTTTGAAGTTACGACCCGCCCGCTTCAGTTGCACGTACTCACTCACAACATCCTCGATGTTGAGCCGAGCTCGTACTTCCTCTTTGGCGTCCTGCATAGCTTCATTATAACACCCTTTACCTCTGTTATTGATTATGGTTAAATGGGGTCATGAACCCACCTAATGGTCAGACCCCGATTGATTACCTCAACCAGATCGCTCCGCAAACTCCAAAAAAGCCAGCATTTGAATTAAATCTTCGAACTATTATTTTTGGTGCGATTATTTTAATCATTCTGGTCATTATTATGGTGTCAATTACAAGTGCTCTTGGAAATTCTTCAAAAGAGCCATGGCAACGTCTCAGTGCTCGCCTTGCTGCAACCGCCGTACTTGCGGAAAGTGCCACCCGAGAAATTAAGAGTGGTCAACTTCGTTCAATTAACAGCAACTTGAAATTATCTATCGCTAACACTCAGCGCGACCTTACGGAACCGTTTGCAAACCTCGATATTACTACCGAATCTATACCAGATTCGATTGCTGCTGAAGAAAACGGCGAGGCCACGCTTGCTCGGCTTGAAGACGGGCGGTTAAATGCAAAATACGACACAACCTATTCGCGAGAAATGGGATATCAGCTCACTACCCTGCTCGCGCTTATCAACCAGGTATATAGCTCATCTGGAAGCGCCGCGAACAAAGAGCGTTTACTTACTGCTTACAACAATTTAAAACCGATTCAAGAATCGATTAATAACTTCACAACCGCCAACGAGTAACTTTAAATTGTTACTTTTGGTTCGGTAACAAGGCGATAGCTCAGATGTGCTAGGTCTTTAATTTCATCATCAGTCAACTGACCAGTGCAGATGATTGTATTCCAGTGGTTTTTATTAAGATGATAGCCGGGTAATACCGATTCGTATTTTTCACGAAGAGTTTTCGCAAGTTCTGGGTCACACTTCAAACTGATGCGAAGTGGTGTGCTTCCGTCTGCTATGATTGCAAAGATCTTCCCCTCGCCTGCTTCTTTGTCGCCGGCCTTATAAACACTCGTGCCCTCTCCAAATGGAAAATCGAGCCACGTGTTTGGAAAACTTAATAAATATTCTTCAAATTCTTTATGATTCATTACTGTCTATTGTACATTAGGGTTTTTAAGTTTCGACATATAGTAGCGCAGTTCTTCAATACTGCCGCGGATGTCATCCAGAGCACGGTGCGCTTCTCGCTTGGCAAATTTCTTGCCGTATTTACCCTCAAACACAACCTTCCAGGCGGAAACATCGAGCATACGGTAATGAAGCTTGGCGTTTAAACGGTGCCATTCGTTTTCAATGAAACGACGGTCCATATGAATAGAGTTGCCGGCAAGAATGATTGGGGTTCCTTCTTCGAAATACTCTTTCGCCCAAGCGAGCAATTCGTTTTCAATCGTTCGGCCAGACCTACCCTCTTCTAAGTTCTGCTTGATAAGGGCGTCTCGGGTTTCAGGAACACTATTCCAAAATGCTGCCGCTGGGCCCTTGAACATGCGTTTTTCAACAAGACGCGGACCAACTTTAATCGCCGCTTCATAAGTGGCGATTTCTTTGAAGTTCCAATCAGTAATAATCGCACCAACCTCTAGTATTCGATCTTCAGCCGGGTCAAGACCGGTCATTTCGAGATCAATCCAAAGGATATGCTTTTGCATTTTGTTGCGCGTTTTCTTATCCATTAATTTTTCTTCTTGTCGAGACGGTCGAGTTTAAATATATGTATAAGCCAATAGATGACTAATGCGGTGGCGATAAGAGTAATGAGTGATGAAACCGCAGCGCCCCACGCGAAGTCTGCCTCGCGGCCAAATAATTCAACATGCCACGTAGCAGCTGCAAGTGTGTCGCCACTACCGACGAGGAATTGCACAATTGGGTTAATAAAACCCTCGACGATCTTGCGCACCGTATCACCAGCTGCAGTACCAATTGCCAAACCCACCGCCAAGCCAATCACGCCCTGAGAACGGACAAAGTCCAAGAAACCGCCTACACTCCCTTTTACGTGTGTCGCGCCAGCCGTTGCTACGCCTTGAGCTTTCGCCACTGCTGGGTTAGGATTTTTTGCGGTGTTTTCTTTTGATGATTGAGTCTTTTTTTGTCGGGTCGCCATAGAATCTCCTTCTCTTCATCGGTTTGTTTCAGTATATCATTTCAAAAGTAATTACATCAGGAGGATCTGCGTGCGCAGGTGGGGCTCAAAGGCTTATGGCCCGAGCCCCACCTGCTCCTCTCGAGCTGTCTTGTGCGACAGTCCGAGAAGTTCGTGGGATCACGTGAGCACGAGGTGCGGGCGCGAACGCTCCTGCGTCATCTCGACAAACCGAACGTAGAGCTCGCGGTGCATCTCGAGCAGCGCCGGCCTGTCGATGTGGTGCAGCGACACGATCCGCGGGCGGTAGTCGTTGTGCCCACGATCACCGTGCTCATCGATGCGGTAGATGCGCAGCTGGTGCGCGGCGCACAGGCTGTTCAGGGCCCGGTCGAACTGAGTGTTGCTGACCTGCTGCAGGCCGAAGACGGCCTTCAGCTCACTGCGGGTGCAGACCTTGATGATCTGCTTCTCGTTGATGACTCGCATGATCTTCTCGCGAAGGTCGGGGTCACTCATGATTCCTCCTGATGTGAAGTGCGTGCCCAATTAGGACATGGATACTTGCCTTGAAGTCGAAAAACGCGCCGTGGGGGTCTCCCTCGGCGCGCTTATTTGACTGATAGCAAATCTACGACGTCGAGGACGCATCAAGCATGAGAATGGCTAGCATGTATGATTGATGTGAAATCGCTGTCATAGTGGGGTTTATTATACTCCCCTCATCTTAAACTGCAACTGTACGCTACATTTGTTCAGGCACTTGAATGCCTAGGAGATTGAGCCCATGAGTAAATACATGAGAAGCTTTTGCGAGTACACCCAAACGAGCATCTCTTACATCACCTTCAACACCACCGGTCGCTACAGGTGTGGCTTCATAGTAACGATTGAGTTCACGACCTAATTCGTATAGATAGTTCGCAACCTTATGCGGCTCGAGTTCATTAGCGGCGCGGCGAACAACTTCTGGGTATTCAAGAAGTTTAACGAGCACATCTTTTTCAGCCACATAATCATAGCCTTCAACAAATGGCCGACCCTGCCCGTTATCACGAAGAATTTTGTTCACACGCACTGCAGCGTATTGAACATACGGGCCACTTACCCCTGTTAAAGCGAAGATAGTGTTCCAATCGAACAAAATATTAGTTCGACGGTCAGAGATAAAGTCACTAAACTTAATTGCTCCAAGTGCAATCTTCTTAACATCATCTTCGGACACGTCGCGACCCTCAACCACACTACGGGCTTTTGCTTCCGCCTGGTTAAGAAGCTCTTCCATAAGAACCACACCCTTACGGCTACTCATCTTTTCACGGCTACCATCCTCATTCAGTTGATCGATAACTCCGAACCATAAGTGAATAAGTTCAGTAGCAATGCCAAGTTTTTTAGTCATCGCAAACAACTGTGAGAAGTAGAATTGTTGTTCAGCACCTACTGCATAAATAACTCTATCCGGGTGCCACGTTTCTTCACGGTATAAAATAGTTGCCAGGTCGGTTGTAGCATAGAGCGCCGCACCATTACTCTTTTGAACAAGTAATGGTACCTCGAAGCCAAACTCATCAAGCGGTACGATAATTGAACCATCCTCATTTTGAACGGCTACCCCTTCACTCAAGAGTTTTTGAACAGCTTCTTTACCCTTCGGCGCAAAGAACGCCTCACCAAGTTCATAATCGGTCGAAATTTTGAGTCGGTTCATGACGGTATGAATGTGATTCAAAGAAATTTCATTGAAGCGTTGGCTATATGCAAGCGCTTCGGCATCACCCGCCTCGTATTTAAGGAGCCAGTCCTGCACTTGATTAGCGAGGTCAGTAATACCCCGTTCCGCTTCATCTTTCAGCGCTTTTTTTGTAGCAATATATACACGGCCGAGTTCATAAACACCGTCTTTTTCAAGCGCCTCGTCACTACTAAACGTTAAGAATCCGGTAATCCAAATACCAAGTGGCGCACCATAGTCGCCAAGGTGGTTATCGGTTATAACATTCCAGCCAGTCGCCTCCATAAGTTGACGAGCAGCCCAGCCTTGGTTTCCTGGGCGTAAGTGCCCAACGCTATACGGTTTCGCCATATTAGGGCTTGGGTATTCTACAACTACCGTCTTGCCGGCGCCGTCCTGATTATTGCCATATACGTCCGTCCATTCGACATTAAGGCGCTGGGCTAACGAGACACCCGATACGCGAACATTAATGAAGCCAGGCCCAGCAATAGTAACCTCTGAATAGTCGCCAGTCTCACGAAGCTTCGCGGCAATTTCTTCAGCTACATCTCGTGGGTTTTTACCAGTTCGACCCGCTAATTGCAACGCTACATTTGTTGCATAATCACCAAACTCAGCCGCCGGTCGAGAAACTTGCGGCTGCACCTCGAGATCATAGAGGTCTTTAATAATAGTTGAGAGTGTCGTTTCCATCACTTGTCATTATACCCTACCAGAGGTCAGACGCGAATTTATTCTTTTGCCGCTTTAATAAGACCGACAAACATAGGGTGCGGACGGTTTGGTCGGCTTCTAAATTCTGGGTGGGCCTGAGTTGCAAAAAAGTATGGATGATCTTTTGCTTCAATATACTCGACCAACTTACCGTTTGGTGAGGTTCCACTAATTACCAAACCACCTAACTCAATCGCTTTCATAAATTTTTGGTTCACTTCATATCGATGACGGTGACGCTCGGTTACTTCCGTTGCACCGTATGTTTTTGCCGCCAATGAGCCCTTTTTTAGTACAGCTGGATAATCGCCCAGGCGAAGTGTTCCACCGGTTGATTCTTTTCCCTTTTGGCCTTCCATAATATAGACGACATTATGTTTCACATCTGGTTCAAATTCGGTACTATTCGCACCCGTTAAGCCCGCTTTTCGAGCTGCCGCAATCACCGCCACCTGAAGCCCTAAACAAATACCAAGATATGGCTTTTTATTCTTCAGAGCGTACGCTGCGGTTTGAACCTTCCCTTCAATGCCACGCTTTCCAAAGCCACCCGGAACCAACAGTCCGTCTACTGCGCCGAGTTCAGCGTCGGTGGCATCTTCTGCGCTAATCCATACCGTATCGAGATTTACTTTTTCATGCCAGGCAGCGGCCTTTAACGCCTCAAGAACAGAGATATACGTATCTTCGTTATCAAGATATTTCGCTACTAAACCAATTTTTACCGTTTTAGGAAAACGAGTTTCCTGAGTTTCAGCAAGCGTACGCCACTTCGTAAGGTCGGGTGTTTTCGTGTTACCCGTAAACCGCTCCAGCACAGCACCAATACCACTTGCATGTACCGTCAGTGGTACTTCATACACAGTATTAGCATTTGCGAGTAAAATAACCGCATCCTCGGCCACACCACTAAATCGAGCGATCTTTGCCGCGATATCACCAGGCGCCGGGTCTTCCGTACGAACAACTACACAGTCCGGAACAATACCAAATCCGCGAAGGTCATTCAAAGCATTTTGAGCTGGCTTTGATTTAAATTCTTTACTCGTTTGAATAAATGGCACATACACCACGTGAACATATAAACAATTCTCTCGGCCTACCCTATTGGCAAAGTCGCGGATTGCTTCAATAAAACTCAGTCCTTCATAGTCACCAACCGTTCCGCCAACTTCAACGATATGTACATCAGAACCCTCGCCTGCTTCAGCAATCGCATCTTTAATTGCACCGGTTAAGTGTGGCACAAGTTGTACGGTTTGACCGTTAAACTTGCCGGCACGCTCATCTGCAATAAGTTGGCTCAAGAGCTTACCTGACAGTGTGGCATTTTTCTGAGTCAGCTCGATATCTAAGAAGCGCTCATAATGTCCAAGGTCAAGGTCGGTCTCCGCACCGTCTTTTGTCACAAAGCATTCACCGTGTTCTCGCGGATTCAAAAGACCCGCATCTACATTAAGATACGGGTCACATTTTTGAATAGAAACAGTAGCACCTTTTGCTTGCAATATTGCACCAATACTGGCTGCAGTAATACCCTTACCGACACCAGAAAGCACTCCCCCAGTTACAAAGATATATTTTTGTTTATTCCCCATGTTAGTCATAGCCTCCATGGAACTTTATTGTAGCACCTTTTTTAGCTAATACGCCATAGGTGGAGTGTTGTAGTATTTTCACTACACTAGATATAGCGCAAGTGCTTATTGAGGTGGTTAAGAGAGGAGCGCGTCGATTGAAGTGCCGGGCGCATACATAATGAGTTCAGCGTTATCCATCGTCCACGCTTCTTGAACAGGCGCAACGATTTCCCATGAACGCAACACTTCAGGGCTTGTTGTAAAAATGTCTTTATTTCCAGCCATTGCTTCGAGCAACACTCGTTCGTATGCATCAAGACTTCGACCACCTTCTGGCAGCACGTTTCCTTCTTCAAATAAGTCGACTGTTCCGTCTTTATACTCAATCTGAATATATGAACGCTTATCGGCCAGTGCCTTTCCGGTTACAAGTCGGAACGGGACTCCTTCCCAGCGCGGGTCAGCACTTTCAAGTTCAAGCGAGACAAACGTTTCAACACGGCTCCCTATATTATCAACTTCTTCTTGATACCCCTCGTATTGACCACGTACAGCATTTTCGGGATTTGCAACAATCATTTGCTCAAGCGCCGCGAGCCGCTCTTCCGGTAAAGAAAGGTGTCCGGGTTTATTTATAAGAATAAGTGAGAGTAATTGCATAAGATGACCCTGAATAAAATCACGGAGTGCGCCAGTTTGTTCATAGAACTGCCCTCGCCCTTCAACACCAATCGCCTCTGAAGCAACAATCGTTACCTCTTTTACTGATTCGTTGCTCCAGTGATGGTGGTAGCTTTCGGCATTACGACGAAGTTTAATCACCTCGGCAGCAATCTCTTTTGCCATATAGTGATCGATACGATACAGCTGATCCTCTACAAAATAGCGGTTCGTTCGCTCGATAAACTCCTGAGCAGAGGTGAGATCATATCCAAACGGCTTCTCAAATAGAATTTGATAACGGTCACTTGTAAGCCCGACTTGACCCAAGAAGTCAACAATGTCAGCGGCAGCACCAGGGGGTACCGATAAGTAAAATAGAACCTTTTCGGCCTCTATGTCATCGAGGTGTAGTTTAAGACGTTCGTACTCGCTTAAGGTGGCGAGGTCCATTGTAAACACCTCAGTCCTTGATACGAGCCGCGGATGGTTTTTTAGTAGTTCGGCGCTATCCACCTCTCGGCGAGATACACCCAAAATACCTAGCTCATCGCTATCGTTCTGAGCTTCTACGATAGCATCAAGAGCCGGCAATAACTTACGACCCGCTAGATCGCCTGTAATTCCAAAGATAACAAGTAATGTTTTCACTATATTAAGTATAGCACCTATTTAATATTTATATCGATGATACTGCGCGACTGCCTAATAGTTTTTGAACCTGCTCGCGTCGCCCACTAAAGAACCTTTCACTCGCGGCTACAAGCCCTTCACTATCGTAAAATCCTTCACTATTTCGGTTAGATTCAATAAGAGCAAGCGTTTCATCGAGGTGCTCTAGCTCGTCCTCTAGCTCATCTAGTGTGAGAGTTGCGATTTTGTCTGGTTGATATAGGTACTCTGCTGACATATTACTACTATTCCTGTTATTTTTCCTACAAAAGACACCGCCCTCTCGAGCGGTGCCCACCCATTTTCATAAATGGGGATTTATTGACAACCTTCACACATGAAAGCGTCAGCTGGATCGATTGGCGCAGCGCCAGTTTGTTGTGCAACCGCTACCATATTAGCCATCGCTGCGTCGATTGCGGCGAGCTTTTCGTCTAGGCTCATTTCGTCTGAAAGAATTGCGTTTGCGTTCATTTTTGTCCCCATTTAATTATTTTTTAGTGCTTATGTTTAATTATTATACGCCACATATAGCGCCTGTCTACCCGTTTTTAGGTGTAAAAATACCAACAGTTTCCGGCCGATTTACTACTGTTAAACTTGCCAATCTGTAAACGATATGCCGTAGCATTTTCAAAAACCGACGGTAATTTGCCAATTCGCTCGCTGACGAGCTGCTTTGCATAGTCAATTTTCGAGCCCTCCAAGACCTCTACGACACCATTTACGTAGACCCCCTTAGGGCCCTTACTTTCGTCTGGTGAGAAGACGGAAACGCTCGCGCGCGCATCACGAGAAATATTCATAGAATGCTGTTTATCGGCATTAGAAAACCAATACAGCGCTTCATTATCGAAGAAGATGTGCAGTGGCGTTGCCCACGGCGAACCGTCTTCATTGATAGTTGCCAGAGTTCCGAGAATATTTTCGCTTAGTACTGCGCGCGCTTCATCGGTCATACATCCCTACTTTCCGCTGTTAACTTCGTAAGAAGTGTTCGTACTTTCAAAGAAGTTTACGAGTTCAAGTGTGTCGTTAGCTGCTGCCATCCATTTTGCTGGGTTTGAAACCTTATATTCAGGTTCAAAGCCAAGCTCTTCAAGACGTCGGTCGGTCATATACATGACGTATTGGTTGACGTAATCAGCATTCAAGCCAAGGATACCCTTAGGGAGCATGTCTTTGTTGTACGCCTTTTCAAGCTCGACTGCTTCAAGGATGAGGTCGCGGATTTCGTTTGCGAATTCTTCGGTTTGCAGTTCTGGGTTTTCGTCCAAGATAGTAAGGAGCAAGTTAATACCAAAGGTAAGGTGAAGGTTTTCGTCACGGGTAATCCAGTCAAGAAGTGACCCAACATTACGAAGCAAGTTACGTTGACGGAAGCTCATTCCCACCATGAAACCACTGTAGAACCAGATGCCTTCAAGTACGATGTTGTACGCTACAAGGCTACGAACAAAGTCTTTCTTACCCTCAAGTGAGTAGATGTCGAGGTTTGGTGAAAGCATGATCTCAAGGTGCTTGTTTTGGAAGTCAGCCTTATCTGCAAGTGACTTTTTACCAAAGCCTGCTGCATAAATTTCTTCACGATCGAATGGAAAGGTTTCAATAATGTATTCAAAGGTCATGAAGTGGTTCGCTTCTTCCCACATCTGCTTTGAAAGATAGATCTGAGCTTCAGCCGCGTTGACATATGGATAGATACCAAACGCTAAAGACTTGTTGATAAGAAGCTCGTTCGGGTTAAGATAGCTAATTACTGTCTTCAGTGCGTGCTTTTCTTCTTCGGTTAGCTTATCGAAGTCTGCAAGGTCTTGAACGAGCTGGACTTCATTTGGAAACCAGGTGTTTGCCACCGCTTGGTCGTACAAATCTTTTGCCCATTGGTAACGGATTGGTTTAAGCTGCAAGCCGTCGCGTAGACCCGATCCCAAGATGCCGCTTGGTTGGTCATTAGTAGTATCTGCCATATATCCTCCTATTTACTCTCTAACGATACATTATTTTTCTTACAAAATTCTTCAATACGGTTCAAGTGTCGTTCAATACGAGTAACTTCATGCTCAGCCCGGCTTAATTCGCGTTGAATTTTACTTGCGGTACGAACAGCAACAATGTGATCGTATTGGTATTGATTGTAGAGTTGCACGATCATCTCGTGAGTTACTGCTGCCTCTTCTGCAACTGGAGCTGATTTTGTAGTATTCATTACAACATATCCTCTGCAATTTCAAAGTTGCCATCAGCTTGCTCGATAAGGAGTGCTAATCCGCCCATAGTCTGTGCCATTTCAGCAGACCTATAGGCCGCTAGTTCATGAACACTAACACCTTCATACGCCTTGTGAACTCGTTGTGGTTCAGCAAATAGTGGCTCAGATTCGAAGCTCATTACGCTGCCCTCTTAGCAAATCCGAATCCAACCTTACGGCCGCCGCTTTGGCTTTGGATCTTTTCTGCCTTATTAGACTTAACTGTCGTCTGTTCAGATTGGTGACGCGGCTTTACGTGGAGGTAATACGTTGTCTTGAGACCACGGCGCCATGCTTCGGCGTAAATCTTCATATATTCGTCGATGTCGCGAGTTTCGAGGTACATGTTACGGCTGATTGCTTGGTCAACCCACTTCTGGGCGCGAGCTGCAACTTCGATAAAGGCGTATGGTGAAAGCTGGAAGCTTGTCTTGTATACATCTTTGAGGTGCTGTGGAATCGCTTCGATACTTTGAATATCACCCTGATTAATGAGTAGGTCATCCTTCACTTCTTCCCAAATACCAAGGTCTTTAAGGTCTTTAACTAAGTTGGTATTTACTTCGAGGAACTTACCGTTCAGTGTTGAGCGGCTGAAGATTTGTGAGAATTGTGGGTCAAGACCAGGAGTCGTACCGGCGATGTGGGCGATGTTTGCAGTTGGCGCAATCGCCATCAGTGTTGCGTTACGCATACCCTTCTTTACCTTCGTGCGAAGCTTGTCCCAGTTAAGACGAGTCTTGCGGTCGATAACAACCTTCACATGACGGTCTTCAGCTAGTTTGTCGATAGTATCGATAGGAAGGATACCCTTATTCCACCCACTTCCCTTGAATGCTGGGTAGCTACCGAGCGTTTTTGCAAGCTCAGCTGATTCGTCGATTGCGTAGTAGCTAATAAACTCAGTGAGTTGGTCAACGAGGTCATATGCTTCTTCAGATTCGTAACTATACCCGAGCTTTTCGATCACATCGGTAAATCCCATAAATCCAAGACCAAGTGCGCGAGTTTGACTGTTCGCGTTCATAGCCTGAGGAACTGGAAGTTCGGTGATATCAACAAGGTTGTCGAGCTGGCGGATTGCGCTACGAGAACTTTGCTCGAGGCGGTCCCAGTCCCAAGTCTTGTCTTCTTTCAGGTGGGCTGAGAGGTTGATACTTACCAAGTTACATACGGCAATGTTGTCGTTATCTTGTGGCAAGGTAATTTCAGTACAAAGGTTTGAAAGGTGGATCGTACCAGTGTTGTTATTAAGCGCACGGACATTAATAGTGTCTTTCCAGGTAAGCCATGGGTGGCTTGTTGCTTGGAGCTGAATAAGGATTTGGCGGAATTGTTGACGAGCAGAAGTCTTTTCGAACTTACGGATTTTGCCTGCTTCAGCCATTTCAACATATTCGTTGTAGCGCTTACTGAATTCGTCACCGTAAAGTTCGGTGAGGTCCATAACATCCGCTGGATCGAAGAGGTACCAGTCGGCATCTGCCTCAACACGGCGCATGAATTCGTCACTAATAAAGACTGCGGTGTTAGCAAAACGAGTGCGAAGGTATGGGTCACCAGAGTTGGCCTTAAGGTCGAGGAACTGTGGGAAGTTAAGGTGCCAGTTTTCCATGTACATAGCAGCCGCACCAGCTTTTTTACCCTTACGGCTTACTGCGAAGAGTGCGGTGTCGATCATTTTCATGAATGGGATTGGGCCGGTACTTTCAGTGTTGGTAGTTTTAACTGGGCTTCCAGCAGCACGAAGCTTCGTAAAGCCGATACCAATACCGCCAGTACCTTTAGCAATAAACATTGTATCGCGAACGCTGCGAGCGATTGATTCCATGTCGTCATCAACGTTCATAAGGAAACAGTTAGAAAGTTGTGGGAAAGCCCCACCAGCGTTTACACGAGTTGAACCACCAGGAACATAGTCGAGGTTACTCATGTGGGTATAGAAGTCGAGCGCTGCCGCATTTGGGTCTGCAGCGTTAATAGCAAGCCCCATAGCAATACGCATGTGAGTGTACTGTGGGACTTCTACCGGGTCACCACTTCCCTTGCGCAGTGCGTAGCGATTCTTGTTGGTAATAACACCAAGATACTTTGAAAGGTCGTCTTTAGCAGGGTCGAGCGCCTTAGCCATTTTTACAAGATCAAAACGACCATCAATAAGACGTGGATCAAGCAGACCATCTTTTACACCCTGCTTAATGTAGCCCGCAAACTTCTTTTCGTGAAGTTTTTTAAGGTCATCAGCTGTGTCGTAATCACCAAGGATATTCTTATAAAGTGTTTTAAGAAGAAGACGGGCAGCGATTTTATCGTAATCTGGATCGTCTTTTACGTTTTGAAGTGCTGTTTGAATAACAGCCTCGTCGAGCTGTTCAGATGTGATGCCATCGAATAATGTGAGTTGTAATTGTGACGCAACCTCAACGACTTTTGAAATTTGATCGTTTAACCCTTCGCTTGCCTTAACAAGTGCGAGATTAATCTTATTGGCGTCAAATGGTTCGCGTGTTCCATCGCGCTTTACCACTGAAATGTTTGTCATTCCCCTATTTCCCCTACTCCATATTAATTGTATGTACACCTCCCCAGGTGTGAATCCCCTTTTTAAGGGGTGCAAGAAAAACGCTGTTGGAGCGTTACAGATATCCTCCTTGCAAACTGTGTGTTTTTAACGTCACTCACATGTAGTGCTTACTGAAGACTATAGGCCCCTACATGTGGTTTTTCAAGGGTTTTAGAGGGTTTTTTTGACTACATAGCCATAGTGTTTATGTTGACCTCTGTAAAATACATGTGGTGTTTGTTTTATTTTTACAACGCTATATATGGTGTCTAATACGTTCGACACGTAATATCATTACTAAACGAATAAGTACTACAAGTTGTTGTGTAAGAACTCGGTGAGCGGTAGGTTGGATAATAGGTTGGAACCTGTTGAATAATCTTTTCAGCCGGAGGGGTGTCGGCAATGGTTGTTTGGGTACCCTGTCCATTTTGAGCACAATAATCAGGGCTTTGGTGAGTAAAGCCAACAGTAGGGTTCTTAAATTGTTCCGCATCATAGTAACGATATGATCCGTTTGAACAGTGCATATATTGATAGCGGCGACTTCCATTGGCAACGATTTCATCAACCGGTTCATCGGTTTCGGTTGAGACGGCAAATCCAAAAATCAAATTATGCTTAGTTCTCTGTTCACCATCACGACCCGCCTGCCTTACTTCTGATTGTCCGAGCTCAAGGTTTGCATCGGTCACGGGTGTAGAAGCGTGAGAAATAGCTTCTGTTGTTGTATAACTTCCCAAAACCACCAATAGCAACATATTGGCGGCAATAATACCGTACACGATAGGCCGAATCGGGCTACGTTTATTTTTATTAAATCGGCGCCATAACAAGTTAATATTAATGATAGCTACAATTATTGCGACCAGCATAAACAACCCCAAAAGCGCCATTATAGCGACACCAACAAGACTAGCCGTAGGATTTTGGAGCGCTGCGCTCAGTACCAAAACGAGCAAGATACCAGGGATAGTCCACCATACTACTAGCAACCAAGCTCTTGAGCTACGCACACGAGAAGATAAGGGTTTACCCATATTCTTCATAGAAAAAACATTTTGAGTCAGAATTATCCCGATAATAAAAAGCACTAGCGATGAAATTGCCAAGCCGATAAAAACTACGGCGCCGTAGCCGGGTATCGCTGATGATACATTTATCGTAAACAACGACAGGATAAAAATAATCAGAGCAATCTCTAGAACAATTTGTTGTTTATGAACGCTATTTAAAAGTGAGCGTTGATCGGTACTCAGTGCGTCTTTGCGGTTTTTCATTTCATTACCTGATTAGTGCTACTCATATATTACTCGGTAATGCCAAGTCCTGCTAATACTACGTCTGGATTACCGCCTTCTTCAATAATTATTCCGTAAGTAGCACCAATAATGTCTTCAAGATCCGCTTCGTTGCGTATAAGTTCTTTTAGATACTCCCTATTGGCATCCTCAACAATACCCCTGAGTTTGAGTACGACTTTCTCGGGCGATAGGTCTAGCGCCTCTACGGCATTATCAATTTCCAAAGCCAAAGAGCTCGCTACCGCCTCAAACCCTTCATTTGCAGCGTATACGGCGGCATCGTCCAACTCTTCAAGATAGTGCACGGTATTGCCAGCCAGTTGAAATATAAAAGCTTTGTTAATAAAAGTTGCAATTTGCGCCTCAGCGCGGAGCTTAGCGTGTTCTATCGAATCGACATAAGCTTCAACCAAATCAGACCATTCTGTCCATAGGCTTTGCAACTCGGTTTTATCTTCACTATTCGTTTTTAAGATTTCGGCAATATTTAAAGATACATTCATTAATTCATGAGGAACTATTTGAACAAGCTCTTCGATAGTCGTTTGTGCAATCTCGGCAGAAAGCTCGTCATCTGCGTGCATCTCTGGTACAAAATTACCATTATCGAACTCTTTTTCCATATCTTCAATATACCAAAAAACACCTTACGGCGAATCATTGTGTATTCCACTTCACATAGTCTGTTGCCTATAAGTCAAATTCCTCTCATAATATAGTCAATGAGCAAAGCCAAAAACCCACCTGTTATTGTCCTGAAGGATCTTCGTAAACGTTTTGGCATTGGTGACGCCGAACATTATGCAATTGACGGTATCGACTTAACAATTGAACGAGGCGAATTTATCGCCATTATGGGGCCGAGCGGATGCGGTAAAACCACTCTTCTTAACATTCTTGGTCTTCTTGATAGTTCCATTGAGGGTGAGTATCAATTAGACGGCACTTCAATCGAGTCGTTGAGCAGGCGAAAGCAGGCGCACATCCGCAGTGAGCAAATTGGGTTCGTCTTCCAAAGCTTTAACCTCGTGTCGCGCCTTAATGTTATTGATAATGTTTCGCTCCCACTCATATATAAAGGTATGACGAAACTGGCCCGTCTTAAAAAAGCTAGTAAGATCCTGCACGACTTCCATCTTGGTGAACGCGAGTTTTATATGCCCAGTCAACTCTCCGGCGGGCAGATGCAACGCGTCGCAATCGCCCGAGCACTCGTAAATGAGCCGTCTATCATTTTAGCAGATGAGCCAACCGGTAACCTCGATTCACACGCCAGTCACATTATTATGCAAGAGCTCTCCGATCTTCACCAAAAAGGTAACACGATTATCATGGTGACGCATAACCCCGACCTTACTACTTATGCGAGTCGTGTCATTACGATGCTTGACGGTAAAATTGACACCGATACATCAACTGTCCTGAAAGCCTCAAAAAAGAATGCTAAAATCCCGCTTGGTACAACAAAGAAAAAGTCGCGCGGTAAAAAGAAGGTGAAATCATAATGAGGATACTCATCTTAAACCACATCCAAAACGCCCAACAATCTATTAAGAGTAATCGCTTGAGAAGTGTCTTGACGATGATTGGTATTACGATTGGTGTTGCAAGTATTACAACTATTTTAGCGTTAAGCGCTGGTGCAAATAAAATTATAAGCTCGCAAGTTGATGCGTTAGGTGGTAATATCGCCGTCGTACGCCCCGGGGTAACAACAAATAATACCCTCGATGACTTATCGGGTATTGCATCCGACCAACAGTTTGCCGTAAGTTCACTTACTAATGCCGATTTATTTGCAATTCAAGAAATTCCTCACGTCGCGAATGTCGCTCCACTGATGGTACTGCGCGGTGCAGTAACCGGTACAAGTGAAGGCCCAGCCAACACCCCTATTGTTGCTACTACTCCTGAGCTTGAAAAGGTTAGTAACCTTCACATTATGGACGGGCAATTCCTCGACCCTGAACTCAAGATGTCTACCGCCGTCATTGGTCCACAGCTGTCAGTCGATCTTTTTGGCACCGAGCAATCAATTGGGCAAACCGTTCGCATCAAAGGCGAGGCCTACACTATTATTGGTGTCTTAAAGCGCGCAAATAACCCAGTAAACTACAATAATGTCGACTTTGACCGAGCGGTCTTTATTACCATGCAGAGTGGGCAAGCCCTTAACCAAGGTGCGCTTCATTTGCAACAAATTAATGTCCAAAGTGATTCTGTGCAAAACCTAAACAGTGTTATTACACAAATTAATAAAGAATTGCTTCGTAACCACCTAAATCAAGTAGACTTCTCTGTACTATCGGGTAATCAAATTGCCCAACCAACGAGTCGAATTTTTACGGCTATTGCTGGTGTTTCGGTCGCTATTGCTGCTATTTCTTTGGTCGTTGGTGGAGTTGGCATTATGAATATTATGCTCGTAAGCGTTGCTGAACGAACACGTGAAATTGGTATTCGAAAAGCACTTGGGGCTTCTAATAGCGATATTGTCGCGCAGTTCCTTATCGAATCATTAGCACTCAGTATCGGTGGTGGTATCGTCGGATACCTGACTGGCTATTTTATCGCTTTCGCAATCAGCACCTTCCTCACATTCGACCCGGTCATTAACTGGCAAATCGCCGTAACCGCTTTCGTTGTTTCTATCGTAATTGGTACACTCTTTGGTATTTACCCAGCAATAAAGGCCGCTCGTCGCGACCCTATTACAGCATTACGTCAGTACGAATAATTAACTTGGTTCGTTAGCGGCGAGTTCTTGCTTGAGTTTTTCAATCAACACAACTGGCGTTGGATCAACTTGGTTTAAGATGGCAACATAGGTGCTTGCGAAGTCAGCCAAAATTGAACCCCATACGAGTTGTGCGAGAAGTGTCTCGCCTTTAAGCTGTAGCGTCAACGCATGTGGGCGCTTGCCACTTAGTAGACGGTCACTTAACTCAAACCGTTGCAGTACACGTGGGCGATCAAACTTACTTTTTAGGTCAATAACAGCAAAGGGTTTTTCAACTGGATGTGAAGACCAGCCTAAAAATTCATTGTGATTAAATTCAGGGTATTCATTCCAAAACGCCACGTTTTTAGCATTTTCATTCCAGCTAATCTTCCATTTATACGCGAGTGGTGCGGTTAATGGACTACCGTAAAACACTGGTGACTTACCGACAGCTTCAAGTGCCAATTGCTTTGCATAGTTGTGATGAGTTGGAACATTTGGTGTCCATTGGTTGGTTTCGGTTTTGAGCCACTCAGAAAGTGAGCCGAGTTCTTTTAGCCACCTATCGCCTACGACACCAAAGTTTTCGAGTAATGCGAAAAGACCGCGAAGGTTATAGAGTACCGCCATACGAGGCTGGATTCCGGCTGGAAGAGTTACGTAAGCAATGTCGTGCTGCTGAGCGGCTTCAATGAGTTTTCCGCCTGAAGCAAGAATACCGATTTGCGCACCTTTTTGTTGGGCTTGTTCAAGCGCTGAAAGTGTCTCTTCGGTGTTTCCGGAATAGCTACTGGCAATAACAAGTGTGTGGTCGTTAACATAACTTGGCAGATCATAGGTTCGAACAACTTCAAAAGTAAGTGGCAATTCTTGGTTTAACAACACCTTAGCAACCAGCGCTGCGAGCGCCGAACCACCCATACCCGCAACTACAACTGAAGTAATAGTACGGTTATCGTGTGTACCATTTTGAACCGGCACCGCATATCGAGCTTGTTCATACTGGCTCGCAATAACACCAAGCGCGCCTTCAGGGTCGCGTTGGGCAATAGTATTTGTATTGTCTAATATATCTGTCATAAGTATTCCCACCAATCTGCATCTATGATACAGTATTGCTAAGCAAACATAAACGTTTTAACTCGAGGTGGGAAATGGATATTACTCCGCAAGACAATTCAAAACAACCGATTAGCGACGACCAAGAGCTCGCCAAGGCGCTCGCGGGTGTTCTTCCCGAAGATTCAAGTGACACTTCAGCGACTCCTGGTGCCGACCTTCAATTCGAAGAGACACCAGCCCCAGCAACAGCGACCCCTGTCGTTCCTGCCATGCCGAGTACACCTGTTGTAAGCGAAACATCATTCATGCCTCAGCCAAACTCGCTTGGTTCTTCAGTCGACCTTAACAACATTAAGACCGACGCTTTAAACGAACTTCGCCCACTCATTGGCAAAGTAGACCTTCCAGCTGAAGAAAAGTTCGACACCTACCTCATGCTCATCCGAAGCACCGATGACTCATCTCTTATCGAACCTGCACACGCCGCTGCTCAAAATATTTCTGATGAAAAGCGCAAAGCTGAAGCACTGCTTGATATCATTAAAGAGATCGACTACCTTTCACGCAAAGACCAAGAATCAAAGGCGTAAGTTACCTTGCGGGCTACAGTTCGCATCCAGAGTGCGATACAATAAAGTACAATGATTGCTCGTTACGCCACACCTGAAGAAATCTCAAACTGGGATTCATTAATCGTTAAAAACCCCGATAGAGGCAACGTCTTCTCGGGGTTTGATTATTCTCAGATTAAGATACTTACTCATTACACCCCGCGTTATGTGATAGTTGGTGATGTCGCCGTAACCGTACTTGAAAAAGCGACCGCTCCACTTGGGAAGTTGTGGTATTTACCAAAAGGCCCTAACGTTACCTCAACAAAGGTTTTGTTTGATATTTTAAAGAGTTTACGACCCCTTGCTAAGAAAGCCGGGGTATTTGTTGTGCGTATCGAATCGGAACTTGACCGATCTTCTGCCCCCACGCTCGAGCGTTACGGCCTTAAAAAAGCAGCGCCGATTATTCCCAACCCTTCAACGATTACGATTGATATTTCCGCACCACTTGATGAAATCCTGACAAATCTACCCCAAAAAGGCCGCCATGCCATTCGTCGCGCTGAACGTGATGGTGTAACCGTTAAAAAAGTTAACGTTACAGAAGAAAATGCGAAAAAAATGTATCAGCTTTTGGCCGAAACCGCCGAAGGACAGTTTGGAATTCGTAGTTACAATTACTACAAATCATTCTGGCAGACTTTTGAAAAGTCAGGCAAGGGTCAGCTTTTCTTTGCATATTTTGAAGGCGAGGTGGTAGCGGGCGCATATGCGATGGTGCTCGGCACAAAAAGCACTTACAAAGATGGTGCTTCGATCCGCAAGCGCACTGCGTATGGCGCAAGTCATCTCCTGCAATGGAACGTAATAGCGTGGGCTAAGTCTGAAGGTGCGTTAGTGCATGACTTCTGCGGTTCACCACCAAGTGATGAAATCGCCAACGAATCGCACCCTCACTACGGAGTTGGCCGCTTTAAACTATCGTTTAGTAAACACGTCGTCGATTTTATTGGCTGCTACGATTACGTGCTTTCTCCTGTGAAATATAAGGCATGGAAAAAACTCGGTGAAAAAGTTCACCGTCACCTTTACTACAAACGAACTAAAGATTATTATTACTAGGAATTTATGAAGATAAATCAAACCGTTTTGATGTCTGACGCGCTTAATTTCAGCGCTACGCAGGCAATTAATCCGTATTATTTTGACTCAGAAACCAACACAAATACCGCGCAAAGTGAACATGATGCAATTAAGGCCGCGCTTAAACAGGCCGGTGTCACCGTCATATCGGTTCCTTCACCAAAGGACAGCCAAGACGGCGTATATACTGCTAACTGGGCGCTCGTGAGGGGAGATAAAGCGATTCTCGCTCGCCTTCCTAACGTTCGCAAAGCCGAAGAGGCATGGGCGCGCGCCGCACTTGAAGAACTCGGTAAGCAGGTCATCGACGTACCCGAAGGGTTGCGATTTAGTGGACAAGGTGATGCATTGGCATGTGGCGAGTACCTCTTTTGCGGCATGGGATATCGAAGTGACGAGGCAGCTCAAGATTTTGCAGCTACTACTCTCGGATACACCCGCGTTCAATTACAAACCATTCCTCAACTCGACAAGGAAAATAACCCTGTTATAAACTCCGTCTCCGGGTGGGCTGATAGCTTCTTTTATGACATTGATTTAGCGCTTTCTATCATTCGACACCCTTCTGTCCAGGATGACGGTTCAATACTTCCCGGTCTTATCGCTTATTGTCCGGAAGCTTTTACCCTTAAAAGTCGCGAGACTATGGAGCAGCTAAAAGATATTGAGACTATTGAAGTAAGCCTTGATGAAGCCGAACGGGCTTTTGCTTGTAACCTCGTTTCAACTGGCGAAGTAGTCGTTATGGGTGATGGTGCACCAAACCTAAAAGCTAATCTTAAGTCACACGGACTCACAGTATACACACCTCACATTCAAGAACTCTCAAAGGGTGGTGGTTATATCCGATGCACCACCCTTACGCTTGATTAGGTCTATTTCGTTTTCTTAAGCAGCTCTTGAAGTGCCGAACGGACTACTTCTGTTTCATTCCATGGGTGCTCACCGTCAGCGCGTTCAATGGTTTTTTCATGACCCTTACCAAGGAAGACGACCATATCATCAGCTTCAGAAACTTGAGTTAATGCAAAGCCAATCGCCTCTTCACGGTTATGAATAAGGAAAAGTGATGCATCTTGTACCTTTCCTGAGCTTACAGCCCCTTCTGCAATTTGAGCCAAAATAGTAGATCCGTCTTCGTCGCGGTCGTCCTCTTCGGTAGCAATCACGACATCAGCATAGCGACCGGCAATCCGACCCTGTTCGGCGCGTTTTGTTTCATCACGTCGACCGGCAGAACCAAACACTGCAACAAGCTTTCCTTTTACGAGTGGGCGGACACTGCTAAAGAACTTCTCAAAACCATCTGGGGTACTGGCAAAGTCGATAAGCGCCTTGAAGGTTTGGCCTTCATCAATCGCATTCATACGACCCTCAACAGATTCGAGTGCCGCAATACCCTTTTCAATCTGTTCTTTCGTAAGCCCTAGTTTACGTCCTACAGCTATGGCCGCCATACTGTTACTAACGTTGAATTCTCCGGCAATCTTTGTCGAAATAGAATACTCATCATTTTCTATTACCGCCATGTAGGTTGAACCGGTACTACTGAGCTGTATATCTTTGGCTCGAAGCATTCCCTTTTCTATTCCATATGTTGTTGAATTATCAACAGTATTTATAAATACCTCTGCACTTGGGTCGTCAGCATTAACAACACCGAAACGAAGCCCGTGCCTGTTGGCAATTCGAAATAGTCGACGCTTTGCTTCGCGGTATTTTTCAAATGTTTCATGATATTCCAGGTGATCGTGCGTAAGATTGGTAATAACCGCTACTTCAAATGGCACGCCCCAGGTTCGATTTTGGGCTAATCCGTGGCTCGATGCCTCAACTACTACCCATTCCACACCTTGTTTAGAAAAATCACGGAGTCGTTTTTGTAATACCCCAGCTTTTGCCGTCGTTACGTGCTCAACTTGACGCTTAATATCGTCCCCTACCCCATAAGCCACCGTGCTTGTAAGCGCTACTTTTACACCCGCCTCATGAAGCATTCGGTGGATATAAAATGTTGTCGTTGTTTTTCCGTTCGTACCCGTAACACCAATAACTCGAACTTTTCGGCCAGGAAACCCGTAACGAATATTCATAAGGATAGCCTCTAATAAGTGTCCGGTCGGTTCAATCGCTTTAAAAAGCTTTGTAGGAATAAGTGATTTAACAATTTTTCTAATATTCATATGTAGTTATTATACCTATCTTTAATCGGTTATTGGCTTGTTTCGTCGCCATACCAACCAAGCAATCAGTCCACCCACAACCAGCACGCTTAAAATCACCGGAATTATTTTATTCATTACATCGCTGTTGGGTGTAGCCTTATCGTCGTTTGGTTTTACGGTATTTTTTATTAAATCTAACGGTAGCCCCATAGACACAACGGAATTACCCAGTACATCGCTATTATTTGGTTGTGTGGATACTGATTGTATTGGCGCAGTATTCTGCCTCATAGGTATACTGCCAGCCCCACTATCATCAGTAACCTTCCCTGTTTCGTTCCTTCCAACCGCGATCGTTTGATATAGGTCGTATTCAGTACCAGATTGAGAAGTGCCGTAGGCATGAATAGTGTGATACCCCTCAATATCTTGTAGGATAGTAACCATTCCCGCTAACGAACCGTCCTCACCTGCTACATATTCGCCGAGTTGTGTCACCTCTGAATGGACTTCAAGCGTCACTATACTACCCGGCGTGAAGGTACCTTTTGTGAATCTAAAGGCCACCTCGTCTCCACTGTTGAGGTCGGTTGTAGATAAAAATTTTTCAGCTTTTTGTGACCTACTCTGTTCTATATACCCGTCTCCTTCACGCCAATACTCACTTGGTGATAGTTGATCCGCATCAAATGCACATTCAATACAATCCCCCACTCCCCATGCAGTACCCTTGCTTTGTATAGCAATAGCCATTAACTGATGTCCGTAAGGTGTGGGATGAAACGATTCGGCACCAATTAATTTCAACTGAGAGAGAAACGACAGCGGCGCAATATCATCACCGATCCGCACGCTATTCATTGCCCGCTCAGAACCCTCACACAATCGCTCGCCGATAAAGGCATCTTCCGTAGAGATATAAGTGGTGTTTGTATAATAGGCCGCGGCTTTTAGTACTTTATTTAGATATTTGATAGATTCATTCATATAACGACGCTCTTCTTTGTTAAGAAGTGTCGAAACAAAGGGGTTGCAGTGCGGCGTATCAATAGTATTCACTACAATTGGGTAGCCAATGAGCGCAAGGCGGCTTTCGGTATATTCCAGCTTAAGCGACTGTATGAGCTCGACGACTCTTGGAAATAGCGATTTGATCTCGTCTGAGGTTGCTCGTCGCTTTTCAATTGCAGCCCATTCACACTCTCTAATAGCTAAGCACGTCTTTAACTTACCCATTAGTTCAATATCGTTCCCACCTACCCCTCTAGAAAGAAGTGAAGGCCTGTTTTGTGAGGCGCTTTCCCGTGCGACAACGGTCGCCGCGGCTTCAACATCATCAATTCGACTACCCGAGCAAGCCTTATTTACGGTAGTAATATTCCACGTATTGCCGATTAAATAAGGGTATGACCGAGAACTAACATGGCATCGATTCTGAGGAGTATTTGTTGCAGGAATATAAAATGCGTCACCTGTCTCGCCTTCTCCACTTGAAAATGAATCCCCAAATGCAATATAAAGTGGCTCTGAACTATCATCGTTTGTGCCACTAGGTCCTAGCCACGCAAATCGAGTTTGATTATTCGCGTAAACGTATAGTGAAAGCTTTGAACCCTGATCGGTAAAACGAGGAGCCTGGGCAAACCTAAATCCTGGAAACATTCCAAAAACATCTAAACTCGCTTGCTTACATGCATAGGTATAAGGAGAAAAATAAGCGGTTGAATTGTCATTTAGGGTATCCCCACACTTATCGTCAATTTCATACACAGCAATACTCACATTCCACCCCATAACGGCCAGTTTTGAACCATCATTCGTTATCGCTAACTCGTATATCGGATCCATCCCATAACCATATTCGCCACTTGGTGCTACCACACGCTTATATTCAAGTGTTTGGAGGTTAATACGGACAAATCCACTCCCATTCAACTCAACAACACCCCACTTCCCATTAGGTGATACCGCTACCGCACCTGCTTTAGCCCCGCGATTTCCAAATGAAACATACTTCCAATCTTGGCTACCTTCAAATTTGTAATAGTCACCGTCATCAGTGTATTTAATGAGGTACTTCGAAAAATCTTTAATGAGCGCCAGCTCAAGCCCATTTTGCTTTTGTACTTGAAGCAAGAGAGTATCCCCCGCCTGTCCATACAAGCACTTCACACCTAGTACGCAGGGGTTACGTAACTGGGTGTAGGTTGTATCAAGCGGAAAAGCCACAGCATAAAGCTGACCCGCCGATCCTGTATACTTAGCAATTTGAACACCGCCTGTCTTGCCATAAATACAGGCATCTTGTAAATCAGGCCACCCCTTTACAGAGATAAGTCCTACTGTTCCAGAGCATGAAGTCGTCATCACCGTGGGCCATGACGCAGGGGTTTCACTTAATTTCACTACTGGGGTATTTACCCAAGATATATTAGCGGCCGAGGCGGGAGTGGATGAAATAAGGAATAATCCCAGTTCAAGAATAATAATTTGAACACACGTAAAAAACCTGCGCATACACACCCTCCCACCTGAAAGATAACTTAGTATCTACTGATAATTCTAAGTGTTTTCTCAGCAAACAACAAGCTAAAATGTCCAAAGCACAACGCCGTGCTATAATGTAACAGATGAAAATACTAGGAATTGAGAGTAGTTGTGACGAAACCGCAGCCGCAGTTGTTCAAGACGGACACCTGCTTCTTTCCAATGTCGTTCGCACTCAAATCGACATCCACAAAGTTTATGGAGGGGTCGTTCCAGAAGTAGCTGCTCGTAGTCATATTGAAGTAATTAACCCTGTAATTGACCAGGCACTTAGTGACGCTCACCTAACGTGGGACGATATTGACGGAATTGCCGTGACGTATGCTCCTGGTCTCTTAGGTTCACTTCTAGTGGGAACCCTGGCTGCACGAACAATCGCACAGCAAAAAAACATCCCCCTCTACCCTATTCACCACGTGGAAGCGCACGTGTATGCGAACTTCATTACAGATCAAGCCAACGGAATTGAGCTGACTTTACCTTCAAAGCAACCAGAATTTCCTATGCTCGCCCTTATTGTCAGCGGCGGTCACTCTCAACTCGTTTTATTCCGTGATCACGGTGATTATGAGCTATTAGGTCAAACTCAAGATGACGCGGTTGGTGAAGCCTTCGATAAGGTAGCGAAAATTATTGGCCTCCCCTACCCTGGTGGGCCGTCAATTGCTCAAGCCGCATTAACTGGTGACCCTAAAAAGTACCAACTACCAAAAGCAAAACTCCAAGGTGCTTATGATTTTAGCTTCTCAGGCCTTAAAACGGCCGTTCTAAGGGCTGTTCAACGTGAAGTTGGCGTGGACACGACTTTTCCATCTTACAAGCTCCCAGAGCTTCTAAGCGACCTTCAACGCGCTGACTTTGCCGCCAGTTTTCAAAATACTGCTATCGAAACGCTCGTTAATAAAGCCGAAAAGGCATTTCGCGACTACTCACCCGCTTCGGTTGTTATTGCTGGAGGGGTTGCAGCTAACCAAGAGCTCCGTCGACAACTTCAGGAGCGACTCCCTTTACCTATCGAATACGCCCCCATGCAGCTTTGTACCGATAACGGTGCGATGATTGCCACCCTCGGATGTTTCTACGCCGAACGTAACGATCCAACCTCCCCTCTTAATCTTGAGGTTCAACCAAGCCTTTCGATGACAGAAACCGCTTGGGCAAAGAAATAATATTAAGCTTTCTTTAAGCTTTTCTTCGACGAATCTTCTGAACAGTCTTTTTAGCGAATGGTAGTCCTTTACTCCAGAGGGTGTAAAGAGGGGACAGGGGACGATCGAAGGTACCAGCGAATACCGTCACCTCTGATGACCACCCCTGTTTAAAGTTAGACACTCCACCGGCTACTAAGCCGCCAAAGTCATAGCAGCTTAAGCCCCATTCTTTCACTTTTCTAATTGCATGCCACTTTAGAGCGTAGTTGGCACGTAATTCTTGACCTCTTTCAGTCATACCACCGTATAGTTCATACGCTGTTGTTTCACTGATTCCCAGCCACAAGAAAGAAACCGGCGTATCGTTTTCATAGGCCACGAAAATAGGGGAGTAGTCTTGCATTTGAATAAAGACATCAAGGTAATATTGCTCGTCATGAAGGTTAAATCCAGCACGTTCGGCTGTTTGCTTATAAATTTCTAGGCATGCTTCGATATCTTCGCGTTTTTTTACTTGCTTTATCTTTACATCAGCACCTGATTTACGGATATATTGGCGTGTTTTTTTCGCCATATCCGCCAATAACTCACTCTCTGACTTCGTAACATCAAGCAAAATAGTTTCAGCAGATAACACCTTATTCGTAGATCGCACCCAGCCATCTGGTTTTTCAAATGATAGGAGGTCGGGCTCAATTGAAAGCGCAACGGCGTGATGATCACGCTTTACTAACGTCTCAAGTTTAGTAAAAAACTCATCTCGGTATGCTTCATCAAATAGAGGGCCGCGGGGAATATACGCAAAAGCTCGAAAAGGCATCGGAAGGCGTCGAACTAACACCTGGGCTGCGCCGACAATCGTCTCTTCTTCATAGGCGAATACTCGTTCAGCTGTCCAGCCGTGACCCGCCTTTACTTGGCCCCACGCCCAAAGCTGCAGGGGATGCCCGCCGTTTTCTAGGACATATTCATCCCATTGCTCTTTGTCATTACACCTTTGAAGTTCAATCATACCCCCATTATACAGCGCATTTTTGTGCTATACTAACTACTATAAGAAAAGGGGAGTACTTACTCTATTTTTCACGTGAAAAATTAAGAATGATTTAATATTTCACGTGAAATAAAAAACCTTTCACATGAAATAAGACAGGATACTCGCGTGAATCTAGCTAAAGCCTACGAGCCAAACCAATACGAGCCAAATATCTACGCACTCTGGGAAACGAGTGGTGCTTTTAAGCCTTCCGGAGAAGGCAAACCGTTCAGTACCGTCATGCCGCCACCAAACGCCAACGGTAATCTTCACCTCGGTCACGCGCTGGATATGGGCCTTAAAGATATCACCGTTCGCTACAAGCGAATGACCGGTCATGACACTATTTATATTCCCGGAGCCGATCACGCCGGCTTCGAAACATGGGTCGTATACGAACGTGAACTAAACAAAAAAGGCCAAAGCCGGTTCGATTTTTCACGCGAGCAACTGTATAGCCAAGTATGGAATTTCGTAGAGCAACAACGCGGCAATATGGAGCTTCAAGTTCGTGCCCTCGGCGTTAGCGCTTCTTGGGATGATCTTGTCTTTACCCTCGACACTAAAGTCATCAAAACCGTCTATCAAACCTTTAAAAAACTCTGGGACGAAGGCCTCATTTACAGAGGTGAACGCATTGTTAACTACAGCACCAAATACCAAACCAGCTACGCCGACATCGAAGTAGATCACAAAGTAGAGAAGGGTACTCTCTGGCACATTGCTTACCCAATGCTCGACAAAATTGGCGAGGTAATCGTTGCCACTACTCGCCCAGAAACATTGTTCGGTGACGTTGCGGTAGCTGTACATCCAAACGATGGCCGTTACAAAGATCTTATTGGCACAAAAGTTATGTTGCCCCTCACTAACCGTGAGATTCCAGTTATTGCCGATGAATACGTAGACCCTGTCTTTGGAAGTGGAGCGGTTAAGATTACTCCAGCGCACGACCCGAACGACTTCGAAGTAGGGAAGCGCCACAACCTCCCACGCCTCCAAGTTATCGACTTCGACGGTACTATGATGAACGTACCTCCACAGTTCCACGGCCTTGAAGCTCATGAAGCTCGCAAGCGCATTGTTGCCGCACTTCAAGCGGAAGATCTTATTCGCAAGGAAGAAACGATTGAGCACACCGTTGGGTACGACTACAAGAGTGGCCTCCCGATTCAGCCGCTTATTAAAGAGCAGTGGTTCCTAAGGATGGAACCGTTAGCTGCCCGTGCCCTCGAAGCTCTTGAGGCAGACGAGATTACCTTCTACCCATCTGGCCGCAAGAATATTCTCACCCAATACTTAAAGGGGATTCACGACTGGAACCTTTCTCGACAAATCCCATGGGGTATTCCAATTCCAGCCTTTGTAAACGTAGCTGACGATTCAGACTGGATCTTCAATGAAAACGTTGACGAAAAAACAATAGTTGTTGACGGTAAGACGTACCGCCGCGAAGAAGACACCTTCGACACTTGGTTTAGTAGTGGACAGTGGCCATTTATCACCACTGAAGCTCTCGACGAAAACAGTGACCTCGCTCGCTTCTTCCCAACTAGCCTCATGGAAACTGGTACTGACCTACTCGACCGCTGGATCGCCCGTATGATCATGCTCAGTCTTTACACCACCGGTAAAGTACCGTTTAAAGACGTGTACCTACATGGCATGGTGCTCGACGAACACAGTCAGAAGATGAGCAAGAGTAAAGGCAACGTCATTAACCCAATGGAATTGGTGTCTGAATACGGTTCTGACGCCCTTCGTTTAGGCCTTATCGCTAGCCGTAGCCCTGGCCAAAACCAAGCCTTTAGTGTTGACCGTGTCATAGCTGGCCGTAACTTCTGTAATAAGCTCTGGAATATTGCCCGCTTTATCGAGCATAAATTAGGGGAGAACTACCAGCCAACTCGTCCTCAGGCACACTCAATCGCCGACCACTGGATTATCAGCGAACTTCAAACTGCTAAAGAAGCAATCGAACGTTCTCTCGATAACTACCGATACGCTGAAGCAGGAGAGGCAATGTATCACGCTGTCTGGGATAGCGTTGCAGACTGGTATGTCGAAGCGTCGAAAGACCAAGACAATCCTAATATGCTAGCCTGGGTGCTCGACACGTCTCTCAAGCTTGCACATCCTTTTGCCCCATTTGTAACTGAAACGATCTGGCAAACCCTTCCTTGGCACGATTCACTACTTGTAAGTGAAGCCTGGCCAGAAATGCTTCCATACAACGAAATCGCCGCTGCCGAATTCGGCCAACTTCAACAAGTAGTCACTGAAGCACGCTTTGTAGCAACTTCACTCCCAGGTAACGACCGTTACGACCTAGTGTATTTCAAGGATGCGCTTATCGAAGACAACAAAGCGCTTATTACACGCCTTGCTAAACTTAAGGGTGCTAACGAAACCGACCAGCCAAAGGGTCTTCGCCTTGCCCTAAGTAACCATGATGCGTGGCTCGTTATTCCAGAGAAGACACTCGAAGAGCACAAGGAAAATCTTGAAGTTCGCCTCGCTTCGACCCACCAAGAAATCAAAAACCTTGAAGGCCGCCTTAGCAATGAAAGCTACGTCTCAAAGGCACCTGCGGCTCTCGTAGAAGAAAGCCAACGGCTGCTCAAAGAAAAACAGGCGCTCGCAGAACGCCTGATTCATGAACTAGAAATTCTTGCTTAACCCGCTTTAAACAGAGGGCCAGTACGAAAGTGCGTCACCACCGGTAAGAAACAGCTTTTTAGTCTGATTATATTTACGATTATCGTCACGTGGTGGCTGAATATTTGGCAGTGATGAGCGAAACGCCGAAGGACGAGGCAACGATGCACGTTCAACATGTGTGTGGTAGTGCGGAGAAAGTGTTTTCTCAAGTGCATTCGTTGACGCAATATACGCTGGTAGGGAGATAACTGCAGCAGCTTTATCTAAATGGATATCATGCATCAGGACACCAAAGGTGGTAGCAATGACGATAAGAATTGACGATGATTTTATAAAGGGCGACATGTGGTGTTTTAGGTACTTTTCTTGTTTGTTTTTGATTAGTATCTAAAAGCAATACTAGCATAAGCTTGATAATTTGTCAACTATCTATTCGTGGTGGTATGCAGAACCAAGCTGTATCTGTTGAGCTCTATAAATCTGTTCGGCTAAAATAAGCCGTACAAGTTGGTGGGGATATACCAGGGGTGAGAGAGACCATATGAAGTTTGCTCGATGGTGTATAGAGTCATCAACACCATACGCGCCGCCAACAACTAACACTACTGTTTGAGAGGCTTGAAGAGGTTCCGTTAAAAGAGTAGAGAGGCGAGGTGAATCGAGCGTCTTTCCCCGCTCATCAAGCAGAATAACGACATCATCCTGCTTAAGCCGTGAAAGAATACGCTCAGACTCTTCCTGACGCGCTCTGTCACCTTCAAGACTCGAATGTGGCAACAATACCCATTCTATTGAAAACGGACTTCTCAGGCGCTTCTCGTATCGTTCGATACCTTCACTCACCCAAGATTCGTGTTTTTTACCAACGGCAACAATCTTTAACGGCATATGCTTACTCGAAACGAATCTTTTCAGCTAATTTCGCGAGTTTATCGTGATCAGGTTCGTGCTCTACAGGGCCTTGTCGATGTAGTTCACTTGTAGTGTCAAAGGGTACGACATGAACATGCGCGTGCGGTACATCAACACCAATAACTTCTACTCCTACATACTCAGCTTTCATCACCTCACGAAGACGACTTCCAACTTTTTGAACAGTGGCCATAAGGGCGTGGTAATCTGCAGGTTCCAAATCCCAAATAAATTCGACTTGTACCTTAGGGATAACAAGGACGTGACCCTCGGTGAGCGGGTTAATATCTAGAAATGCCAATGTTTTGTCGTTCTCATAAATTTTATGAGAGGGGATTTCACCTTTAATAATCTTAGTAAAAATAGAGTCTTCCATAGACTCTATTGTACAACGATACGAGGGTAAAGAGAGCTTGCTCACTTTACCGAGTGAGGCAGTATAAAAGCGAAGTTCGCTATTGTAGCGTAATTTAAACCTGGCGGAGAGAGAGGGATTCGAACCCTCGAAGGCTTTCACCTTACCGCTTTTCGAGAGCGGCCAGTTCAACCACTCCTGCACCTCTCCAGCGTATTTATTTTAACAGAGGTATAATAAATAGAGCACATTGACATTTCGGCTTTTCTTAGTATAATATCAACCACCTTAACATCCCGACGAGTGATAGGCTTCTTATGTCCAGCAACGGAGGTAAGCGGCGAGTTGCTCAGCGAGTAACTCCGTCCGCAAGACCCAAGCGCAAGCTCACGACCACACCCGCATCGACCATCACCAAACGCGCACCGTTCAACTTCTGGCACATTCAGCGTGTCATGAACCGCGTCCCCAGAGGAACGCGGCGCAACTTCGACCAGCTGTTCGCCCTCGACCACATGGTGTACAGCGCGTTCGAGAACGGCTCAGTGCAACAGTCGTTCAGGCGCATGCATGAGTCCAACAGGGTGACCATCGAGCTCGACAAGGCGACCATCAACGACGTCACTCAGCCCGTCTACTTCATCGGTTCCGAGCACGAGCTCGACATGAAGATCGAGGACTGGCAGAAGTGGCTGACTGACGGCATGCGGAGCAACGAGCACACGTGCTTCACTGAATACCTGACCAACGACCACCCCTTCGGCTATCCGATCGTTCCGATCGTCGCCTGGTGGTCGCTGGACGCGGACGTCTTCTGGACCCTCGACTCCAGGACCGCTGACACCCTCCTACAGACACTCCGGGAAAGGTAATACCCCGCAAAACAACTACATAGCACCGAGCACGCCCCGTAGTTTATTGCGGGGTTTGTGCTTTTTAAAAATACCACCCCTGGAAGTAGGGTGGTATTAAAAATCAATTGCAAGGTAGGGTTATTCGCGCTCAGCCATCTCGACCGCGCGAGCCGCATTACTGGCAGCTTCACCCGCTTTATCCAGTGCGTAGACCGATAGTCCAAGGGCGAGGATTGCACCTATAAGCGCCAGTATTGATAGTACTTTAGCTACCTGCGAGTTGGTATGTGCATCGTGTACATCGCGTCGCATGTGGTGCAAGCTGTTGTCGTTAGTGTTGTAGTCATCTGTTGCCATGGTTGGTATCCTCCCAATCGTTAGTTGCTACATATCTTATTATACGCTTGTTATAAGATAGCCCTAACGTACCCCTAAGCTACTTTTAGTGTGAAAATTTTCACGGTTAATTTTACTAATTGAATATACACTGAGTCTCACATTAATAAACAAAGGAGTTTATATGGTAGAACGCGAACGCGAAACAGTGGTAGTTGAAGGTGACCGACGCTCATCATACGGATGGCTTGTTGTACTGGCTGTAATAGTTCTTCTTATAATCTTATTCTTCGCTTTTGGTGGAGGCAACCTCTTTAACGGTGGTGGGGCAGAAACTATTAATGTTGATACGCCAGATACCGTCCAGGTTCAACCAGGCAATTAGATTACCTGCATCTGCAGTACATAACACCAAAGAAAAAGAGACGATCTAAACAATCGTCTCGTTTTCTTGGTACACCCGACAGGATTCGAACCTATGGCCTTCGGCTCCGCAAGCCGACGCTCTATCCAGCTGAGCTACGGGTGCATAGAGATATCACCCGTTGTTATAAAAACAGCGGGCGTATCTTTGTAACTAGAAGGTGCTTTCGGTCTGAAAAATCAGACGAACAGTGGTTATTTTATCATGGATAAGGATAAAAAGCTACTCCTACACCCTTGTAAAATTAATTAAAGGCGAAGTTTTCGAACAATTGCATCGACGAGGTCGAGCTTCAGGTTTTCCATTGGGAGGCGTTGGCCCAAGATATCAACAATTCGTTCACCTGCGTCGTCTGGGAAGAAAACCGACACACCGGTAGCAAACCGTTTTCGAGGAATTAGCATAATTGAATAGTGCTCACCGTCTTGAATAAGCCCAAATGACTTAAATTCATCAAAATGATAGAGGCGCTCACCAACATATAGCCCTTGATTCGGACTCAGAGCATAGGTAAGGGTGCGTGGTGGGCGACGGATATAAATCACCAAAGCAACTGCCATTACCACTACGAGTAGTGAGAACGTCCAAGACTTAAGTAGGAAAATATCAAAAGCAATTAAGCCAATTACTACGAGTACGAATAAGATAAACCAAACCGGACTGCGATCAGAATGAACATACTCTTGAGCTGTCCATGTAATAGGTGGATTGTCAGGGGTATCCTCTTCGGGTAACGCTGTTTGTGGCGCTCCCTCTTCGACAGGTTCTTCTTCTGCCGGGTTCCAGTAGTTCTGTGGTTCGTTAGCCATATCTAGGCATAGTATAGCACGAGCTTTACTCGTAAAGCAGTCTTGCAAAACAAAAAACGCTTTCGTCATGAAAGCGCTTATATGCAATTTGGCGGAGGAGGGGAGATTCGAACTCCCGCTCCAGGTCTCCCCAGACTAACGATTTAGCAAACCGTCCCCTTCAGCCACTTGGGTACTCCTCCGTGTATGCTGTTCGCCGGCTGGTTGCAAACACTTGAATGATTGTAGCATAAAACAGATACAGAGACTAGCATTTCACCCGGTAATTTGCTATAATTAGAATATAGTTTTATAATATTTATAGTATGAAGAATGTTAAAGCAACCATCATCGTTTCAGCTCTCGCACTTGCGAGCTTTTTAACGCTTAGCGTAAGCCCTAGCGTTGCAGCTCAAAGTTCTATTCAACAAGGTGCCAACGCAGCACGAGGCGACGGTCAGCCAACTGAACTATTTGGTGATGGTGGCGTAATCTCAACGATCACCAACACGCTTCTCTTTATTGTCGGTGCTCTCGCGGTTATTATGATTATCTTTGGCGGTATCCGCTATGCAACTTCAGCAGGTAACTCTTCAAGTGTTACAGCCGCCAAGAACACCATTCTTTACGCTATTGTTGGTCTTATTATTGCGTTCTTAGCTTTCGCAGCTGTTAACTGGGTACTCGGCGTTCTTGTTCCTGGTGGTGGCGCCGGCTTCACCAACGTCTAATCTGTCTTATTTAATTAAAAACCCGCCATTACAGCGGGTTTTTTAACATACAAACTGGCGGAGAGGGAGGGATTCGAACCCTCGGTGAGTCTCCCCACGACGGTTTTCAAGACCGTTACCATCAACCACTCGGTCACCTCTCCAGGTTGTGTACTTGGAGTATTTTAACAGATTAGATCCACTTAGTCGAGAGGTTGATAGGCAAGTGCCGCCGCCCAAACCGTCATACCCGTCGAACTAAGTATATTCGCCGCTGACGAAAGGGTAGAACCTGTAGTAATAATGTCATCAATAAGCAGTACTAGTCCTTCAGTTTCAGCACCGTCCCTCAACCCAAAGGCACTCTGTGCCTGCTTTTCCCGGTCTTCACGGCTTGCAGTGTGCTGAACGGTAGTAGTAAGTCTCTTTAGTGGCTGAATCACGTCTAATCCTCGAAGATGAGCGAAATGTTTAGCTATAAGCTCTACCTGATCATACCCACGCTGTCGAATGTGTCTGTTAATCGTTGGAATCGGCACTACTTTTGTATGTACTGGTAGAATTGGCAGGGCCTCATCTAATAATTCAGCGAGTGTTTGTGCACAGGCCTTTACATTTGAGAACTTTAGACCGTTAATAGCCGTTTCAAGTGCATCGGTACGTTTACCAACTATGAAGACTTTCTTAAGAGGTGAGTGGTGATTCGCACATATTCCAGCTGGATTAGGAGTTTGACATGCAATACAGGCCAAAAACGGCTCGTGCACGATGTCATATTTACAATAGTCGCATAGAATTACCCCCACTTTCCCACAACCATAACAGGGGTGTGGTGCAATAAAATGCAACGCCCTCTCAACTATTGTATTTTTTACGTTTATCCCACCCATTTAGTTGATTATACCGCAGGTAGTCGTTATAATACGAGGGACTATTTGTCAAATGAGCCTAGAGAAAAGTGGAGGATATCATGGCCCGCAAACCAAACGAAGATCTACTCATCGAGGACGAGCTCGCAGCAGCTTTCCTTAGTGACGACGACCTTACACCAACAGACACGTCCGCTCCAGCTAGCGAAGACGAGTGGGACGACAGCCAAGAAGAGTTCTTGGGTCAACTCGCCGTTGACGTTTATGAAACCGAGGAGAAGCTTGTCGTTAAGGCTCGCACCGCCGGTGTAAACAAAGAAGACTTAGACGTAAGCATCAGTGATGGTATTCTTACCATCAGCGGCACCCTCAGTAGTGGTGACGACTCTGAAGCTACTAACTGGCACATTCAAGAGTGTTACTGGGGCGAATTTAGTCGCACCCTCGCACTGCCAGTAAGTGTTAAGGAAGACGAAGTTGAAGCAGTACTAAAAGACGGTGTTCTCACTATCAGCTTCAGCAAGATCAAGCAAGAGCAAGCTAAGCGAATTCAAATTCAATAGTATAAGCTCAGCGAACCTACTAAATACTCCCCTCAAGCAGGGGAGTATTTATTTACCCTAAACCTGTCCAATTTAAATACCCGCTCGCTTAAATGCACAGCAAAATAAATACCCCTCGTTGTGAGGGGTATTTATGTAAGAAAGGCTGTAGGCTTAGTTGCTTGGAAGCGCGCCGATAACCCAGTTGACAACTGCGTATGCAAGGAAGGCAATGATGAGACCAATGATGGCGTACATGATTGTGTTCTTAGCCGCAGTAACGCTTGAAGAGTTACCTGCTGAAGTTGTGTAACGAATACCACCCCAGATAAGCATGATCACGCTGATCGCACCAATAATGAAGAGGAGTACGTTCACAACTGTCTTAAAGATAGCGTTGTCGCCATCAAAGAGGTTGCTTGGTGTACCGTCACCCTTTGCACAGTTTGCACCTGATTGTGCAGTGTATTCACCGGTAGCACATTGTGCGCTTACTGGAGCAACTGGTACGAAAAGAGTAGCAGCTACAAGAGCGAAAGCAGCTACAAATCCGCTCAGCTTTTTGATTAATTGTTTCATTGTTGTTATTTCCTTTCTTATGAAATCTAGGTTATTTATATCACATTTATTACGGTTTGTTAACCTTTTGCCACCTCTTTAACTTAAGATTGTGGCAAGAGATCAATAACCCAGTTAACAATAGCGAAGGCAATAATAGCCACAATAAGTCCTACGACAGCGTAGGTAAGCGTGTTTTTTGCCCTCGATACCTTTCCGGCGTCTCCTGATGAAATAGCGTAGAAGACACCAGAAACGATAATCATAATAACTGCCAGCGTACCCACGATGAAGATAAGTACGTTTACTACAGTTTTAATAAGGTCGCTGCCGTCTTCATTCCTGTTTTCACAAATCGTAGAGCCTGGACTATCCGCACAGGTTTGCTCTAATGGGTCAAGCGCTCCAACTGTTGCAACAGGTGTAAGTGCGAACGCTCCCATCACCGTTACTGCAAGGGCAGCTACTAATACTTTAAACTTCTTCATAATTAATTAAACCTTCCTATAACAAAGTTTGTAATTGCAAATGCACTCAATACTACTACCAATCCAACAATAGAGTAGGTAAGTAGGTTCTTCGCTTTTGTTACCTTACCGGAATCACCAGAAGATATAGCATACATAATACCGCCAACAACAATAACAATAACGGCAACCGAACCGGCGATAAAGTAGGTGAGGTTAAGTCCGTTTTGAAGCAAAGTATTCGCATCCATACTTGGAACACCGGCTTCATCGGCACTGATGGTTTGGGCGAATTTTACAAGATAATAATTCAGCATAGTTTTATCCTTAATTAATAATTGAGAATATTAAGTTAGTAATTCCTATGGCTCCCATTGCGATAACGAGCCCAACAACAGCGTTAAGGATGGTTTTACGGCCCTTTTCAATCATGCTAGGGTTTGACCCGCCTACCATGAATTGGAAACCGCCGTACAAGATGAAGAACACCGCAATGTAGGCAGTAATTCCAATTACCATCTCTATAACATTGAGAACGACTCGCCAAATAAATGGACTGAGGCCGCCGACATCGTTAGGGGAGACAATGTCACACTTTGGTGGAGTTCCCCTTACCAGCCCTCGGTACCAAGGAGGAAGACCCAACAGGCGCCCTTCGCAACTCCCAGCTGCAGATACATACTGCGGCGTCGCAACCGTAGCTACTGGCGCTGCTATGGTAAAAATAAATAACGCAGCAAAGATAATATTTTTAAGACGTTTCATTAGTTAAAGACTCCTCCGGGCACTAAGAAGTTGAGCAGAGCGTACATACCACCAAAAGCCACAACACCGATTACTACGTTAGTAAATATAGTACGAGCCTTTTTAACTTGCTCTGGGTTGCCACCAGCAGAAGTGTAAAGAACAGCGCCATATACAAGACCGCCTAGCGCTAATACCCCGACACCTGCGGTGAGAATATTAACCGCCAAAAGAAGGAGCCCCCATACGCCGGTATCTTCAACGTTCGTACCGCCCCCCTGATCACAGTTAATAATAGCCGTGGTAACACCGCCGCAGTCGGCGAATGTTGAAGTCGCCGGAACCACCGCGATTACTGGTATAAGTAATAGTCCGCCCAGCACCAAGTTACGCATTGTTTGTTTTATTTTCATAGTTATCTATAGAGTACGAGGTTTTTACAGAGATTGCAAGCCATATTTGTTGACGTTTACGCTACTATACGACATAAGCTCTTTACTTTTTCAATCTTTTGTGGTATATATAGTACAAACGACGCATAAGCATAATAGGCTTGCCGTTCATAAGTAATAACTAGAAGGAAGTTTCAATCACCACCATGGATCGTCCAGAACTCAACACCATCAACTCACAAGAAGGTACAAGGGGCAAAGAAAAGCTCCGTAACCGCTCACTTGCAGCTCTCTCTGCTATAGGTGTCGCTGTTCTTGCCGCATGTGGACCAAACGCCGAAGCAAGCCAAAACACTCCACCTGCACCTGAAACAACTACGAGCGCTGAAGCTCCTAGTACTACTGAACCTACTGAGGCTGAAACTGAACCAGCACCGAGTGCAATTGAACAAATCCCAGCTGGTCTCGCACCTGAAGCACTAGCTCAAGCCTCTGTTGATGCAGTGGATACTTGGATTTTTACTGGCGCAACTGAAGATGACGTAGAGGAAACATTTGCTCGAACTGATGAAATTACCGACGAAAAGAACGAAAATTTTGAAGACTACTCTATGGAAGAGATTTATCTTCAAATTGCTACCGAAAACGCCACCGACCTTACACCTTCTATTTTCCCAGAAGACTGGCAAAATATCGAAGGTGCGGTCGCTTATCGTGAAAAGCTGATTAATTTGAATGCGCTTCTTATGGAACAGAATGTCGCTCGCCATCTGAATGGTGAACCTCTCATAGACTGGTCTTATGAGATTTCGGATGTTAAAGAACTTGAAAACCCTGAAGAACTAACCGAAACCGAACGTCGTCTCAGTTTCATTGTTACAACTACACATCTTGAAAGCACAGACCCTCCTGTAAAGGAAATGAATGTTCGCACATTTGACGAAGCAAGTGGTGTAGCGGTTCATGTTGGTGAAGCGGGAAACAGACTTTAAAAGTTTTCCCCTAAGCCGATAAGCTATCTTCACGAATAATCCCGTCTATGCTTAAATGGACAAGAGATGAAACGCTCTCGTTTAGGCATAAAAATACGCGATAATTCGACGCATGCAGAAGCAGCGCCTCAAAGGCGCTTCTTCTCTTTGTTTAAGTCTTCTACTTTTAAAAGAGTTACCCTCTTTTCATTAGCCTTTGCGATTGTCTTTAGCACCGCTTATGCGCCATCTGTAAATGCCAGTACTGCCAGTGATTCTAAACAAGCTCTTCGAGCTGGGTGGGTGGCAGCCTGTGTAGGTCCTATATTCAGAGGGTCTGATCGTACTAATATATCTATTGAAAATATCCAAGGATATAACTCTGTACTCATTGGTGAGCCTATCGTTGGTCACATTATCAATCAGAGCGACGGAAAAACAAGCTGTAATGCTGAGTCTAGTAAGGCACTCAAGGAGAATATTGCGAATCTTGGATTTGGCGATATTCTTGGTCTCATGCGTACACTTGGGTGTACACAAAATAATAGTTCAACTTCATATAGCTGTCCTGAGCTTAGCGATCAACAAATATATACTCGCATTGCGCAAAATAAAAATATTCCAGCGCTTACAAACGCAAATAAGTATTACATAGCTTTTGATACATTTACGATCGGTTGTAAGGCGACTCCTACCGGTGCGGTTCAAGGAAGTGCCGATTGGGCAGCAGCCGAAGCAGGTACAAATAATCTATTTCTCCTAAGAACAATTAGCGGTGGCTCTACAAAATTAGCGGTATATAAGGCTGAACTAGGGAAGGACCGCAACATAAGTACCGCCAATCCATCACTAGGTTGGGATGACGGCTCATTTAATTGTAATACGCTTGCAAACATGACCCGTACTTACGCAAATGATTATATTGCCGTAAACCCCGCTTCTAATGGGGAAGAACTTGGTGGTCAAACCTCATCTGATGGGTCGGATGAAGAAAGCGCTGGCTCAAGCTGTTCAATTGAAGCCATTGGATGGATTCTCTGTCCAGTCGCAAACTCTCTATCAAGCATTGCCGATGGAGCATTTTCTATTATTTCAGACTCGTTCCTGCGAACAGATACTTCGGTAGTAGCACCAGGCGGCCCAGCCAACCAAGCGTGGGGGATTGTACGTAACATTGCGAACATTGCTTTTGTTATAGCATTCCTTATTATCATCTTCTCGCAATTGACCGGAGTCGGGATTTCAAACTACGGGGTAAAGAAAATGCTGCCGCGCCTTATTGTCTCGGCCATTCTTGTTAATGCCTCGTTTATTATTTGTCAGATTGCGATCGACCTTTCAAATATTCTCGGATACTCAATTAATGATGTTTTCAGGAGTATAAGTACTAATGTACTTGACCTTGGAACCGAAAATACCGGTGTATTCTCACAGGGTAATCTTGTGAGTGATATCACCGTCGGAGTGTTAGCATTCGGAGCAGGTGCGTTAGCTATATATGCACTTCTTTCAGCGCTTCTTCCGGTTGTATTAGCTGCTGTTGTTGCGCTTGTGATGATCTTATTCATTCTGGTTGCTCGCCAAGCGCTTATTGTTATTCTTATTGTTATTGCACCGCTTGCGTTTGTCGCCTTTCTTCTACCAAACACTGAAAAGTACTTTAAACAATGGCGAAAAATGTTTACCGCTTTGCTTTTGGTATTTCCAATCATCGCGTTAGTATTCGGTGGCAGCCAACTTGCATCTGGTATCGTTAAGGTGTCATTCTCGCCAACACTCGTTCAAACTACTGCAGCCGACGCCACTGAAGAAGAGAAAGCTTCAAATACCGAAACTGCGAACAACTGGTTTGCTCAAATTGTAAGCGTAGCGATTCTTGTATTACCGTTATTCCTTGTACCTTCATTATTAAAGAAATCGCTCGATGGTATCCCGATGGCAGGACAACTTGCCAGTAAATGGGGAAATCGGGCAAGCTCAAAGTTCGGTGGCAAGATGAAGGAATCCTACCGGGGAAGTATTATTGGGCGCGGTGCGGCGATTCGAAAACAGGGAAGAGAGAATTATCGATCCCGGCGGTTTGCAGAACGTATCGGTCAGGATGGTAAGCTTGGAAAAATCAACCAGGGTCTTGCAAGTGGGATACCTATAACAAAGGCGGAAAAGGCTGCGAACGCACAGCTTATGAAGTCTGCAACCGCCGCTCAAGATAGAGCTTTATCTGAAGAAGTAAATGAAGCCAAGGTAGTGATCGCCTCTCAAGATGCTGGCTTCACTTCAAAAGATATTCAGACACTTGCCACAAAAGGGTCGGTTACTGTTAAGGGTCGTGATTATAAGGGTGACACTATGCAACGCGCAGCAATTGAGACACAACTTGGCGGAGTAGGGGCGTATGATCAGATTATAGAAATTGTATCTGCTACAGCAGCCGGAGGAAGTTTATCTCAATATAGCAAAATGATTTCACGAGCCGCTTCAGCCTCTTCGGGAAAAGATCCTACATTAAGTGGTAAACGCCTCGGTCAGATTGGTGATGGCCAGTTTGATTACAATTCGGCAACCCTTAGTGCTATAGAAGAAGGAAAGTTTAATGCCGAAGCGCTCGCAGGTATGCACGATGGCGCACGCGCTCATGCAATTGAAGTTGCTAAAAATGCTATGGATAAGGGTGATTCACGCTACATGCAGATTCTCGCAGCCTCAGCGACAACACTCGAGACGTCGTCTGAATTACGTGCAAAAGTTTCAAGTGACGCTGCAAAACAACAACTTGGTGAATTAAAAAGCTTTTATGTAGCTAACGCACAAACGCCAACTCAAGCAAGTAATCAACCAACTATAGAAGTACAATCTCAAACAAACCCGTTAGTCAATGAGCCGGCATCTACAACTCCGCCGGCTCCCGCTACTACTGCTACTCCCGTCACATCTGCATCTGCATCTGCACCTGCACCTGCAACTCCAGCTTCAGCAACACCAATAATAACTCCACCAACCGTTACACGCGTTTCAACACGTCAACAACCAGATAATTCAACACTTAATATCTCCCACGACAATCCGCCAACACCTCCGACTCCACCAACCACTCCTCCAACAGCACCGCCGACACAGCCACCAACTCAACCGCCAACCGCACCATAAGGCTCTGTTGTATACTTAAATCATGGCAACTTACAAAGTACCCCAAGACGTTGAAGCTGATGACAAACTCATTGGCCCGTTTAGCTTCCGCCAATTCATTTATTTGATTATCGTTGCACTTGCGGGGGTATTAGCGTGGGGTCTTGCCCAATTGTTTATAGGTCTTGCGATCGTTCCTATACCTATTATTATTTTCTTCGGTGCGCTTGCTTTGCCGCTGCGTAAAGATCAACCGATGGAAATTTACATGGCAGCGATTGTTTCGTTTTACATTAAACCGCGCCAACGACTTTGGGATCCAGAGGGGATTGAGTCGTTAATTGAGATTTCAGCGCCAAAAACGGTTGATGTTCAGCTTACGAAAGACTTGTCACAGACTGAGGCCGAGCAACGATTGAGCTACTTGGCGAATATCGTCGATAGTCAGGGCTGGGCGATCCGTGGCGTTAATGGAGCAGCAAGTACGGTAATGAATAATGATATCTATTTGGAAGCACAAAGCGCCGAGGATGTCCTTGATACAAATACAGCAGTAGCTCATACCTTCGATCAGATGATGTCAGCAACTACTGAGCGTATGCACGAAGAGGCGAGACAGCGAATGTTCCAGCCGGTTGCACCAGAAACAGTGGCACAGGCTATTGTTCAACCCGTCGTTCAACCTGTAAACCAACAATTCCCATCTGCCGCAGTTCCAGCGGCGAGCCTGGTAAATCCACAAGTCAATCCGGTCTACACACAAACCCCGGGTGCATCGCCACATTTCGATCCGTATCCAACTTTTCACCAGTCTGTTATTCAACCGTTAGGCGATACTGCTCATAGAGCACCCGTACAAGAAGGTGTTGAAATGAACAATACCTCTGTTAAAACACCGCCTCCAACTCCAGTTGAAGAAAAGCCAGCAATAACTAGCGATTCCGTACCGACTGCTGATATAATAAGCCTTGCAAACAACACTGATTACTCTATCGAAACGATTGCTCATGAGGCCAACCGCTTGAAAAAGAAGGCCAAAGAAGAATCTGAAGAAGTTGTTATTTCTCTTCGATAAGTAGATCAAACTAAAGGAGTGGGACTGTAAAAGGGTATGCAACCTAATAATTATCCCTATAATCAACCCGGTCAGCCGGGGAGCGCTCAGCCTGTTCCACAACAGGCTGCTATGCCTATACAGCAACCTGTGCCACAACCTGGTCAGCCGGTGCAACAACCAATGCCAGCTCAACCTGCTTATCAGCAGCCATTTCCAGGTCAACAGCCCGGTGTAGCCCCTAGCGCAGCACCGCTTGGTTCACAGCAACCAGCTACGAAACCAACTCCGAAAAACCCTAATTCAACACAAAGTACACTCCAGCTTTCAGAAATTCGCGACGGCATGGTGATTATGAATGATGGATCGTTTCGCGTTGTAGTTGCCTGTAAGTCTATTAACTTCGACCTCATGAGTGATCGCGAAAGGGAAGGGGTTGAATATAGTTATCAAAACTTCCTTAACTCACTTAATTTCCCAGTACAAATCCTCATCCGCTCTCAACGAGTTGATATTGGGCCTTACATTGATAAGCTCGTAACCACTCGTCGTTCACAAGATAATATGCTCCTTGGTGTACTAATGGACGACTATATCGGCTTTATCGATGCGCTTTCACAAGAAGCTAATATTATGGAGAAGTCGTTCTACATTACAATTCCATACTTCCCAGGTGGTGACGCAGCCAACTTAGTAGAGCAGGGGAAAGGGTTCTTTGGAAAACTCTTTGCTCGTCCACAAAACACGATTACACATATCGATGCGGCTGCTTATCAGAAGGCAAAAGATGAACTTAAAAACCGCACCGACAGTGTCATGGCCGGGCTTTTCCAGATTGGTATTCAAAGCGCACAACTCGATACGCGGGCGCTCGGTGAGTTGTACTACAACTACTACAACCCAGATACGGCTGTTCGTCAGCCAATTGGTGGGTTCGATAATTTAGCGACGACATTTGTTAAAAAAGCTCCAGGCAATGCACCGACAGGGGGAATTCAGTAATGGCTAGGCAGAAAAATGCGGTTGATATTGCCGCTGAACAACGAGCACGCGAACAAGCTGAAGTCGAGCAAGCGTTTCTTAAAGGCGTTTCAACACTTCGTGATTTGATTGCACCAAGTAGCATTGAAATTCACTCTTCATATTTCCGTCTTGGTACCAAGTACGGTCGAACACTTTATGTATACGGCTATCCACATCAGCTCTACACTGGATGGTTGAGTCCACTTATTAACATCGACGAAGTGCTCGATGTCAGTATGTATATTTACCCAGTTGAAAGCCAAGTAGTCCTTAACAACCTTCGTAAGAAAGTGACGCAGCTCGAGGCTTCTGCTTCGATCAACAGTGAAAAGGGAAGGGTTCGTGACCCGGCTCTTGAAGCAGCCCTTAATGACGCCGAGGAACTTCGTGATCAAATTCAGGTAGGTGCTGAGCGTTTCTTCCGTTTCGGGCTTTACGTTACGCTTTGGGCCGATAGTATGGACGAGCTTAACTTCGTTCAACAAAAGATTGAAACAATTTTTGGCCAGCAAATGGTATTTAGCAAGGTTGCTTCTTCACAACAAGAGCAAGGCCTTAATAGTTCTGTACCGCAAATGTCCGACCAATTACAGATTCGTCGCAACATGAATACCGGGGCTATTAGTACTAGCTTCCCATTCACAAGTGCCGACCTCACCGACAATACCGGTATTTTGTACGGTATTAATATGCACAATAACGGTCTCGTTATTTTCGACCGTTTCCGTCTCGAGAACGCTAATATGGTTGTCTTCGCTAAATCTGGTGCTGGTAAATCATTTACCGTGAAGCTTGAAGCGCTTCGTAGTATGATGCTTGGTTCAGAGGTGATTATTATCGACCCTGAAAACGAATATCAAAAGCTTGCCGATGCAGTAGGTGGTGCCTATATCCGTTTGAGCCTTAACTCTCAAACCCGTATTAATCCATTCGATCTGCCTCGTGTAATTGATACCGAAGAGGCCGATGATGCACTTCGCGCCAACCTGGTCACGCTTCATGGTCTTTTCCGTCTTATGCTCGGTGGTTCACAGGTAACCGCAGCTGGCGTACAAATGTCAGCCCTCACTCCAGCTGAAGAAGCCGACCTCGACCAAGCACTTATCGATACTTATGCCCGCGTTGGTATTACGAGTGACCCATTAACTCACAACTCTGTACCGCCAACTATTTCTGACCTTTATGACACCTTGCTTCATATGGGTGGAAGTGGGCCCTCACTTGCACAGCGCCTTCGTAAGTACACCACTGGTACGTTTGCAGGTATCTTTAGCCAACAATCAAATATCGATATCAATAATCCAATGGTTGTGTTTAATATCCGCGACCTCGAGGATGAACTCCGCCCAGTGGCAATGTATATTGTACTGAGCCACATCTGGAATGTTACCCGAACCGATCAACGCAAACGTATGCTTATCGTTGACGAGGCATGGCAGCTTATGAAGTATGACGACTCAGCAAACTTCCTGTTTAGCCTCGCGAAACGTGCCCGTAAGTATTATCTTGGCCTTACGACTATTACCCAGGACGTTGAAGACTTCATGAGTAGTAAGATGGGGCGCGCGATTGTCGCTAACAGTTCGATGCAGCTTCTCTTAAAGCAATCTACCAGTGCTGTTGATGTACTTTCTGACGTGTTTAAACTTACTGAAGAAGAGAAGAAGCGTCTCGCAAACTTCCCGATTGGACAAGGCTTATTCTTTGCTGGCCAAAGCCACGTTCATATTCAAATTCAAGCATCCCCGACAGAGCAGCAGTTAATTACCACTAACCCACAAGGAAACTCTCAGACAGGCCCATCAGGGGTATAAAATAGCCTTTCAAGAGTATAATAGAAAGCAAGTATGCCGACTTCGACGTTTACGCCTGGTGACGAGAGGCAAGAGGAAAAATTAAACCCCGGTCAACAAGATTATGACCGTCGCTTTAATGACATTGCCAAAGCCGAGGAGCAGGGAACGTTCAATGACGCCGCGAATACCTACGATCAGACGGCAGACTCTTCTCAAGAAGACGCAAATGCAGCGAAAGTTCGCAACAACGAGGCTTCAAGTGCACCTAATCCTGGGTGGACCAATAATGTAACAGACGGAAAGCCTGCGAATGGCTCAAAGTTTAATCTTAAATCTTTTGTAAAAAAGCGTGGGCCAATTGCGGCTATTTTAAGCGCTCTCGGTATTGGTGGTTTTGGACTGACCGTTCTGTTTTCACCGTCAATGCTCCTTATTCATATGAAAGAAACGTTAAGCGAAAAGTTTAACGACCAATTAGCAGTGCTTGATACTCGTTCGGGTAAAATTATGGCTAAAAAACTCACCGAAAACTTAACAAGCGGTGTTTGTGAACCTATTAAGATTCGCTGTAAATATCAAACTCTTTCAAAAAGAGAAATCGCACGATTTAACAAGGCCGGTATTCAAGCGCTCGATAAAGATGGAAACCCTCTATCTTCAAGGGGTAAAGCTGTAAAACTAAAGGTAGGGGACGTGGAGTATGACGCTCAAAGTCTTCAAAGAGAGCTGCGTAGAAATCCGCAGTTACGCTCGACCTTTAATCGAGCTTATAACCCACGCTTTACCTCATTTACCGATAAGCTCGCCCAAAAGATTAACTCTAAGTTAAAAATTAGCAGAAAGAATACGTTTGAGGGCCTTACAACAAAAGAGGAGATGAACAAAAAGCTTCGAGCTACCGTTAATGGAGAAGGGGCGTCAGTAGGGAACCCGCGTGTTGCGTCTGCACCCGATGAAGAGGGTAATTTTCCAGAACTTGATGATGACGGCAAGCCAACAGGTAAGGTTTACACTCAAGCTCAGCTTGATGATTTAGCGAAGCTCGATACTGAAACCGCAGCTAAGAAAGCCTTGCTAAATTCTGGTGATGTCGTCGCTAAAAGTACCGTAAAAGGAGCACTCACCGTTACAGCGTTCGGAGCTGGTGCAGTAGACAGTGTTTGTACTGGCTATCGCATGATTCGAGCAGTTGGGTTTGCTGCGAAGTATATTGGTATGTTGCAACTTACTCGATACGCGTACGCCTTCAGCAACTCAGCCGACGTTGTTAAGGCAGGTGATTCAACACCCGAGCAAGCGGAGCTTTGGGGAAATATTTTAACCTCAGCAAACTCGCAGGGTAAAACCGCCACCGATTCATATGGCTTTAAATATGCCGCCTATGGAGATACGGCCGGAAAGCCATCCTCTAACGTAACGACCGATGAAGAAGCGGTAATTGCTGACGAAACACTACGATATACAAATGGCCAGCTTGTATCACAAGGTGTCATGGCAACAATTGTTAATCTTATTCCTTCAGGGGGTACTACTGAAGCAGCCGATCAGGCATGTGACGTTGTAAAGAGTGGGTGGGGGCAAGCCGCTATTATTGGAACAGCTGTAGTTGGTGCGGTAACCGCATTCTTTACGGCCGGAGCGTCACTCAGCTGGGGAGCCGCTGCGCAAATTGGTGCTTCTGCTGCAATTGGTGTTGCTATGGGGATGCTTATGCCAAAGCTCGTTGACATGGCGTCAGGCGCATTAGTTACAGGAGATGAAAATGGTAACGAGGCTGGGAATGCAATTGTATCTGGAACTGGTGCTTATAACGCCCAGGTATCGCAAGGTCGTGGTCTTGCTGTCCTCACCAAAGAAGACGCCGTTGCTTACCAAAACCTCAACAACGAAACCGTCGCTCTTTATAACGAAGCAGAAAAGCTTGAGGCGAGTCCATTAGACGCAACAAATAAAAACACCTTCATCGGTTCATTTGTTTCGAAGTTTATTCCATTCGTACAGAAAGGCGATTCACTCTCTCCAGTAACTTCAGTGCTTGGTTCGTTTAGTGCGGCATCGACTTCGATCCTCAGTAACTTCACCGCTAAAGCCGCAACTGTAGAAGAATTTGATCAGTGTGACGACCCTGAGTATAACAATTTTAATGGCCAAGAACTTGCCGCTGATCCTTTTTGTAATCTTCGCTATGGACTCGATAACACTGCACTCGGGTTAGATCCTGAAACTGTACTCGACTATATGGTCACAAACGGTCATATCAACGAAGGGAATGGAGAACCTGAAAGCGAAATTTTCAAGCAGTATATTGAAAATTGTGTCGATCGAACTAACTCGATTGGCGGGTACACCGACCCTGATGATGCTGGTAATGACGCAGCAAAGGGTGCTGATTGTATCCAGGGTAATGGTGGAGCAAATGAAGAGCGTAATACCTACTTCCGCGTATACCTAGTGGACAAATCTGTGATTGATGAAATGGACGACGAACCACTTGAAGCGGTTGAAACAGCTCCTACAGGCAGTGCTCCTGGTGGCGTTTCTACCGGCCGTCCAGATAATGTCAAAAGTTTAGGACAAGGCTGGACGCTTCAGGCAAACGTAGACTACTCAGCAGCAGCTTGTGCACCCGGTTCATCAGACGAAGGACTTTACACTCACCCGGTAGAAAAATTCACATTTAGAAAATGCCGCATTGGAAGCGCATGGGTTAATTCATTAGTATCACAAGCAGTTGTATCGATGATTGAAGCGGCAAAAAGCCAAGGCGTAACGCTATCGCTCGGCAACTCATTTAGGTCATACGAAGAGCAAGAAGCGGTGTATCGCAATAACTGTCATGGCGGTAGCTGTAGTCCACCAACCGCAAAACCTGGTAACTCTCAGCACGAGAGGGGATTAGCAATCGACTTTACTGCCTGCGGTAACCGTTCAACTGCTTGTTATAAATGGATGGCAGCGAATGGTGCGACCTATGGATACTATAATTTGCCGTCAGAAGCATGGCACTGGTCAATGAGTGGATATTAGCGTATGAAACATTTATTTACAGCACAAACTATTTGGTCAAAATCACGCTATTTACTAGCTGGTTTTGGATTACTTGTAGCGTTCTTCCTTAGCCCGATGAACACCAATACCACCTATGCAATGGCAGCGTGTGACCCTGAATTTGAAAGCTTAAACCTTGTTACTCACTATAGTAACTGCGCCGATTCAACAGCAACATGTTCAACTTCCGCTTCAGCTTCTGTTTTCAATAATAAAGACTACGCCGGCCGAGATATTTTCAGTGAAGCACAGCTAAAAGAAATTGAAACGAATAAAAAGTTTTATGAAGCCGCAGCTGAAGCACAGGGTATTCCATGGCAGTTATTAGCGGCTATTCATGGTAAGGAAGCGAATTTTAAACGGTACGGGCCGGGTAATGGCTACGGACCATACCAGATTACCCCAAGTAATTACCCAGTTAAGGCAGCGTATACTGACGCCGAATTTCAAGATGCAACTAATAAAGCCGCAGCCTTCTTTAAAGATAAAGCCGGCGGTAAAGACTTATCTGATCCACATAACGTAAAAGCTACTTTGTTTGCATATAATGGTATGGCCAGTGCGTACATTACACAGGCTACAAACATGGGATTCAGTGCAGCCGAAGCAGCTGCTGGTGAGGGTTCGCCGTATGTAATGAATAAGTTCGATGAAAGGCGCGACCCTGAAGTTGAACCAACTAAGAGTAACCGTACATGGGGGCAAATCAAACGAGATCATGGTGGAATCGAATATCCAGCCAACAAAGATCCAGGTGCTTTCGTATACTTTTCATCATTAACAAACGGTAGTTTATGTGGAAGCGGCCAAACAGCTTTGAATGGCGATGCTAACTCTGTACAGCAAGCTTTCACGGAGTATATGAATAGTCACGGCGAGAGGTATGCAAAAGCTAACTATAGTTACAAACTTGGCGTTAACGGCTGTACAACCGTTTCGAGTTGGTATATTGGAGAATATACGACGCTTACTTATGGTAAGGGTAATGGTGAAGGAGTTGTGCGAAACCTCGTCAGTGCCAATCCCGGTAAAGGACTTACTGTAACCGACAAGCCAACCGCGCCAGCTATATTTAGCGTAGCTGGTGGCGTAAAATCTTGGGGATCATCAGGAAGCTCAGCCGGACACGTTGGTGTCGTAGTTTCGGTGGATGAAGCAACTCAAACTGCAACCGTCGTGCACACGGGCTCTTCAAAGGCTGGCCAGAAAGAAAAGGCTTGGGTAAGTCAATACAAATACCCAGCAAGCGGCGTAACGTTCGTAAATATAGGGGAGTACATGAAATAATGCCTGAAAATAAGAAACGTCTTACGTATATCATTTCAATCGCGGCCGTTTTCGGCGTGCTTATATTAGTAAGTCTTGGATTTTATCTGAGTGGACTTACATCGAGTAACAGTGATGGCTCTATTAGCATTAAGAATTACGACGACTACGTAAAAAATCTCAGTTCAGACGAAAGAAAAGCGATAGAAAAAGCACTGTACGATACGGTTTCCTATAATATATCTGATGCTGAAAAAATCAAATCCATTAATGACGCCTCTATCCGAAATGATACCTACAGTCAAAAATTATTAAATGGCTCGTACACAACGACGTTTATTGTTGATATGGAAAGTATTGGTCAGTCATATCACGTTCAAAACTTATACTCACGCCTGAATGTTGAGGATTCAGACCTTCGTGACTACACCTCATTAGTAACGTGTTTAGAGAAAGATAAACTAAAGTACGGCGAATTTACTTGTCGTGATCGTCTATCTGAAGAAGCTGGTGTAACGAAATCTGACCCAGTATTACAGTACTTACCAGTTTCAACCTTAGACTACACATTAAGCCAAGATATTAATTCAAAAGAATTAAAACTATTCGCAGACCTTGAGCTCACTGAAATTGATTATAAGCTTGGCGAAGAAGAGGCGATTGCTCGCTACAAAACTGAAATTGCGGCCTGGTTCGAATCCAAGGGATTAGATATAAACAAGTACTCAATTACGTACCACTACTAAGTAAGTTGTACTTCTGTATATTTTGGCGTGTGCTCGGTAATATCACGAGTGACATGCGTACTTGTCATGATAATTTGATAGCCTTTTGTACGCTCACTTAGGGCTTGCTGACGTTTCGCATCAAGTTCAGAGAAGACATCGTCAAGCAAAACAACCGGTGATTTTCCGGTAAGTTGCTCGATGATAGAAACTTCAAGAAATTTGAGCGCTAGCACAATTGTACGTGCTTCCCCGCGTGATGCAGTTGAAAGGGCAGGGGAGTTATTAATATTGAAAATGACATCGTGGCGCTGTGGACCAACAGAAGTATTTCCTAAATAACGATCACGTTCTATATGAGCGTGAAGTTCATTTAAAAGTTTCTGTTTAATATCGCCTACGAATGTATGCGAATAATGAATTGATACTTCGTCATGCGTACCAGCAATTTCCTGGTAGAGGCTCGAGAGATTTTGATTAAGTTGCTCGATAAAAGCAATGCGCTGCTCGATAATATAGGCGCCATGTTCGGCAAGAGCAACATTCCAAGCAAATAGCTCATCATCTTGTATGTAAGCGTTTTTAAGCAGGTTATTGCGTTGTTTAAGGGCTCGTTCGTATTTACGAAGCACTGGACCGTACAGAGGATTTAATTGGCTAATAAAACGATCAATAAATTGCCGTCGCCGAGTCGGTGAACCGTGAAGGAGGCGTAAATCTTCGGGTTCAAACAATACGACAGGATATTTTTGCTTTGCAGGCATACGAGCGGTTGTCTTATTATCGATGACAAATTGTTTTCGGCCGGTTGTTCGCGATGGATCGAATTTAATCGTGCGCTTTTCTTCAGTACTAAGAATTGCTTCAATTTTCCACCAAGGACTCTCTTTTTGTAGTAAATCACCATCGCTACCGCGGAATGAAGTGCCTTGAAGGCTCAAATAAACAGCTTCAAGTAGGCTCGTTTTTCCACTCCCATTTGCACCAGTAATAATCGTGACATCAGGGGAAAAGCTAATACCATACTCGGCGTGCGAGCGAATATTCGCTACATGAAGTTTTTGTACCGATGCCATTAGCTTTCCTTATGTTTAATTACTAGCTCTTGAGCGGCATGATTACGTGGTAGTAATTTGTATCTTTTTCAGTTGATTTAAGAATAATCGGCGAAAGCTTACCACTAAAGCTAAATGAAATCGTATCCGCATCAATAACACCAAGAGATTCTGTGAGGTATCGAGAATTAAGCGTCACTTGGCCGTCACCGGTGATTTCTGCATCGAGTTCTGAAGTATTTTCCCCAAGCTCAGAAGCGATAGAGTGGAGTGAGACGGTACCTTTATCACTATCGACAGTTACTGTTACACTTCCGCCTGATTCACGAGCAAAGAGGCCAGCAACCTTAGTGACACGCGTAAATTCAGATTTATTCATAACTGCGTTAATGTCTGATTGCGCCGGAATAAGCTGGCGGTAATCTGGGAAATTGCCATCAACAAGGCGACTAATTACTTCAGCTTCATTAATACGGAATCGTACTTGGCTTTCATCAAAGAGGATATCGATTGTTTCGGTGTCATCAACAATAGTTCGAAGCACTTCTTGAAGGGTTTGCGTTGGAATAATTGCCGCAACCTCACTTGAAGTTTCAACCAGGCGACGCTCTGAAAGGCGGTATCCATCGGTTGCAGCTAAATAAATCCATCCTTCGTGAGAATGCCAATATACACCAGTCAACACTGGACGAGTTGAGTCTGAGCTAGCAGTAATAATTGTTTGTGAAACCGCCTGCTTGAACTCCTCGGTGTTAATAGAGTAGGTGACTGAATTCTCTTCATTAATAGTAGGGAGTTCTGGGAAATCATCGGCAATCACCCCATTAATAATTGAGTGGTACTTTCCACTGGTGATGTGGATATTTTCGCCAACAATCTTTAGTTCAATTGATCCTTTGGGAAGGCTTGAAACGAATTCTGAAATAAGACGGGCTGGTACAGTGATTGCACCAGGCTTGGCGATTTTAGCACCTATATATTGAGTAGTTGCGATCTCAAGGTTAGTTGCTGCAATTAAAAGACGGTTTCCATCTGTCCTTAAAAGAATGTTACTAAGAATAGGAAGCTGTGTTTTTGTACTAGCGACTCGACCTACTGCCGAGAGGGCTCTTGCGAAGTTTTCTTGGGTAACTGTGAGTTCCATTGTTATTAGAGTCCTTTCTTATTTTTTATTCATCTTCTTAATAGTAGGTACTGTGGATATTGTGTATAAGTGTGTATCTAACAGTGGTAAAGGAGGAAAAAATGCTGTGTATAGAGTCGGTATAAAACTGTTGAGAAAACTGGTGAAAACTTGGGGTTTTACACGTGGGGTTGTGGCTTGAGTTGTTGTATTCACGTGGGGTGTGTATGAATATGCACGGGTTACCACACCTTCTACACACAAGCTGTACACATTTTTTACCCAGGCTGTGAGAGTACTAGACATAGAGACGCTCCCGAATCGCATTTACTTGTTCACGAATCATGTAATCAAGCTTGATAGCCTTTTCGATCTTTTCAACTGAGTGAATAGCGGTGGTATGGTCTTTACGGCCAAGTTCACCAGCAATCTTGGGGAAACTAAGGTGAAGCTCGCTACGAAGTAGATACATAGCGATTTGGCGAGGCACAACGATATGCTTGTCACGCTGGTTTCCACAAATTTCTTCCACCTTAAGTTGGAAGTGTTTCGCAGTCTTATCAATAATTTGTTTACTTGTTAAATGTTGTGGTCGCGAGTGACGAACATTACCAAGTAAACCTTCAGCAGTAGAGACGTCTGGCTCGACGTGGTGAAGTTCGGCGTAGGCAAGAAGTTGATTAAGTGCACCCTCTAGTTCACGAATGTTCGTCTTAATGTTGTTAGCAAGGAACTCAACAGTTTCTGTATTAAGGGTGACACCTGAAAGTCCGGCTTTAGCGTTAATGATTGCACAGCGGGTTTCAAAGTCTGGCATTTGAATATCTATACTCATTCCCATTTCGAAACGACTACGAAGACGTTCGGTAAGGGTGGGGATACTCTTTGGCGGTTTATCACTCGAAATAATAATCTGTTTATTGTTTTGGTGAAGGAAGTTGAAGGTATGGAAGAATTCTTCCTGAGTCTTTTCCTTGTTAGCGATAAACTGCATGTCATCGACAATAAGTACGTCTACATTGCGGTATTTATCTGAAAAACCTTTTTTCTTAAAACGGATGTAATCGAGGAACTCATTCACGAAAGTTTCAGAACTTACATATAATACGCGGGTTTCTGGGCTATTCTTTAAGATTTCATTGCCAATCGCCTGCATAAGGTGCGTCTTACCAAGACCAACTCCACCGTAGAAGTAGATTGGGTTATATTTCACACCTGGGTTAGCGGCAACTGCCTGACTTGCTGAATAGGCGAGGTCGTTACTTGAACCGACAATGAAGTTATCAAAGGTATAGCGAGGGTTAATATTTCCACGTGCTGCTAATGGAGATGGTGTAGAGGTGTAGCCAGTTGAAATACTTGAAGGATTAGTGACTGGAGCTGCACCGAGAAGAGAAGCGGTTTGAGTGGTTTCACGGCTAACACGAGGTTTCTTATTTCCACCGGAAGGGATGATGTATGTAAGCGTAGCAGGGGAGAGGCCATTCTTTTCGAGCATCTCGCGCATTAACTTGTCGTATTTAGTTTGTAGATTCTTTTGAACGAATAAATTAGGAACTTCAAAGATCATCTCGTTCTGGTCATAAGAGACCGGTTTCGTTTTTGCCCAGTAGACACTGTAATTAGGTGTCGATAAGCTTAGCTCGACTTCACCTAAAATACCTTGCCAGAGCGCATGTATATCTTTCTGCATGTTCCCCTCAATGTTCTCGAATCAAATTACTGTCTCTACTATACGATAATTCCAGAGTTTTCCACAACCATAAATAGGTTAGAAAAAGAAAGCAGGGGAGAGGACCCTCACTAGAGACCAAGTTATCCACAATTAGAAACTACCCCTGTAAAGGTGTGGAAAACTGTAAAAGAATTGGGGATAGTTTTTATATACGATGGCACTATTTTCTAAAAAAGCAAGCCGGAGGATTGATTTAAAGGGGTGAGTAAGGTATACTTACTGAGATATGCCAAAACGAACTTACCAACCACACACTCGTCACCGTGCTAAAACACACGGCTTTCGTGCTCGTGTGTCAACCAAGACTGGACGCCAAGTTTTGAAGCGTCGCCGTCTTAAAGGACGCGCACGTTTGACGGTCTAGTAAAAAACCTCCCAACCTAACGGGAGGTTTTTTCTTGTATAATGTAACTAAATGATCTCTACTCTATTTCGTTTTCATGGACACAATAGTCTGCGCTACGTATACGCCAATGGTAAAGCTGTACGTTCGCAGCTCTTTACTGTGAAATATGTTCCGAACTCGCACCGCACTCACCCGCGTTTTTCTGTGGTGGTGAGCAAGAAAGTTATCAAGTCTGCGGTCGGTCGTAATCGAATCCGTCGACGCCTTTATGAATATCTTCGAGTCAACATGGATAAACTCGAGGGTACCTATGATATTGTTGTGATTTGCACATCAGCAGAGTTGCGTACGATGCCATACGATCAAATCTCTGAGCAACTTACTCAGTTATTTGAAAAAGCCTCTCTATATAAATAACCCCTGAACTGATATACTATTACTAGTAAACTTTTGCTTAAGAGGCTGTGAATGAACATCTTTGAACTACTTATTGTCCAACCAATCTTTAACCTGCTGCTTTTTATTTACAGCATTGTTCCCTATGCTGACTTCGGTATAGCGATTATTATCTTTACGATTATTATTCGTTTCGCAATGTGGCCACTTGTAGTGAAGCAACTCCACCAAGTAAAGGCTATGCGTAAACTGCAGCCAGAGCTTGCTCGGATTAAGAAAGCTACGAAGGGTAACCGTCAACTTGAAAGTATGCAAATGCTTGAGCTCTACAAGAAGCACGAGGTGAAGCCATTCCGTTCGATCCTTATTCTTCTTATTCAGCTCCCTATCTTCATTGCCCTCTTCCAAGTGATTCAAATCTTTACGACACACCGTGACGCGATTAGTCGCTTTACCTACGAATTCATGCAGGTCTTCCAACCAGTAAAAGACTTACTTACGAACCCTGATAACTTTAGTGAAAAGTTCCTTGGGCTCATCGACCTTACTCAACATGCCATCTCGCCTGCTGGGGTGAGTATCTTCCTTATTGTACTGGCTGGTATTGCGGCTTATACCCAATACATCATTTCTAAGCAAACCACTCCTAACGCAAGTACGAAGCGCCTTCGTGATGTACTAGCTGAAGCTGGTGAAGGAAAAGAGCCAGACCAAGCTGAACTTAACGCTGTCATGATGAGTAAGATGACAAAGTTCCTGCCATTCATGATGTTCTTCATTATGCTCAACCTTCCGGGCGCGCTCGCCCTTTACTACGTGACATCAAACCTCTTTGCAGCTATTCAACAACACTTCCTTCTCAAGCGTGACGCTGAAGAGATGGATAAGCTTGCGAGTCAACCAGCTAAGCAAACTGGTAAAAAAGCAACAGCAAAAGCTCGGGCAAAAGAAGCTCGTGAAGCAGAGGTGTCAACTCCTAAGAAGAGCGGGGTAAATGTTACGCGAATAAGCGCGAAAGACACGCCGCGTAAAAAGGAGGACAAATGAACCGGGAGCAATCAGTAGAATTCGCCCGTAACTATGTTGCGGACCTTCTTAGTTTTTATGGGGTCAACGTAGCAGTCGAAGCTTCAGTCGAAGACGACGTGATTGAACTTTCGGTGCCTTCTACCGAACTTAATAGCTTACTTATTGGCCGGGGTGCGGAAACGCTTCGCAGTTTACAATTCTTGGTTTCAACCGTGCTTCGAAATAAAGATGCTGCGCTCAGTCGAGTAAATCTTGATATTGCAGATTATAAGAGGCAGCGTGCTGATCGTTTAGCTGAAAAAACTCGTGAATGGATCGAAGAGGTTCGTAAGTCTGGTACTTCTCACGTAGAGCGTCTTAATGCAGCGGATCGCCGAATCGTACACCAAGTTGCTGCTGAATACTCAGATATTATGACGTTTTCTGAAGGTGAAGGGCAAGAGCGCCGGATTACAATCGCTCAAGCTAGTTCTTAAGCTTCAAGTACTTTTTTATAAACAGCGTAGGTCTCCTGCGCTTGTTTTTTCCATGAATACTTTTTAATTTGTTTGTAGCCGGCTTTTGCGAGGCGAGTACGAAGATGGTCATCAGAAAGAACTTGGTCGATTGCTTCGGCCATATCACTGGTATCAATTGGATTGAAATAGTGAGCTGCTTGACCATAGACTTCAGGTAAACAAGTAGCGTTACTACTTACGACAGGAGTCCCGTACCCCATAGCTTCAAGGCCGGGGAGGCCAAAGCCTTCCATGAGTGAAGGGAAAATGTAGGCCTGGGCGTTGCTGTAAAGCCAGCTTAGGCTGCTGTCATCGACGAAGTCGGTAAAGAGGATATTGGTGTAGCCCTTGCTTTCAAAATAGGCTTCATTCGTGCGAGTAGCGGCATTCTTTTTACCTACGAGTACCAAACCGAGATCCGGATACTTAGCGAGAAGAATTTGATGCGCATCCCCTAGTCGCTTAATGTTTTTGTAGTCTGATTGTTGACCCACATAAAGAATGTATTTTTTAAATGGGAGCGAATATTTTTTAGGTGAGACTGAGGCGACGTCAGAAGACTCGTAGATGACTGAGATTTTTTCATTTGGAATAGAGGTAAATGCTTGCAATTCCTTTTGAGTGAATTGGCTGATAGTAATGATGTGATCATTTTCCTGAGCGACTCGTTTAAAAACGTATTTGCCAATTTTTTGTTTCGCATGAAATACTAGCCAGTTTTTATCAGAATTATAGGTTTTAAGGAGCGTGAGGTCGTGAAAAGTGGTGACTTTTTTACCCTTATAAGCAAGTGGTTGTTGCGGCATGCAGAAGTGAACGAGGTCTGGCTTTAATTTATTGAGATAGGCAGAAAACCCGATTTGTTCACCGAATGAGTAATTATCGAAATTAATTGTGCGAACGGTAAAGTTGGGCGCACTTGGCTTCCAAAAATCCTTGTCTTTTTCAGGGACAAGAATTGAGTATTCGTTTGTTGTGTCTACTTCTTGAAGATATGTCACGAGACGCTCTACGTATCGGCCGGTACTAGAGTTAATGATGCGAGCGTCAATTGCGATGTGAGCCATGACTAGAGGATATCCGACGAGTGTTCGTTATGATGTTTTTTAAAGACGAGCCGTGAGTACAAAAGATAATTCCATACGAGTGAAGCGCCGGTAGCAATCAGCTTAGCAATAAACAATTCGATCGACTTATTAGTCATGTATGGGTCGAGGAAGTGTGAAACAATCCAAATAACGAGCGGCTGTACAACCCATACACCAACGACCGTTACTATGATAAAAAGAACAAACTGTCGCTTTTTCTGTTCATTCGTATTTTTAAAGGTATACTTTTTATTTCCGAAGAAACTAAAGACCATGGAAATACCGGTAGATAAATAGTTAGCCGGAATGCGATCTATACCAAGGCCAACAAAAATAAACAAAAGGATAAAGTCGAGCGCCGTATTAGCTACACCGACAATGCCGTACCTAATTTTTTGAGCGTGCTTTTTTCGGAGTCTTTCCATTGTGATATTCCTCAATTAAATAAAGGGGGCGTTGCTTAGTTTCGTTGAAGATACGACCGATATATTCGCCGATAATACCAAGTGAAATGAGCTGGACGCCGCCTAGAAATAGAATAACGGCCATAGTTGATGCATATCCGGCAAGATCAACGCCGAAGAAGATCGTGCGAATGACAAGATAGAGAAGGTAGATGAAGGTGAAGATAGAAACACCAATACCTACGTACGTCGACATGCGGAGCGGAGCGGTAGTAAATGAAGTGATTCCATCAATAGCAAGCTCAACGAGCTTAAGATAGTTCCACTTTGTTTCACCGGCGGCACGAGGGTCGCGGTCGTAGAGAATTTCTTTCTTGTAGAAACCGACCCAGCTAAACATTGCTTTGGTATTGCGCTGTGACTCACGGAACTCTTTGAGTGCCTCAACAACGCGGCGATCGAGCAGACGGAAATCACCAGTGTCTTTTTGAATAGGAATATTCGTAAGACTTTGAAGCGTTTTGTAGTAGGTTTGAGAGGTAAACTTCTTAAACCAGGTCTCACCGTCGCGTGATTTACGCTTTGCATAGACGTCATCGTACCCCTCTTCCCAGAACTTAATCATTTGAGGAATCAGTTCAGGTGGATCTTGAAGGTCGGCATCAATAATAACCGTCGCGTCACCTTGAACGTGGTCGAGACCGGCAATCATGCCAATTTCTTTACCAAAGTTACGAGAAAGGTTTATATAGCTGACGCGAGGGTCTTTTTCGGCAAATTCACGAATGATTTGCAGGGTTTTATCTTTACTGCCGTCATTGACGAACAGGAATTCAAAATCGTAGTCTTTGATGTCGTTTGCAAGGTTACCAAGACGAGTCATAAGCTTATCAAGGACAGCCTCTTCGTTATACGCAGGGATCAAAATTGAAATGAGTTTCATTACTATTTAGTATACCACTTAGGATTGGCTTACAAGGGTTACGAGTTCAGTAATACTTGTGGTCGTTTTAGCACCCGAAAGCTCTAAAACGCGGGTTTTTGAAGCGGCTGATTCGTGTTCTGAGCCTAAGATAGCGCCAGCATGGCCAAGTTGAACACCTTTCGGTGCGTGGTGACCGGCAATATAAGTAAAAACTGGCTTCGTGACGTGCTCTTTTATGAAAATTGCGGCGTCAATCTCTTCCTGTCCACCGATTTCACCGATCATAACGATTTTATCGACTTCGGGGTCATCTTGGAAAAGTTGTAAACAAGCTTTGTAACCGATACCGTGAATCATATCACCACCAATACCGATGACGTATTTTTGGCCAATGCCTTTACTACTGAGACCCGCCATTGTTTCGTACGTAAGGGTGCCTGAACGGCTTACGATTGCAGCTGTACCCTTTAGGGATGGTGCAGTTGGAATGATACCGAGTTTGTTTACTTCAGGCAGAAGTGCGCCTGGAGAGTTTGGCCCGAGGAGCGTGCTAGTTGCTGAAAGACGAAGTTTTTCGTTTACTGCGAGCATGTCATGGACGGGAATTCCCTCGGTTACACAGACAATGAGAGGGACGCGGGCATCGATGGCTTCAATAATTGCAGCTTTGGCGAAACGAGCAGGGACAAAAATAACAGATACGTCTACTTGATGGTCTTTTTTGAGATCTTCGATAGTGTTGTAGACGGGAAGATTTTCTACAGTTTGACCACCCTTGCCCGGCGTTGTACCTGCAACAACATTAGTACCGGCGTTAAGCATGGCTTTGGTTTGGAATTGCCCATGAGAACCGGTAATTCCTTGGACGATAACATTTTTACCTTCGAATAAATTAGGCATGTACAAACTCCTTTGCAGCTTCAAGGCACGACTCGAGATTTGGCATGATTGATACGCCAGCTTCGGTGAGGATTCTTTCTGCTTCTGGGTAATTAGTGCCGGCTAGGCGGATAAATAACGGAGGCAGTTTGGCGATGCTTTTTTGTGCTTCAACGATAGCACGCGCGACCTCATCTGCTTGAGTAATACCGGCGAAGACATTGATAATAATTGCTCGAACATTCTTATATTCGACGATTTTATTAAAAGCTTTAAGGAGTGATTCGGTATTAGCGCCACCACCGATATCAAGGAAGTTAGCAGGGGTCAGACCAGCGTCATAAGCGGCGTCAACGGTTGCCATGGCAAGGCCTGCCCCGTTTGCAATCGTCGCTACATTACCTTCTGGATTAATGGTGACGAAGTTTACTTCGGCTGGCTTCGTTTCAAAGTCCCAATCTGGGTGGCGGAATCCGGCTGCGTCGTCGAGGGTCATCTTACAGTCACCGGCAATGAGCTTTTTGTCGGTTGTGAGGATGAGGGGGTTTATTTCAATGAGCATGGCGTCGTTGGCTTTAAAACATTGCACGAGGCGCTCAATGAGGTCTTGCAGGAGAAAGGTTTGCTCTTGAAGGTCGTAATAGTCAGCGAGTGACTGCCCAAGTGTATCGAAGTCTGGTTTTGAGTAATCTACTGGCCATGAAGCGAATTCTTTATTTTCTTCTACTTCAACACCACCTTGAGTGTGCGCCATGAGTTGAAGGCTGGCGGTCTTACGATCGATAAGGAGGCTGAGGTAGAGCTCGCGGTCGATGGAGAGTTTTTCTTCTGCTAAGAGCGAAGTTGGTTTGTGACCTTTGATAGCGAGGTTGAAAAGGGTGTTAGTTGCGTTTGCGAGCTCGTCGGGAGAATTAACGATGAGGATACCACCGGCTTTACCGCGACCACCGACGGGGACTTGGGATTTTAAAACAACAGGGAAAGTGGTGACAGTTTCTGATTCTTTTGTAATAACCTTGCCGCGAGGGATAGATAGTTGTGAAGTAGCCAGGATATGCTTTGCTTCGTGTTCGAGGAGATTCATGACTTAATTATACAGTGTGACTTAAAGTGAAGTCTGTATAATAAAGCGAAATGGAGGTACTAAAATGTCTGAATTAAAATCCCAACTTGAATCTATGAACTTAAATCCTGATCGCAGTCCTGAGGAGGTTAACCAAGAAGTTGCCCGCCTGCTTGAAGCAGCAGGATATACGATCGCTCTCTTTGATTATGGTCGACCCTGGGGTGGATTTAATCAACTTGCAAATGATGATGCAGATAAATTCGTAGCAGAATTCTTTCCAGATATTACATCGGAAGAGGCTCGGCTTGGTAACCCGGAATCACCCCTTAGTCCAAAAATCCTAACGGTCTCTCCCGAGCAGCGTTTAAGTTGGCAATATCATGACCGTCGTGCAGAACGCTGGGCATACCTTACTGAGGGTGGTTACTTTAAGAGTCTGACGGATGAACAGGGCGAACTACTATTAGCGGAAAAGGGTGAAGTAGTTCAGTTTGATAAATCAGAACGCCACCGGCTTGTTGGTGCGGTTGGCCACTACACGCTTGTTGCTGAAATATGGCAGCACACGGATTCTGAACGGCTTTCCAATGAAGATGATATTGTTCGATTAGCGGACGATTACAACCGCTAACAGAGGATATGCTATAATAATTTCAATACATTTAGTTTAAAACTGTGAGAGGGTCTAATTAAAATGACTGAAGCTAAAAGAGCTTTAATTACTGGTATTACTGGTCAAGATGGTGGTCACCTTGCTGCACTTTTGCATGAAAAAGGATATGAAATTTATGGAATCATTCGTGGGCAGCACAATCCAAAACGTGAAGCTGTTGTGGCGGAGTTTCCTTACGTAAAGCTAATTGATGCAGATTTGACCGATGCTTCATCGTTAATTCGTGCAATGCAAGTCGCGCGTCCACATGAGGTGTATAACCTCGGTGCAATTAGTCACGTTGGATACTCATTTAAAGATCCAATCCTAACTGCTGACGTTACTGCTAAGGGTGTGCTAAATATGCTCGAAGCGATTCGCTTGACTGATCCTGAAAATAAAGTTCGTTTTTACCAGGCTTCAACTTCTGAAATGTTCGGTGGTCTAGAATATAACCGTCCTGAAAAAGGTTATAACGAAGACTCAGCTTTTCACCCACGAAGCCCTTATGGTGTAGCAAAGCTTTACGGACACTGGATTACTCGAAACTACCGAGAAAGCTACGGTATGTTCGCCGTTTCTGGGATTTTGTTTAACCATGAAGGTGATCGCCGCGGTGTAGAGTTTGTGACTCGTAAAATTACAAATGCAGTTGCACGTATTAAGCTTGGTCTTCAAGACCACATTGAGCTCGGTGACCTCTGGCCGAAGCGCGACTGGGGGTACGCTGGGGATTACGTAGAAGGTATGTGGCGTATGCTTCAACAAGATGAACCAAAAGACTACGTACTTGCAACAGGTGAAACTCATTCCATTGAAGAATTCCTCGACCTTGCCTTTAAAGAAATTGGTATCGAAGACTGGAAGCCATACGTTAAACAGAACCCAGCATTCATGCGTCCTGCTGAAGTAGACTTACTCCTAGGTGACCCAACTCGTGCAGAAACAGAACTTGGGTGGAAGCGAAAAGTTGACTTCCCTGGTCTTGTGAAGCTTATGGTTGAACACGACCTTGCGATTGAATCAACTAAAATCTAGTTAGTCTATGAAACCTCAAGAGTGGAAAAAACTATACCGTAATACGGTAATCGACAGTAAATTTTTACAAGTTCACTTCGATAAAGTCCAACTTCCCAATGGGGTAATAATTGAAGATTACTCAGTAGCCACACTGCCTAGCGGTGTGGTTATTGTTGCTACTGATGAGGAAAACAGACTACTAACTCAGTATGAGTATAAATATGCCATTGGTAAGGTAATATTGAACCTTCCGTCCGGAAGTGTAGAAGAAGGTATGACACCTTTAGAAATAGCTGTAAAAGAACTCGCAGAAGAAACAGGGTATGTTTCGGATGAAATGGAACTCGTTCAAACTCTTTATGAATATCCATCCAAACTAGAACACGTTATACATATAGTGAGAGCTAAAAATGCTCGTAAAGTACACGAGATAGCTCATGAAGAGACAGAGACGATTGGAGAGGTCCGTCTGATTAGTTCTGATATGGAAGATTATGGCGGGGAATTTGATACCACTTACGCGGTAAGTGCGCTTGCGTTAACAATTCCAGAATTCTTAAAAAGAAAAGTTTAAAGCTGTTCTCTTGCTACGAAATCTTTGATTGCTTTTTCGACATTTGAAGCAGGTTGCCATTGTAACTCGTTGCGCAGGCGGCTTGAATCACCAATTATATCCATAGCATCAGTTGGACGGACGCGACTAGGGTCGATTTCAGGAGTGATATCTCTAAGATTCGCAGCTTTCATAATAAGCTCAAGAACTTCTAGACCAGAATGCGAAGTTCCGGTTGAAATATTGTAAGTGTCATGAGTAAGTTTCTCAGCGGTAGCAAGTTTTACGTACGCGTCGACGATATCGCGAACATCAGTATAGTCACGTTTAGTCTTTAGATTACCCACCAGTATTTGTGACTCGTTATTTTGAGCTGCGTCTTTTAACTGCGAATAAAGGTCGGGTACTAAAAATCCGGTTCCTTGCCCTGGTCCAATATGATTGAACGGACGAGCAATAACGACATCATGACCATTACTACGGTAATCCTTCGCTACTTGCTCGGCTCGAAGCTTACCGATAGCATAAGGAGAACTCTCACTGGTTGCTGAGGTTTCTTTAAGAGGCATTTCTTGCGACGCATCATAAAGCGCACCTGTACTTACAACAACCGTCCTTCCTTTAAACCCTTGTGAGGTTGCGACTGACAATAAGTTGTCTGTCATTTCTGCGTTACCTGTTATATATAAGTCAGGATGCTTGAAAGAATCGGCAACTGAAGCGAGACCAGCAAGATGTATAATAGCGGCCGCATTTTTTAATATAATATTTTTTACAGTTGTCTTATCTAAAAGGTCGGCTTGATTATATTTATCGAGATACTCTTCAACCTTAACACCCGGCTCTACTTCACGGCCGATTCCGTGGACTGAATACCCCGAGTTCTTAAGATGACGTGCTAGATGTTCACCTACAAACCCGTTGACGCCAGTTACTACAATTTCGGATGATAAATTATTCATAAACTAATATTAGTATATCATTGCCACAGGGACGTAGTCAGCCTATAATAGAGATATTGTGAAATTGATATCTGAAATGCGGAATAAGTATAGATATTCCGCCATACTACTGCGCCAACTTGTAATAACAGACTTTAAGCTTAGGTATAAGGGATCAGTTCTTGGATATGTCTGGAGTCTTCTGCGACCCCTAGCGTTATTCGCGGTACTGTATGTTGTCTTTGTCCAGTTCTTAAGAATAGGAGCTGATATTCCGCACTTCGCAGTGTACTTATTGCTCGGAATTATATTGTGGAATTACTTTACCGAAGTAACTAACAATGGCTTGACGGCTATTGTTGGAAAAGGCGATTTACTTAGAAAACTCTCCTTTCCGCGCTACATTGTTGTCATTGCGGGATCATTCTCGGCACTTATTAACTTGTTAATTAATCTCTTGGTTGTTTCATTATTTATGATTATTAATGGTGTGCCTATTACGCCTCAAATACTATGGATTATCCCACTTATTATTGAGCTATTTATTTTTGCCCTTGCTGTATCTTTCATTCTCAGTGCACTATATGTAAGGTTTAGAGACATAAATTACATATGGGAGGTAGTATTACAAGCAGGCTTCTACGCAACACCGATTATATATCCGTTAGCTATGGTGGTTGCTATATCTCCACTCGCCGCAAAATTGATTCTTCTGAATCCTCTTGCTCAAATCATTCAAGATGCACGTCACGCAGTGGTTACGAGCGACGCATTAACAATTGGTAGTATGTATGAAAATGAGGCGATGCGACTTATACCAATTGCGATAGTGGTCGTATTTGCTGTAATTTCTGTAATATATTTCAAGAAAAAATCACCTGGTTTTGCGGAGGATATTTAATGCAAGACGACGTAGCTATAGATGTTAATGGTGTATCGAAAGATTTTCGCCTACCTCATGAAAAAGCAGACAGTATAAAAGGTCTATTTATTAATCCATTTCAAACGAAGCGTCCAAAAGCCGAGACACAACATGCCTTAAAAGATATATCATTTACAATTCGAAAGGGCGAATTTTTTGGAATCGTTGGCCGAAACGGTAGCGGAAAAAGTACCTTACTTAAACTTATTGCGGGTATATATCAGCCAACAAAGGGAGGTATAACTATAAATGGACGACTAGTACCTTTTATTGAGCTAGGGGTTGGTTTTAATCCTGACCTTTCAGGGCGTGAAAATGTTTACCTAAACGGCGCGCTTATGGGCTTTTCTAAGACAGAAGTAGATAAAAAATATAATGATATTGTTGAGTTCTCTGAGTTAAAAAGGTTCATGGATCAGAAACTGAAGAATTACTCATCAGGTATGCAGGTGCGCCTCGCGTTTTCAGTCGCCACCATACTTGCGCAATCAGACATTTTGCTCATCGATGAAGTATTAGCGGTTGGTGACAGTGCATTTCAAAAGAAATGTTTCGCATATTTTAGAAAACTAAAGAAAGAAAAGAAAACAGTAGTATTTGTTAGTCATGATATGAGTGCTATTCAAGAATATTGCGATAGAGCGGTCTTAATTGAAAGTAGCGAACTTGTGCTAGAAGGTACTCCTACAGAAATCTCAGCAGCCTATACAAGAATGTTCGCAGATCAAGATATCCAAAATGAAAACGATTTAAAGAAACACAAGAAACGATGGGGAAGTAATAACGTTAGGTATACTTCTATTGAGGTTACCCCAGATGATATTAGTACCCAAGATAGTGTAAAGATAACAGTTGAAGCTGTTGCTAAAAAGGATGTTGAGGGCGAAGTCATCTTCGGTTTCAAAATTAAAGACCTGGAAGGGAAGCCTTTAACCGGAACGAACACGAAAATCAAGGGTAAAAATATACAACTTTCCAAAGGCGAATCGGTTAAACTTGCGTGGGACGTTCCAGTTATATTTAATGATGGAGCTTATAAGATAGACTTGGCGATCGAACAGGCGGATTATACCGGAGTGTTTGATTGGTGGGAGGATGCATTTGTGTTCAATGTGCAGCGAAACGAACAAAGCTCGTATATGATCAACCCAATAATTAAAACAAATGTGATACATGGGAAAAACAAGTAGTCTTAAAACTATATATATAGACGCAGCTTCTTTCGCGCAGCCTAGAAAGAGCGGTATTGGATATGTAGCTGAGGGTATTGCGGTTGCAATTAAAGAACGCATTACTTCCGGAAAGTTACGCGGCTACAGACTTGTTTTAGTTGTATCGCTTGGTAAGGCAAAATACCTAAGAGGCATAGAAAACGAATATGTGGCCATTAAAACAATGCCATTACCGTATAGAGTAATTCAGCTTCTTAATAAGCTTAATCTCCTTCCGCCTGTTGATATATTTCTAGGAAAAGGCATTTACATTTTTCCCAATTATCGAAATTGGAAACTTTTATTTTCGAAATCTCTAACTTATATTCATGATTTAACGTACTTGCATTTTCCTGAATACACCGAACCAAAAAATCTCGTATATTTGGCCAAGAGTATACCAAGGTGGATTAAACGTACTAATATCGTAGTAACGGGGTCTAACTATACGCGTAATGAACTTATCAAGTATCTTAACATCAACCCCAAAAGAGTTGTGACGGTATATCATGGAATTGACAAAAAAGTTTTTTCGCAAAAAAATACACGAGAAATCACAGCAACTTTAGGTAAGTATGGTATAGAAAAAAGTAACTTTATTCTCCATGTTGGAAATATAGAACCACGAAAAAATATTGTAGGATTACTCAATGCATATAGTCTTCTGTCTGAAACAGAAAAGAACGCGCACCCCTTGTTGTTAATTGGCGGTGGTGGATGGTCAAATACAAAAGAAGAAGAGATAATAAATGAACTTTTGGCTAAAGGTGCGGTCATTTTAAGACCAAATCAATACGTCGAAGACGGTGATTTACCTGCATTTTATAGTGCAGCTAGTGTGCTTGCTATGCCCTCGTTTTACGAAGGGTTTGGGCTACCACCGCTACAAGCAGCAGCTTGTAATACACCAATTGTTGTTTCTAACAACTCATCATTGGAAGAGATATTTAAGGATACAGCCTTTATGGTTGATCCTAATAGCATTAAAGCCATTGCGGAAGGCTTAAGTAAGGCGCTGAACCTTACAAATACGGACCGTATTTTATATGAAAATAAAGTTAAGAGGCTTGTCGCTTCGTATAGCTGGTCGAATACAGTAGATAGGCTGGTTAAAATAATAGAGAAGATCAATGACTAGCGTGTTGAAAAAAAAGCTTAAAAAAATTGAAATAGTACTGTTTAAGTTGCTTCGATTCGATTCACCTTATTATTTATATAAGATTCCAACGGAGAATAATCAAAAAAATATGCATGCTAAATTAATTGACTATTATTTTAATGAACAACCAGGTTTATTAAGACTCATCTTAACCCACCTATATCTGTTTATTAAAAAAGCAATAAAGTTTGGTTTAAGAAAAATATTAGAGAGGATTCGTTAAAGTGAAAGCACTACTTATTGACGGACAGATTTTTCAAACAGACGCTTGGTATCGTGGTATGGGAAAATATATGCTTCAAGTAATGAAGAAAATCTCAGAAATAAATCCGGATTACGAACTTGCAGTGCTATTTAACGATAATATACAAACCGACAAAATACGTTTTGATACTCTAAAATATTTATGCCCCAACTTTAAGCATATTCATACTAACTTACCTACTATTCAAAAAGGTAAGAAGCGAGAACAAAAACGCTACATTGCAGAACTTGATGCAGCTATAAAAAGTAATTATTCTGAAATATATGATATTAGTTTTATGATAACTACTCTTTTTTTGTTTGATATATATTCTGAATTTCCAACTAATGTCAGTGAAAGAACTATGATATTTTACGATCTCATCCCGCTTTTTAATTGGAAAGATCTTGGTGGATACTTCCCCCCTGATTTGTACATGGAAAGATTTAATCAAATTGATCAAACTGATACTATCTTCTGTATCTCCGAGACAACCCGTAAAGATCTTGTGACTACTTTTAGTATTGATCCTGAAAAGGCCGTTAATATAAATGGCGGCTTTACGGATCACCATAACGATGCGATAAGGCCAGATTCGTTCACGGTTCCCTCAAAATATATTTTATTTCCAACAGGTGATTTGCCGCATAAAAATAATACGCTTGTATTCAATGCTTTTAGGGAGCTTCTTAAGCAAAATAAAGATGTACACCTCCTCGTAACATCGCGGTTCAATGAAGTCACAAAGGATGCGTTACTAACTATCTGCTCAAAAAATGTTTTATTCACTGGAAACGTAAGTGATGAAGAGCTTCAATATTTATACCAAAACGCCTCAGCGGTTCTTTTTAGTTCGAAGTATGAGGGGTTGGGTCTCCCGGTATTGGACGCGGTATTTCATAATAAACCCGTAATTGCATCAAATATTGACGTGTTTACTGAAATGTCACCAGGTGCGTACTACTATTTTGAAGTAAACGATACGAAGAGCGCCACCCAAGCAATGCTTTCCGCGCTAGACCTTGAGGATTTCGAGGGCAAACAAGCACTGTATAAGTCTATACTTTCAAAATATGATTGGAGCAAAGTTGCCGGGGAAATAACTAACCACCTCTTCCGTGTTGATGGAAAAAAACAACCATTAACGCCAATACTAAAAAAAATAGCGATTGTTTCGGCAAATCCAGGTATTAATATTAATCGTTATGGCATCTCTGAGAAATTATTCTTTCCCTTGAGGCAACACGGTATTAAGACAGATTATTATTTTGATGGACAGGCAAAAAACCATAAACAGATGGAGCGTCCAACGTATCTTGACCATGTAGGTGCAAGAGTTTTAGATATTAAAAAATTAACAATCGATGAATATAAACATTACGACGCAATATTTTATATTATTGATAATGAAGCACTAAAGTATAAAGTAGGCCTCGTAACCGCCGTGTTACCGGGGATTAATCTCGTAGATTCAGAAATTAATGCTGAAGATATTATGTATAAAATTGCAGCGAAATTTACTCTTGGTACTATGAAAATATCAATGGAATCAAGTGACGATCAGACATACACTAAAGTACTAAAGTATATAGTACATAGTATAACTGGTGACAATTTAGTAAATGATGTAACGCGGATGCTAAAAAGTAACAGACCCCTTATAATAAAAAGAAGATTTATAAAAAAGAGGTTAGGATGAGGTCTGTACAGAAAATTAAGAAACGAATTTTAGTCGTAGGTACTTATCCTATTGTGCAGCCGAGACACGGTGGGCAAAAACGACTTAGCGCAATAATGGAAGAGTATAACAATTTCTTTGAAAAGGCGTTGTATGTTAGTGTTTTCTACTCAGGATTCTACTCACAATTTACAAAGCAAGATATTCCTTTGGGGCGAGAAGGCGTTAAGCAGGTGGAAGGGTCTCCTTTGACAGGAGATATTATTTGTGGAAAAGCAATTTTTTACGATCCTGAAGTAAAAAAGAAAATGATTAAAACTATTAATAATTTTAAGCCGGATATTATTCACATTGAACAGCCGTATCCTTATCTTGGCCTAAAACCCCTTCTAGAGGAACTAGGGAGTACGTCAAAAATAGTTTTTGGTTCTCAAAATATTGAAGGTCCCATGAAATCAGACATCTTAAGGCCATACGGTGTCGACAAAAAAATTATTCAAGATATAGAACGAGAGATTAATGCTGTAGAGAGGGATCTTTCTGTTAATTGCGATTTATTGCTTGCTTGCACGAGAGCGGATCTAGAAGCACATGAAAAAATGGGTGCTACAAACTGTGTTCTTGCGCCAAATGGTGTTAAGCGGCCGGAGATAAAGAGCAAAGACGTAATGTATTGGAAAAATAAATTCTCTCGAGACGGTATTGAGGATACCGCGGTCTTCGTGGGTAGTGCACACCCGCCAAACTGGGCTGGGTTCATAGGGATGGTTGGAAAAGAAGTGGGCTTTCTTTCTTCCCACCAGCGAGTCGTCATAGCAGGGAGCGTTAGCGACTACGCGGAAACTGAAATAAAAAAAGAATCATTTAATATCAGCGATGCAACATTTTGGTTAAGAGCGGTGTCGGCGGGTCGATTGAGTGAAGACCGTTTGCAAGGGTTGATAGCATCGGCAGACACTGTACTACTACCCATTACTGAAGGAGGCGGGTCGAACTTAAAAACCGCCGAGGCTATAATTGCTGATAAGAAGGTAGTAGCAACATCGCACGCTTTAAGGTCCTTCGAGTGGTTTAGAGAATTTCCTAATGTATGGGTTGCCGATTCAAAAGAAGATTTTCACAATGCTATACTAGCTGCCTTTAATGCGCCAAAAAAGAGCCGTAAAACAAACGAGACTGCCTTAGCCGAGTCAGTGTTATGGAATAATTGTTTAAGTGACATGGTAAAGAAAGTGGCTGAACTATGAAAGATATATGGATAGATTTAACTGATATCGAACAATGGTCAGGACATCATGGCGGTACGCAGAGAGTAGTATATGGGATTTCAAAAAATTTTTATTTAAATCAGGAAAATGTACATTATTTTACATACTCTCCAGCCGACAATGAGTTTTATGAAGCAGACTTTAAGCCGATATATGACAGAGTAGAGTCTTTAAAGTCTGCTGCTAACCACACCATTAATAATACGGGTTCGACAAGAACGCTGAAGCACCGAATAAAAGATAAGGTGCTACCCTATATACCAAATCGCATTATGGCAAATGAAGTATTGAAAGGTCGAATAAAAAAGACTGCTCGGTATGCAATTATTAGTGCCTCGCGCGCCCGGAGCGTAGCAGGGAGGCCTTTGCGACACCTATCTACAAAAGGCGGAAGGATTGAACGCAGAAATCCAATTAACCTAAAAAAAGATGATGTCGTATTAATTCTTGGAAAACCATGGGACGAGCCGGGATTACAAACTCTATTAGATAAAAAGAAGTATGAAATAGGGTTTAAAGTAGTACAAGTTGTGTACGATTTAATTATTAGCCTCCGACCACACCTTCATCACCCCTCTTTGTTTCATAGATACACCCAACAGATGTTTAAAGCGGCACAGGGGTCTGATCTCTTGCTGTCTATATCTGAATCTTCGAAGCAAGACATGTTCGAACTATGTGATAGGCTTTCTATTTCGAGGCCCAAAATCGAAGTTATTAGGCTGGGTGATGAAGTAGAGGGTGGATCAAACGAGGATGTGCTTAGACAACTTAATATAAACGACGAGTTTATGTTGTGCGTTGGGACTATCGAAAACCGAAAAAATCACACGCTTCTTTACTATGTTTACAAGTTAGCTATTGAAAGGGGTGTAAAACTGCCACAACTTGTTATTGTCGGTGGTGACGGTTGGCTTTCTGGCGATATTAGATATCTTATATCAAATGACCCAGAGGTAAAAGAATATATAAGAGTTCTTAATAATGTGAATGACGCCAGTCTGTTGGCATTGTACAAAAAGGCTTTATTTACAGTCTACCCTAGTTTTTACGAAGGGTGGGGCCTACCTGTTGCAGAGTCGCTTGCGCATGGTACTCCTGTGGCGGCCTCTAAGACATCTTCAATTCCTGAGGTGGGGGGTGATTTAGTTGATTACTTTTCACCATATAGTGTCGAAGAGTGCTTGACTGTAATGAGTAAATTAACAGATCCAGAAGTTAGGGGTGCTCGTAGGGCGCGCATAGCATCAGCGTATAAAATTACAAGCTGGAACGATACCTACACTCAAGTCTTAAGCCTAATTAAGACACTTTAGAAGTTACCTCTGGACCTTGTAAAGAAGGCTTAAATCGTTCATCCAGGCTCGCGACTCCACAAGTATATTGAAGTACTCGTTGTACTTTCCAGAGTTCGAAGGTGAGCTCATTGTAAACTCAAATGTACCGATTTCTCCTGGCCGCACTTCGGACTGCTTTAGGGCGGCTGGCCTATTGTATTTTACCCACGAATTATGAAAAAGAGCGCTACTTCTATCAATTGGCCCAAAAGTGCCCAGACGGACAGGATACTTTCCTGTGCTGTACCAAGACGTATTGCTATCGTTTTTTGCGCTAAGAACAACAAACACTGACTGACCGGTTTGAAGCCTATCAAGACCCGTTTCTGTGGACATAGTAGAATCTGTGTAATATTTAGTTCCCTGATAACTCCAGCGATAATTAGCTGGATTGACCCGCATCCATATCGTATAGCTACTGTCGTACCACCTCACTGCGTCTTGAACGACCTCTACCTCCTGACCGAAGTACCCAAGTGTAGATCCAGTGTCGATCGTAAAGTTGAATGTTGCGATAGCATTAGGGCCTATCGTGGCTTCATTTGCTCTTGATAATCGCGAGCATACCACCCAATCATCGTAACAAAGTGGGCTTCCTTTGTCTTTGGCTTGTCCTCCCGTTGCTAAACGGACCGGCTGTGAATCTAGATTGGTCCATACGGTGTTCCCTGTGTTTTTAACAGAAACTGAAGCGTAATAACGAGTATTTGCAATAAGGCTATCGTTTTGAACTTCAACTGTTCTTTGCGGGTCCGAATAGTACTTAACAGAAGTAACATTCCATTTGTAAGAATCAATTACATTAAAAGTATTACTAAATTCACCGAACTGCATCCAAGTTACTCCATCGGTGACAAGATTATATCGCTCTGTATACAAGCCAGCAGACGACGGTGCGGTTACCCAGAATCCGAAAGTTGCAATTTCACCAGTTCTCACTTCTCGCTGAGTCATAGTGGCTGGTCTACTGCAGTCTACCCACCCCTCATTACAAAAAGTACTTACTCTGTCGTTTGGATTAGCTGTTCCTATTCGTGTAGGATTCGCTCCGTAGTTCCTCCAAGTTTCAATACCTGTATTTTGAGCGACCACAGTAACATAAAGTCGATCGCCAGCTCGTAATGTACTAGAATCTGCAACTCGTTCTCGCATAGAAGCATCTTTATAAACGACAGTATCCAGCCTATTCCAGCTATATGGTTGTCGGTGGGTTGAACCAAACCACTCTGTAAAATATAAGAAAAAATTTCTGTTTCCATAGGCACTACAGCGGTCACCTGTACCGAACTGAGCATTTTTTGCCGCCTCATTTGGCTGGTAAGGAGTATAGCTATAAAGGGCTACTGTTGCTCGATTTTCTATAAGTACAGGTCCGCTTCCACACCCTGTGGATGAGACGTTCCACATTATTTGATTCCACCCTGTATTAAAGGGAATCCACCAACCTGGTCGGTTGTCAATATATCCTCTGAAGTGGCGTGCGGCTTGATATACTTGCGTAGAGAAACTGCCGTACGAGGGGTTGCAAGCTGGAGTATTAGGAGCGACGTTATCAGGGCAACCGAACCCCATAGCTTCACTGTATTGCTTTGGTGTTGGCCACTCATCAGTAATGAGCCCGTTTTCTTTTTGTAGTGTCGCTAGAATAACTTGAGGGTTTATATTAAACTCTCGTGAGTAGCGATAAATGATTTCTGCTGCGCTTACTGACCCTGCCGGATTTGAAGATTTACTGTAATTACTTTCACCCGTTGAGACATTTTCAAAATAGTCAGTAATACAGCGAAACGGTGGGCTAATACCTCGGCTAGCCATCCATTGAGCTCGGGTGCCGCCACCTAATTCCGAGCGCTTTGTACCCCATGTATCACAGCTGACTTTGCTGTTTAAAAAAGTCTGTATTTCAGGAATAGTCATAGAATTGGCGTTGGTAAAAACAGCATCATCAATTATTCGGCCCGCGTTAAAGTTACGCGCGTCAACTGCGCCAACATCACTGGGAAGCATAGCTATTGAAGCTGAAATAAACACTAGGAGGGCAAGGCTCATTTTGACTGCTTGTTTTATCATGTTCTTAACTCAGTAGACCTTAAATGCTAACGTTTATATTGGTGCTCGTTCGGTGATTATCACTAGTAAATTCAATTGATCCGGTCCAGGAGGTACCCTGGAGGGTATTTGCTGGGATGTCGAACCCTTGGCAGACCGTATACCCACTTAAAGTTTGAACGGCAGCGTTTTGGCTAATTACTTTGCCATCAGCCCCTTGTAGAGACAATACGCAATTACCAGAGGTAGCAGACGGGGTGATAATTGTACGAATTTGGTAAGTGTCTCCGTTAAGTGCAGACGACGTCACGGCAATACTATAGGGGGTATTGTCTTGAGAAGAATGTTTGTTCAAAAATTCCTCCTTCGCCTTAGTAGCTGCATCTATTTGCTGCTGTGTAGGCGGCTCAAGGTCGACCGTTGTCTCGGGCTTAGTGGAAGAGTCTGAATTATTAGACTTAGAAGCTTCTTCTACATTCAGTGGCTCTGTTTTGGACGATTGAATAGCGTATGCGGCGCCAGCAAATAAAACAATCAGGCACAACACTGAAGTTAACAGCATTGTTCTTTTTCGCCTGTTATTTTGAGGAATCAATCTCATATTCGTATATTTGTTTCTTTATAATAATCTTATTATAACATAACTGTTATCACGCAAGAGCGGGGTAGGGTTAATTTTGGTTATATACAAACCGAGCACGGAACCAGTAATTCCAAAAAAAGGAAAATACAATTGAGAGGATTTTTCCAAGCAGAGCGTAAAGCCCAAGTACTTCAACTGAGAATATTACAATTGCGATTTGTATGATAACCCCAACAACGCTAGCTGCTAATACAAGAAGAAACTCTTTAAGTGCTGTTTTTCGAGATTTATCAAATATAAATATACGTCCAATGATCCAGTTAAGAGCAACACCCACGATAAAGCTAATAACAGTTGCCAAGATATGGTTCTCTGTTGATATATAAAGAGTTTGAAACACTCCCAGTTCGATGAGAACAATAATACAGGCCATGAGTCCATATTTAATAAATTGCTTAGTAAAAATTTTACTTATTTGGTTCATTGGTATTGCTCCAAGAACTCATTAAAAAGGCGTACTGCTATTACATAAAAGACAGCGGCAGTACGAGGATTAATATCAGTCCGATATGTTAACATTCTGCAATAGTGCACAGCCTCATGGAAAAGAATTGTATTGTATCGTGAGGTAGTAAGGTTGTCACGGAGAATTGACGTTAGTTCAGAATGGAGCTTATCGTATTGAAGCGAACGACTTTCCTCGAAATTTACAGCGTTATCACTAACCGAACAGTTTGTAAGCGAACAGAGGAATTCATAGCCCGAATGAACAGACTGCATAAGCTTCCCGAAGTCTACAACAGGATCGGAAATAGCGTTTTCGTTGTTTGGGTCGAGAATAATGAATTTTTTGTCTTTTGGATTAACGATAATATTATCGACGGTTAAATCTCCGTGAATAGGAGACTCAACTATACTAGACAAATCTTTCATTGCCTGTGGGTTGGCTATGATTTTCTTGATAACAGTATCGAAATTATCTATTGTTTGGCCGTTCACAATAATTGATTTATATGCAAGAAGGTTTGAAATAGAAAGGTTTTGGCTTGCTGCGTCTGTTACCTTGCCGATAATTTTTGTTTCTATGTACCTGTTTAGTAGGGCCTGGCCATTTTTTAGTTTCTTTGCAGGCTTATAAATTTTGTTCGTGACAAAGTTATACACACTCTGTAGGACTTGAGCGTTTTCTTTTGCCGAAGACGAGTGAATATATTCAAAGAACGGTATATATTCGTCGCGGTACTCAATATCAAGAGCATAGTAGTCTGGGTGATCCTTATATTCTCCAAGAGCCTTAGTAATCTCTGGATAATGCTCACGCTCCTTAAGCCACCTATATTGTTCAGTTAGTTTTTCTTCATATTGTTTAAGAGTTATTTTCTTAACGACCATTCGCTCATTGTGCCAAGCGAGGAGTGTGAGGGCTTTTGATCCGCCCTTAAAAGTCTTAATAACTTGGAAGTTATTCGTTACTTCTTCGGTTGTTAAGATACGATTAATTTTATCGCCCTGGAAATAAGCATCGAGGAAAAGTGCAAACTCTTTAGTTATATCAACATCTCGGTAAAGTTTGTTCCGCAGCGCACTGAGAAGGTCGTCATTCTTTTCGCTCGATATCTTTTTATCAGGAGATAATAAGAAGACTATGCCTACTAAGGCAATGGGTGCCACAAGAAGTAACCATAAGAGTAAGGTGATGCTATTTTCGCGAAGGAATTCACTTGGCATTAGGCTTACAGAGGAGAAGATAGACTGGAACGACCCTAGATAGGCCGGGCCGGAAGGAATCGATACGCCAAGGTATGCAGCTACTGAACTTACGACTTGAGTAGTAATTGGGTATTGACCAAGCAGCAAAAGGATGAATATAAATACAGATGCTAAATAGAAAGACCACATAATTATTGTTAGGCCTAAGTACCGAGGCATAACCCTAAGCGTAATTGTGTTCTTTAACATATATATTACCGACCACGCAATCATTCTAATTTGATCTCGAATGGCTGGATTAAAGACACTACTGAAATGATATATAAAACGAAGCAACCAGGTTTTTTGTGAACGTGCAGAGTAAAGTAAAAATGCAAGTAAAATTGATAGCCCGGTGAGAAGTAATAAAATATGGAGCAGTGAAGAATTTGCCGGATTTATAAAAAATAAAACTACCCCTCCCATAATAATGAGAAATAAACCGTCTACAAGTCGCTCAAAGAGAATAGTGGCAAATACTGCCGACCTGCTAATTGAGACGCCCCGAGCAACATAATGGGCTCGAACTAATTCACCGAGCCGAAAGGGAAGAATGAAGTTAAAAAGTGAGCCAATTACCTGGCCACGGAAAATAGTAGATGTTCTTACTGGTCTAATTTGTTCAAGAAAAATTTTATGTTTGCTTGCCCGTAACCAGTGACCTATAAGTTGTAATAGTACAGCAAGAGCAATAACTCCTATAAAAAGATATCCATTTTCAAAAAGTCTTTCTATGCCTGAAAAGTTAAGTCCAGACTGGGTGGAGTAGTAAATAGCCAGGGCTATTCCTGCGAGTGCAATTAACGAGAGTATAATGCGAAATTTCATAAGCTCACCTTAATTGCTAGCATTCCTGCATCATTTGCTGCTGTAACGCCAATATCGCTATCCTCAAAAACAAGACATTTTGAAGCATCAATAGCTAATAGTTGAGACGCCTTAATATAGCATTCTGGGTTCGGTTTTCCTTTCACTACATCTTCCCCATAAATTGCAGCATCAAAAAAATCAGACATACCTAAGTGCGTCAGTACGGCTTCAGCATTTACTCTGCGAGCTGTGGTTGCGAGGGCTACTAAAATTCCTTTACTTTTTACATCTGTTAACAAGCTAATGAGTGCTTTATTTGGGATTACGAGAGAGAGATTATTCTTGTAATGGGCCTGTTTACGCCTTACGACCATTTCAATTTGAGAACTAGTTACATTAGGTGCTATCGCACGAATCATTTCATCGTATCGAAGACCAAAATTTTTTCGATATATATCTTCATTAAAAATTAAACCAGCGTCTTCGAACGCGTTTTTGTATGCTGCAATATTTGCAGGAAGCGTGTCACATAAAGTGCCGTCAAGGTCGGATATATATAAAAGATTATCGCTCATAGTACTTTATATATAGTATCACTATTATTGAGCTTGTTGGGTGTAGCTTTGTAGTTCTTCTGGAGTTCCAAATGAGGCAAATTTATCAACATAGCAAGCCTTTACGGATCCACCTTCTGACAAGATAATGTTGTAAAGGTTAGAAATATAGTATTCAGGCATAGCCTCGCTTATTGGGAGAGACAGTAGTTCTTCGGCGGAGCGAGTAAACGTTTTGGCGTTAGCAAAAAAATATGCTCCTGTAATCGCGTTATTTGAAATTACTCGCTTTTCGGCGGTCTTTGTAACAATATTGTCACGATCAATAAGCGCATAGCTGTAGCGTGGGTTATCTGCCTCGAACGTTAGTAAGCCTCCGGCAATTTCTAGAGATCCAGATAATGTTTCTCTTAGCATATCTTCATAGCTAGCACTTTTAAACCAAAGATCACAATCCATAATTACAAGAGGGCTGTCTGGGTCAAGGTGCGGGGCGGCAGCATATGCTGTTTCGGCGGCTCCTCGAGTGAGCTCGGGAATTATAATGATATGTGCATCTGGAAGAGCGTCCGCAATAAGTTTATCTAATCCGAGGCTATCTACATGTTCTTGCCTAATAACAAAATAGTAGGACGTGTTATCGGTGACCTCTTTTATGCTAGAGAGTGCTTTTTTAAACATAGGCATACCATCCACTGGTATTAAGGGTTTTGGTGTTGTATAACCAGCATTACTAAAGCGCGAGCCAAGCCCTCCCATCGGCATGAGTATTTGTAGAGTTTTCATTTATACTTTCTCCGATTGATAATACGTTGCGGGTTTTGGATTAAAGCGCTCTTGGTTAAAACGCCAGGCAAAAAGCTTTTTCAAGGCGGTAGTTCCGACAGAGAAGTTACGAGCGTTACTTACCTGATCTTCCTCACTCCAGCTAATCGGGACGTACTTAAGTGGAGTATTCTTTTTAAAATAATCAAGAAGAAGGTCTATATTAAAAGTAATCGTATCGCCAAAGCCTAAGTATCGATGATCTGACAATTCACTAACTTTAAAGATATTGAGCCCAGACCCTAAATCTCGACTAGGGCGAAGCGCTACTATACTGTAAATTGCGTTAATAACCCTGTTGCCGATAATTCTCTGTTTTGAGTATCCGCTCAATTTTGATCCCTTCATAAATCGACACCCCAGCACCGCTCCAATACGAGGGTTTTTTACTGCCGTGTCGATGAGTAGGTGCAATTCACTTGTTTTCGCCTGATTGTCTCCATGAAGGATTGCTACATAATCCATTTTTAGCTTTTCCCCAGTAAGAAACGCAACCTTGTGAGTTCCTCCTAGGTTGTAGTTGTTTTTATTTCTCCATACCTCAATTTTGTTTGTACTGAGCTTTTTAATAATATTTTTTGCTGCATTAACCGTATCGTCTGTGCTTCCGTTGTCTATAACTATAACTTTTTCAACACGACTCAATAAAGAATCGTCAAAATCTGCTAGCACCCGAGTAATTTGGTTTTCACAATTATAAGCGGGAATTGCAACTAGAATTTTTGGAAATTGAGGTTTTACCATGTGATTATTCTATCATAGGGTACGATTTGAACAGTGGTGATTTCCTCTGTCAAAAAATTACTTCAAAGGGTTTTGTGTTCTGTGCAATTTCAGTTATGATGAGGTCATTATGCTAAATAAATTTACTTTATGGATTAAGTCCAACCCAGTACTCGTAATGCTGATCATAAGCCTCTTTCTTTTGGCCTGTAATATTCTATTTATTGGTTATTTCAGACCTTTTAATAGTGACGATATCTATTGGCAGCAGGTAGTACGTACATGGGTGCCGTTTTCGGGCGAAATAATGTACACGGGAGCAGACAATACATACACTAGCAAAATGCCATTTTTCTATATTATGGAGCACCTCTTTGGGGCAAGCCGTTACCTTGCAATATTTGAAACGTTCCTCTTAACAGCCTTTGCGTTTACGAGTGCTTATGTTACAGCGCTTTATTTTTTGAAAAAATTAAAAGTTAAAGTTACGTATGTAACGCTGCTTCCATTCTTATGGCTTTCAACATTTGGGTATGCGATGGTTGATAATTATTTAAATGTGAACTGGCGTACCGCCGATATGGGGATATCGTTCTTAACGTACTTAGCGGTAGCGGCAATTACATTCGGCGATTTAAAGCCTTTAAATTCTATACGTTCAAAAATTCTTTCAATAGCAGCACTGGTGATAATTGGGGCAACTGTGGCTAGTGATCCGTACTTTATATACTTCACAATAATCCCAATTATTGTCATGGCTATTGTCCTGTATTTTTACAAACGAATTCAGCGCCGAGAATTAATACTAATCACAGGTGGCGCGATCCTAAGCGTTATCATTTCAAAAATAATTGAATCAATTCTTAGTATAGCGGGTGTAGTCGTGGTGACTAGTCCGCCGTCAGCATTTGTAGATTTTAGTAATATAGTTACTAATATTGTAGCGTCACTAAATGGATTGCTCATTCTTTACGGTGCTGATTTCTTTGGGATGCCAACCGAGGCGCTTGTTGCAGGGCTAATGTTAAATGCCCTTCTCCTAATATCGATAGTTGTACTTAGTATACGCACATTAAAAGGCGTCATTAAGGGTAAGGACGAGCGTCCACGTTTAATAAAGTTATGGATTGCCTTCTTCGCATTTATACCGATATTTATATTCCTCGTTTACACCCCAAGCACACTTGCACTTGTAAGTAATTACAGATTCTTTATGCTATTCGTTTTTGCCAGTATAGTATTGCTGACGCTTTTCATTTCAGGTCTACGTAATAAAAATTGGAAAACCATTCTTGCACTACTTTTAATCTTAGCTAGTGTATTCAATTTAGGATATACAACTTTATTGCGAGAGCGTTCAATTCTTGGGTATCCATTGGTAGCGGCGAATAAGTCTAATTCACTTAACTATGAACTTATCAACACCATGGAGTCAAAAGGTATCGCGAAAGGCTATACGACATTTTGGCAAGGTAATATAAATACCTATCTTTCAGAGGGTAGGATAACGTCATTGGCAGTAATATGTATCGACGGAGTTACTATACCGTTTAGATGGAACGTGGATGCGGCACTATACGATAGGCCGGCCGAAAGAACGTTTTACCTCCACGACCCTTCTTTTGTTACTCCTGCAACCTGTACTTTAGAGCAAGTAAAGACTCAATTCGGAGAGCCAGCTGAGTCAGTTCAAGTCCAAGATAAAACCTTCTTAATTTACGACTACGACATATATAAGAGAATGCCATCGTCGGCTAACTAGCGAGATATTTGCTTGATGCTATAATTAACAAATGATTACCGTAATTATAGCCGGAGGGTCTGGCACGCGCCTGTGGCCACTCTCTACCAGCGACTATCCAAAGCATCTTCTTACTCTTACAGGCGATCGTAGTCTTCTTCAGTCTGCTTATGATCGTGCGAGCCGTGTTGGCGACGTCATATACGTTGTTACGGAGGCTGGCCATGCGCATCACGTAAAAGAACAGCTTCCCGAACTTCCTGATGAACATTTTTTGATTGAACCGGGGCGTCGTGGTACGGGTAACTGTATTGTATTTGCCCTTGATGTAATTGGTCGTACCCGTGATCGCGACGAGCCTATTGCTTTCGTACACTCAGACCATACTATTCGTGATGTTGAGGGCTATGCACACTCGCTAGACGTAGCGGCAAAGGCATCAGTAGATACAAATAAAGTAACACTTATTGGTATTGAGCCGACTTTTCCGGCGACTGGATTTGGGTATATTGAACGTGATAGTGAAATTGAAAACACCGGTGCCTACAAGATAGAATCTTTCAAAGAAAAGCCGAACTACGATACAGCTAAGGCATATGTACGCGCAGGTAATTATCTATGGAACTGTGGATATTTTGTTGGATCTGTAAATACATTCTTATCTGAGATTGATGCTGTTGCTCCTGACTTGAAAGAAAGCTACGAAAAACTCTCAGCCGTAGCGAGTCCTATGAGCGAAGAATATAACGAGACATATCTCTCGTTTGAAGAGCTAGTTATTGACTACTCTCTGGCGGAACGTTCTCGTAACCTCGCTGTGGTACCTGCTAGTTTTGACTGGATGGATGTTGGATCGTTTAAGGATCTTCATGATGCAAACGAATCTGATGTAAAGGGTAACTTCTTTAAGGGCAATGCCGTATACGATATCGAGCTTGAAAACACCTATATTCACAATGAAGAAGAGAAACCGGTTGTTGTGATCGGACTAGACAACATTGTTGTTGTAAACACTCCTAATGGTATTTTGGTGTCTCGTAAAGACTTGAGCCAAAAAGTTAAAGAAGCGGTAGCGCAGATTAAAGCAGATAAGGAGAATAAATAATGAAAAAAGTTCTCGCTTTCGACCTTGATGACACCTTGGCGGTAACAAAATCTCCTATTAGTGACCGCATGTCAGAGTTGCTTAACGAACTATTGAACCACTTTGATATCTGTATCATTTCAGGTGGTCGCTATGAACAGTTTAAGACCCAAGTGATTGATCGTCTTCATGTGGAGCCGCACAAGCTAAACAAGCTTCACTTAATGCCGACTTGTGGAACGCGCTATTATCGCTACGATGAATTAGAAAGTGAGTGGCAATTGCAATACGCCGAAGACCTTACTGGTGAGCAGAAGCGGCAAATTCAAGATGTACTTGAGGCTTCGGCTAAAGAACTTGGTTTGTGGGAAGAGAATCCAGCAGGTGATATTATTGAAGACCGCGGTAGCCAAATTACTTTTTCAGCACTTGGCCAGAAAGCAACTCCAGAAGATAAATATGCCTGGGATCCAGAAGGAACAAAAAAGGCTCAGCTACGTGATCTCGCGGCGCAATCACTGCCAGGATTAGAGGTGCGTGCTGGTGGTTCAACTTCAATCGACGTAACTCGTGAAGGTATTGATAAGGCGTATGGTATGCAAAAGCTCATCGATGCAATCGATGTAAATAAAGACGATATTCTTTTCTTTGGTGATAAGCTCCAGGAGGGTGGTAATGACTACCCAGTGAGGGCTATGGGTATAGATTCACTCGACGTAGATGAGTGGGAGGATACAGCGCACCGTCTTGAATCTATCTTGGCCGTTATTAAATAAGTTGCATTGAATATTTTTACGTATTACAAATCAGGAGTATAGTAATTTCTCATGGAGCCTACAATGATTGAAAAAGAACAGCCACGGCCAACAGTAGTTACTGAAGTACTACCAATGGGGTATGGAAACGCCGAATCGTCTATTAGCCGTACGAAGCAATTAGAAAGCGGTGAACTTCCAGTGGAAGTTGACGCCAGTGCGCAAGAATTTATTGTATCTAAGGAAGGCTTTCGTGCTGTCGATGACATTGATGACGGCTGTATTGATGGTCGCGAGACGGTTGAACTCTACACCGTAAATGGTGAAACTCAGCCAGCTGATAGTTCGAATCACGAACGCGCAAAGGTAGCAGGTGGTGGGTATATCACAGGACAGGCTATCCGTCTTGGTGTTGGTGCGCGTGGCGCATCTATCGATGCAGACCTCTTAAATCTCGGTACTGATTTAGCAGAGCAGGGTGTATATTGTGGAGCTCACTCTGGTGCTCACAAGCATGGTGAAGGTACCGACTGTGGTGCGAACGATAAACTACCTCTTATTCTTCACAACGCAATTGCGTACCGGGAGCAGATTTCTGGTACAACGAAAGCGCTCATTGAGCAGGCTGGTCTTGAATATAAGCAAGAAGTACTCGACCAAGTACTTGCTAACTGGGAAGATACTTTAAGTGACGAGACTTACTTTGAGGGAAGTACTGGTGCGAGTCGTCTTAGTGCGATCCTTTCAACTCAAGCTGTACTAGGCGAGTCAGAAGGGCGCAAGCCAGTTGCTGTTACAAAACATCTTGCTGGTGATCACAACGAAGATTACATCATTATTAACTACGTTGCTGGTACGACATTTAGTCAGAATGCTATGCATAGTGCGCTCAAAGAAAAATTCTCTGAGCTTCCCGATGAAAACCTCGCTCAAGCCTTCGTAGTTGATGCGTGGCGCGTGGTAGAACTCGCAAATGCTGCGGTAGAGACTGAAGACACAGAAGCGGCTATTTACGCTGGTGTGGCTTATCAGTTAGCAACTGCAGCAACTCTTACTGACGGATCTTTGAAGATTTTTGTTCACGACGCTGAATAATCGTCGACAATCTTGCGCATCTTAGTCGCAAAGAACCCTTTATCGAATCGCTTAGCTTTTCGATGAAGGGTAGCGGGTAAGAAGTCCATCGTTTCAAATCGTTTCATCGCGTCGACTAAACTGTCGACGCTTTGTTTTTCAAAGAATACGCCGGTTTCGCCGTCTTGAACGATGTCGAGTGCACCGCCCTTTTTGTAGGCAATAACAGGGGTACCTGCAGCAAGTGCTTCAACGGCTGAGATGCCGAAATCTTCTTCATTAGGAAACAGGAAAGCTTTGGCGCTTTGGGCGAGTTTGACGAGTTCCTCATCACTGACACGCCCCACGAACTTAACGGTTGGCCCAGCAAGTGATTTAAGACGCTCTGTGTCGGGCCCAGTGCTAGCGATGGTTAAAGGCACCTTTAATTCATTCGCGGCTTGTATAGCCAGGTCAAAACGCTTGTAGGGAACATGACGACCCCAGACTACATAGCCACTTCGTTCGCCTTTAGGTGGAGGGGTGAATTTTGCTACTTCAACCGGCGGATAAATAACGGTACTTGGCTTGTTGTAATACTGTTTAATACGCTGCTGAGTAACAGTAGAATTAGCGATAAAAACATCGATATCCTTAGTAGACTCAAGGTCGAGCTTACGCATTTTCTTTACAAAATAGGGAATAAACGGACGAATAAAAGGGGTGAGTGGGCCAAAGTTAAATTCCTTACGAAACTCTTCATAATGGCTCCAGTAGTAGCGGGTAGGGGTGTGAATATAGGCGATATGCACTTGGCCTGGGCGAGTCTTACGAACCGATTTAGCCTCGGCGCTTGAACTAGATATAATAATATCAAATTCAGATAAATCAAGTTTTCGGAAGGCTTTGGCGCGTAGGGTAGGCCAAAGGACGTGTTTGTAGCGGAGCTTGGCGGGAAGCTTTGTTTGAAGCTCGGTTGTGCGAACGTCAATATCTTTAAATGCTGTCATTTTTTCAGCATCGTAGACTGATGTATAAATTGGGGCGTTAGGGAATAGTTTGTGGATTTCCAATACTAATGGTTCTGCCCCACCCATATTAGTGAGCCAGTCGTGGACGATTGCTACTTTCGGTGCCTTATGCAGCGATTGGGCCATTTCCCTACTTTGCTCCCCTACCCTTTAATACTACCCAAACAGTCTTAAATAAAATTTTAATATCGAGCCAAAATGTCCAGTTTTGAGCGTAGAAGAGTTCAAGCTCGATGCGTTCTTCAAAGCTGAGTGAACTGCGACCAGAAACCTGCCACAACCCGGTCATACCAGACTTCACGCTGTGGAGCAGGGCGGTGCGACCTCGTGCGAGTTTTACTTCTTGTGGAAGAATAGGGCGAGGTCCTACGAGACTAATGTCACCTTTTAGCACGTTAAAGATTTGTGGCAATTCATCGATTGAAGTAGCGCGTAGGAACTTACCGAAACGGGTAATACGTGGGTCATTATCAACCTTACGATTTTTTTCATATTCTTCAGCTAAATCATCACGACCCATTTCACGGAATTCATCAGCAGCATCTTTTGAACCATACTGAGCACCCATACTACGGAATTTAATCATTCCAACAGGCTGTGAGAAACGGCTCAAGCGACGACTAATGTAAAAGGCCGGTCCGCGGTCGACGATCTTCTTTATGACGAAAATGATAAAGAAAAACGGCAAGAGAATGAGGCTGGCGATAAGGCTAACGATGAAGTCGAAGATTCGTTTTACAATTGAACCCCACCCTACAAGCGGTGTTTGGTAAACAGTAATCATAGGATAACCAAGGAATACATCAACGGTGTTTTTACCTGAATAGAATTCGGATTCACCTGGAATAAAACTGTAATCGATATGACGTGATTGAGCGGCACTTAAAATCTTTTGGTTGCGAGCCGGATCCTCGTATAGGTCAGTTTGGAGGATGGTTGAAATGGCGAGTTCGTCAATTTCCTTGAGGGCGAGTTCAGGGCTCGAGAAGTGGAGCGCGTGGGGGATATCGCCGATAAACTTTTTAGGCCCCGCTACGGCAACGATCTTGTGACCACTGCGCTTAGTATCGGCAAGTTGGTGGGCGAGATCAGTTACAACATCAGACGATCCAATAAGAAGCACGCGGCGAATCCCCTTACCAAACCTAAAGCTCAGGCTGCGAATACCGCGCAGCACTTCTCTTTCAATGACGATTAAGATAAATGAACCAACCAAGGCATAAGCTGCGACCAGACGAGCAGGGAAGAGTTCTTTCTCGCTGACGTATTCCCAACCGATAACAAGAAGAATACCGATGAATACGCCAATTGCGATTTTGCCCCATTCAATTAAGCGGCGATTATAGGTTGATTGTTTGTAGAGTCCGACGAGCGCAAAGACAGCGATCCAAAACGGCACAATTAAGAGGAATGCGAAGAGATAGTCGTAGGCATAAATATTATGAAGGAGCGGACGAGGGTCGTATTGGACACGAGCGATGTAGGCGAGCACGAAGGCGGCGATGAGGACCAGGGCGTCAACCAGCATCAGAATGAAGCTGTAAAGTTTTGAATTTCGACGGGTCATAAGTTCTCTTATTGTACTACGAAGCGGGGTATACGGTACACTAGAGGTTATGGGGAACAAACTTTCCATTCTTGATAAGGTATATGTCGGGCTCCTACTTGTCGTATTTGGCGGGATCGTCTTACACGCGCCGCTCTCTGTAGGCCTCTCGACACTCTGGCCTGATTACTCATTAGTCATTAAATCTTGGAAAGAGATTTTACTAGGGGTGGCGCTTTTGGTATGTGTTGTTCTGTTGACAACGAAAAAGCAATGGGCGATTATTCATTCTAAGATTATCTACTTAATAGCTGGGTTTGCGGCACTGAATATCTTATTAATTCCGGTATTTTATACCGGGTTTGACGCGACTGTTGCGGCGCTGTTTATTAACTTACGCTACCTACTTTTCTTTGTGCTTGTATATGTAGCGTTACGACTATACCCTCAGCTCTATCGCCTGTTTTTATGGACAGGTCTAGGTGGTGCATTTGTTGTGGTTGTGTTCGCAGTATTACAAGCTACCGTCTTGCCAAACGACATCCTTAAATATATCGGGTATAACGAATCAACAATCATGCCGTACTTAACAGTTGACCAGAATGAAAGTTACGTGCGCATTAATAGTACGTTGCGCGGCCCTAACCCACTGGGTATTTATGCATCAATCGTACTGGCGGTAGTTTTGGCTTTAGCATTAAAGGCGCCACGAGCACTGAAGCGAAACGAAAAAGTACTTCTTTGGGTGTTAGGTGTTGGTTCGGTAGTGGCGTTATGGACGAGTTATTCACGAAGTGCAGCGGTAGCGGCCGCAGCAGCCGCGGTGATTGTCGTGGTAGTTGCTTATAGGCGAAAAATTACGAAAGCTACGTGGATTAGCTTTGGTGCTGTCGCGCTACTATTGGGTGGAGGGTTGGTCGTATTTCAAGATACGCAGTTCGTTTCGCAGGTTATCTTGCATGAAGATCCCCACGAGGGAAATGATGTGAACTCTAATGACGGCCACGCCGAATCGTTGGTTGATGGCACGCGGCGCATGATCGCCCAGCCATTAGGTGGAGGAATTGGCAGTACTGGCTCGGCTTCCCTACTCAGTGACGACCCGATTATCATTGAGAACCAGTATTTATTTGTCGCGCATGAAACAGGGTGGCTTGGGCTTGGGCTGTTCCTAGCGACTTCATATTTTGTACTTGTTGCGCTGTGGCGTCGTCGGGCTGAATGGTTGGCGTTAAGTGTATTTGCCTCTGGAGTAGGGATTGCGATTGCCGGGTTATTCTTGCCGGTTTGGGTTGATGATACGGTATCGATTGTATGGTGGGGATTGGCTGCAGTTGCGCTTGCTGTGCCAGCGGTAGCTGTAAAAAGCGCACGTAAGAAAGCGGTGAAAAAGGAGTCGAAGTTATGACCGAGCGATCAACCAAACGTCAGCAAGAACTGCTTTTATTCGTCGACGGCTTTATTAAAGAGCACGGTTACGGGCCGAGTTATCGTGAAGTAATGAATGGCCTAGGATATAAGTCTGTCTCGACGGTAGCAGTGCATATTGATGGCTTGATTTCAAAAGGTTACTTACGAAAACGTGATAACTCTGCTCGATCTCTTGAGGTAGTTTCTTCAGACTATAAGCCAGGATCTGGCCCCGCCTCAGCAACCGCTGGAAGTGCAGCGAAAGAAAAATGGTTAGTTGAAGCGGTGGAAGATCGATTCAGCCAGTACAATAGCGACCCAAGCGGGCAAAAACTTGACGAACTCTATGTGTTGATTGGTGCGCTTAAAGTTCTGGGCTTTGACGGCGCCTACGAAGCCATGCGCGCCAAGCTCGCCGACATAATCAAACGACACGCTTGACTACCTCTGGTCTGGGCGGTATAATATCTCAAGTATTCCGGCGTGGCGCAGCGGTAGCGCAAGATGCTGTTAACATCGAGGTCGCTGGTTCGAATCCAGCCGCCGGAGCCAAGAATTCATTTCAGTACAAAAAGCCATCATTTCGAATGGCTTTTTGTATTTCCACCTCAGTAAATCACCGTCAAGCTCGCAAGATCCTAGATAAAAAAGTGGGTGCCGGTCTGGAAGACGAAGAACTTCAACAATTAATTTTAGATTTAGAGGTGATCGCACGAGATACACTGAAGGTAATCGTGGAAGATCGATCTAGATTCAATAATTAAGTAAATCTTTAGTGCTTATACTTTCTATTGATAGCCCATCTCTTGTATTATTAGTATAAACTTTATCTTTGAACGAGGTTAGAATGCTGATAACTAAAATAGAGGTCAAAAACTACAGGCTATTAAAAGACTTCTCGATTGATTTGCGAGAAGATTTTTCTTTAGTGGTCGGAAAAAATAATACAGGCAAGACATCGCTTGTTTCAGTACTTGAAAAGTTCATACTTAAAGAAGGGAAATTCAGCTACAACGACTTCTGTATTCCTCTTCGAAAGAATTTTATAGAACTAGAGAAAGGTTCTCAAGATAGCTCAGAGATAAAGATTACCTTGGATATCTTCATTGAGTACAGTGAAGCCGATAACCTTCGTAATGTGCCAATTCTCAATCTGAATCCTAAGGAAAACATTTTTAAGCTTTCTTTTGAATACCTGCTCGAAAAAGAAGAATCCTTACTACTTCTCAAAGATTTTAAGAAGTATATGGAACAACACGAACACACCAAGGATATCCTGTATTTTTTGGAGCGAAACCATTTCAAGTATTTCAAGACTATCGTTCGGGCTGTAGATCCTAATGATGAAGAGGCCTTCAAAGTTCTTCGATTTGATGAGGTAAAGAAAATTATCAATCTTCAAACGATTAACGCTAAGCGTGGAGTCGCTAATGGTGCCGAATCAGGTGAGTTCAAAAAGAGTAATAGCGCGCTGTCAAAGCTCTCTCATGACTATTTCAAGAACTCGGACGACCCTAATGCAACTGACAGGATTGGCTTACAGGATGCTCTTATTCAGGCGGATGAAGAGCTTACAAAAGGTTACGAAGAAGCATTTAAAGATGTGGTCGGCAGTATTAAGGCATTTACGAATGATTCAAGTGTTAAGATAAAATCGACTTTGGATGCTATTTCTTTACTCAAAGATAATTCTTCTGTGGTCTATGACGATAAAGAGGAAGAGCTTCCGGAGGATCACAATGGTCTGGGTTATATGAATCTGTTCGCGATTCTTTTTAAGCTTCACATTATTTTCGATTCATTTAAGAAAACATATTTGCCGACCGAAGATCCTGCAGATATAAATCTGCTAATTATCGAAGAGCCTGAAGCTCATACTCATCCACAGATGCAATACACGTTCATTAAGAATGTAAAATCCTTACTCGCTGAACAAAAGAAGTCGCTCGATAACTTACAAACCGTAATGTCCACACACTCGGCACACATAACTTCTCAAGCTGATTTTGATGATATTAAGTACTTTCTTAGAGTTCCGGATGAAGGAAATGTAATTGTTAAAAACTTGTCTAAGCTTCAACTGAAGAAAACGGCAACCGATGATGACAAGCGAGCTTTTAAGTTTCTTAAACAGTACCTGACCCTCCACAAGTCAGAGTTATTCTTTGCAGATAAAATTATTTTCATCGAAGGTGATACTGAGCGTATCTTACTGCCGGCCATGATAAAAAAGATAGACTTATCGCATAAGGGAGAAAAGGATTATGTGCCTTTACTCGCCCAGAGTATATCAATCGTTGATGTGGGCGCGAATTCTCAGATCTTTGAGTCATTCTTGGATTTTCTGGAGATAAAGACGCTGATCGTTACTGATGTAGATGCCGTCAAAGATGAAACTAGAGAAACGAAAGCTGGTAAGGACGTGAAAGTTAAAGTCGCTTGCCGCGTCAAAGATGGAACCGAAACCAGCAATAGTTCTGTAAGATTCTACTTAGGCGAGAGTGCTCTCGCCCAGCTTACTCTCCTGAAAGATGACGAGAAGATTGTATCGAAGGATAGGGATAAAGAAGTGTGGGAGAAGAAGAAAGATGGCCAGGTCAGACTTGCTTTCCAGATCCCAGAAGCAGGCTATCATGCTCGTAGTTTCGAAGATGCGTTTATCAGCTTAAACACAGAGTTCTTGAAGAAGAATGTTGCAAATTTCTCAAGTTTGAAAAATGTAGATAAATTTGACGAGAATCCACTTCCTGATGCGTACGAACTTGCAATTGACTGCGTAGAAAATAAACCGGGTTTTGCTGTTGATATTTTGCTTCTTAGCGAAGAAGATTTCTCTAACTGGCACACGCCGAAGTATATAGAAGAGGGCTTAACATGGTTAGCGAACCAGTAGATTCATCTGACGAAATTCTCGATCAAATCAAGGGCTATATTAATGACGGGAAGAGCTTTATTCTGCAAGGTGGTGCGGGGAGTGGAAAGACCTACCTTTTGGTCGAGACTTTAAATAATATCTTTGATAAGAAACCTCGCGCTCATGTTGCTTGTGTAACTTTTACGAAGGTTGCTGTAAACGAAATAAAAGAACGCTGCGCATTCGATAATCTTGATGTATCTACTATTCACAATTTTTTATGGGATTCGATCAGAAGCTACAAGAATGATTTAAAGTCTGCAGTTGTCGAATTAATCAAGAGTGCAAGCGAGGGCGGTGAGGGCATTACGTACAAAGGAGACAAAGTTCTCGATTTAAAATACTTTGAAGGCATACCTATATCTTACGAAGAGTGGATAGACCTTGAGAAAGGTATTATTTCACACGATGAGATATTGAAGGTTGCGAACTATATGTTTAAAAAGCATACGATTCTTGGTAAGATCCTTGCCGACAAGTTTGACTATATACTTGTTGATGAGTACCAAGACACGGAAAAACAAGTAATCGAAGTACTCCTTGAATACACCCCTTCCGATTTGGTCATTGGTTTTTTCGGAGACTCAATGCAAGCAATCTATGATAAAGGTGTCGGTTCGCTTTCTGATTATATTGAACAAAATGATATCGAAGAGCTTATTAGGGATGGTAATCGCAGATGTTCGGTAAAGGTCATTGAACTTATAAACAAAATTAGACTTGATGGACTGCAACAGATACCGGTTAACAATAATGTCGAGGGCACTGTCAAATTTCTTTACTCTAGTGATCCGAATGTAATGATTGAAGATATTCGCCAAAATCCTGTGTTCAAAGAGTGGGATTTTGGTAACGCTAAAGAAACGAAAGAACTTTATTTAACACACAACTTAATATCGAAGCACGCGCGATATGACAGTCTTTTTCAAATTTATGACAAAGATCCGATAATTGCACATGTTCGGCTGTTGAGACATATTGTCAAAGAAAACCCTACTTTAGAGACGAATGTAGAAGGAAAAACTTTTGGCGATGTCTTAGACCAAGGGCTCAAATCAACTGGAAAGCCTTTTATCCAATTTATTACGGACAATCCAGAGTTATATGAATGGGCTAGGGGTCTGCAATTTAGTGATCTTATGAAGATGTATGTTGATAAAGATCAGTTAGTTGAGGGTGGAAGCGAAAAGAAAGAAAATCGAGGAGACAAAAAGGATGACCTCATAAAACATCTCACTAAAATTCAGTCATGCATATATTTGTATATTTCTGGTGACATAAATGAATTTTCGGAGATAACCGATTTTGGTATTCGTAGTGTAGCGGACAAGGCACGGTTAAAGGAGCTAATGGAAGAACTTAAATCCGCTACTCAACTTACAGTCGGTGAGGTAATTGATAAAGCAGACACATCGGGTATTGTTAAAAAAGACGATAGGTTTAACTCTTTCATTAAGAGGAGCGAGTACTTATACCGTAGAGTGCGTGAAGTTCCCTATGAAGAATTTATTCATCTCTACGACACCGAAAAAGGCAACAACCCCTTTTCAACACAACATAGTGTTAAAGGTGCAGAATACGAGAATGTATTCGTTGTATTAGATAACGGCAGATGGAACCAGTATAACTTTAAGTCTTTATTCGAGGAATCCGGGACTGCTTCAGTAATAGAAAGAACCAGGAAGATGTTCTATGTATGTTGCTCTAGGGCAAGGAATAATCTAGTTGTATACTTTCCAGAACCGACCCAAGCAGTGCTCGCAAAAGCGAAAGACTGGTTTGGTAGTGACAATGTCTTAGACGTAACCGACACTCCTAATGAAAACACTGACTTACAGAGGGGGTGATAAGCATGGTAAGTTTGATAAAAAATACTAGATTACTCGACGAAAGACCTAGTGATGTCGAAGCTCTTGGATATGAAGAAGAGGTTGCACATGTTAAGCAGCGAATCGCTCGGCTTATAAAGAGAAGAAAGCACGCAATAGTTGCCTATCTTGGGCCATTTGGTGTAGGTAAATCCACGGTACTCAAGGAGGTAAAAAAACTTACACCTGCGTATAAATGGGTAACGTTTGAGATGTGGAGATACTCAAATCGGAACGAGTTATGGGATGCCTTTGTAATAAAGGTTGCTTCAGAACTTATGCATGGCAAAGATGAATTCGATATTGCAGATCAAGTTGAAGGCAGCGCACTTAATCGCCGTGAATGGATTCTTTTGGGTATATGGATTTTTTGTGTATGGTTAGCTCTAACTATCTTTGCAATAATTTTTTGGTTTGGATTTAAAGACGGTATTGGGATCGGTGGTCAGTTTTGGGAGGCGTACTTTAAATATGCAGCGCCTACAATTTTTCCTGTTCTAGTGCTAGTTGGACTTGGAAGATTTTTTCAGCTTAGTTTCATTACCAATAAAAGACCACTGAGAAGAGTTTTTGAATTAGAGAGCTTGCTTGCTAGTAAGATCAAGAGCTTAAATAAGCCGCTTGTCGTTGTGGTGGAGGATGCCGACCGATCGTCCGATGATGGAACAATCTTTCTTGAGACATTGAACTATTTCCTTGGTAGATTGTCATCCGACACCAAGGCTTTTGTAGTTATAGCACCACAGTCTGCTTTATCTTTCGAGAGACAGGAGGAATCGTATAAAGGTTTAGAAACCGCATTGAAAGTATATGACGAAAAGATTTACTTTAATTCGGCAATTAGCGATGAGTCTATCGATAAACTTTATAGGGAGCTCGAACCGGACGTGAACTGGACTTCACAGTTAGTTGAGGCAACGAAGGTCATTATTAGAGCGCATAGACGGCATATTACTATTAGGTTACTAAAGCATGCTTTGCGTGAAGTAGTTCAATTCACGGAAATGAATCAAGGTGCAAACCCCGTTGTTTGCCTAGCAATAATCCTCGCAAGATATGTTGAGGTAAACGATAATATAGGTCGTAAACAGTTGGCTCTTAGGGCTATCGAAAGCGGTAATGAACATGGTTCAGAAGGCGCGAAAGCATTCTTTGTGGCGATTGCTACTGGTATAGATAAGGAATCTGAAGCCCTACAAGCTCAGCGATTTGTGGTAAGTTTCGCGGATGATGATAATTTATTGAATGGGGCTGTATTAAAAGAGCACCCAAACAATACCAAGGTAATCACGATGACAATAAGTAATTTACATCGAAGGTTAATTATTTAGACGGAATCGCACTATTTTTCTGAAAAAAATAAATAATTTTGCGCAGGCACTAAGTACAGAGAAGAGAAGAGCTTAAAGGAAGGTAGGGTGCACCTTCTTCACAGAGAATTTATATAGGGGGGAGTAAGCTCGCAAGCATAGAGACGGAGCAAGTTCTGGAGACATCTACCTCTGTTGACTGTTCAAAATCGTTGCGAAGATCATCCACTAACGTGAGCCATAGAAAAAAGTCATATACATTCGTGTATGACTTTTTTCTATGTTTGAAGGATATAAATTTGACAGTATACTGTCAAAAAAGCTATACTACGCCTATGACCGACTATCCTAGCCCATCTAATCAAATTGAACAATTTGCTATTTTAATCTTTCGTATTAATGCGGCACTTATTCAAAGTGGAAACGCTATAGCAATCACTGCTGGCCAAAGTAGTGCTCGGTGGCATATTTTGGGTCAAGTAGAGTTTCAGCCCCAAACAGTGGCTATGATTGCACGTAACATGGGTCAGGCGAGGCAAAGTGTCCAGCGGTTAGCGGACCTCCTCGTTAGTGAAGGGTTAATTAAATACTCAAAGCATCCAACGGATAACAGGACAAAACTCGTCACGCTAACCAATAAGGGCCGTCGTATTATTAGTGAAATTAATAGGCTCAACTCGGCATGGATTGAACAAGTAACCCCTTTAATAAAAGACGACGAGCTAGGACAGGCAAATGTGAAGCTCGAGCAGTTTGCTGAAATTATCGAACGTAATCAGTTTCAAGGAGGTGCTAAAAAATGAGCGAAATGATGAACTCAATTTTTACTTTAGACACAATTAATATAAAGGGCGGTTCGATATTTTATACTAAAGCAGGAAAAGGTAAAAAGACGATACTGTTCATTCATGGTTTCTCGCAAGACTGGTCGAGTTTTAGGAAAGTAATGCAATTAATGGCGAGCGATTACACAGTAATTGCAATTGATTTGCCGGGTATTGGACGCTCAAGTAACACGCTTGAAAAGTACGATGCCCAAAGCCTTGCGGAAATGATTCATGAATTTTGCACAGTTATGGAAATCTCAAGTCCCTATATTGTTGGACATGACATGAGCGGGATAATAGTATATACCTACGCTCGACTCTATAAAGATGATATCGCTGGCGTTGCTTTATTGGACGCGCCCCTCCCTGGTACGCCAGACACTGATATCATGGTGAAACTCCCTTTCTTGTGGCATTTCACCTTTCATCGCATACCACGCCTTCCGGAGAAGCTAATTCATACTCATGAGGCTGCATATTTCAAAAAAGCTTTCTTTGATCGTTTCACTCGTAATAAAAAAGCAATAACCAGCGAAGACATCGAACGCTATGCGGTGGCATACAAAGAGATTAACCAACTCACGGCGGGTCTTGGGCTGTATCGAGCATACAGGAAAGACCGTGCCTTTATGAGAAATAACCGTGATGAATTTGAAGTGCCAGTATTCATTATTGAAAGTGACTTTGGATCAAAAGAGCCCGGACCGGTAGCAAAACAATTAGAGAAGTTATTTCACTGTAAGGATGTTAGTACGTTTGTGATTAAAGATTGCGGCCATTACATACCGGAAGAAAATCCAGAAAAATTGTATGAATTAATCCAGAACGCTATTAAGAAAATACCTCAGCATATCGTGCACTAACCCCAATATGCCCAACAGCAAAAACTAACCAAGCAACATATATAAGCGTCTCATTAAACAGTAACGCGACAAAGAAAAAGAAGATAACGGGGAGAAGTGCGAGTGGGGTTGGAATGCGGTATACGGGGCCATATAGCGCTTCAAGTGTACGTTTCCGAAAGTATCGAAGCCATACGAGGTAATAGGCAATAAGAGCTACCGTTGCCGGAATAACTAACACTAGGTTGATATGTACAGGGAAGAATAACGGTAGTATTACCAACCCGGCTTGGCCTATTTTTTCAAATATATTGAAAACAACGTTAACTTGAATAGCTTGCGCGCGGTCGCGAGGTTTTAGCCATATATACACTACGTTCGGAAGTAAAACTAAAAAAGGAATGAGCAGGTTGCTATAGTAGAGTGCCATGAGATTAAGTGTAGCGATTTCTAGTTAAATTACATAGATTTAGTTTATGGGAAACTTGCTTCATATACTTGTATAATAAACCTAATGATTAAAAACAAATGGCTTCGAATTTTTATACCGCTCCTGCTCGTTATTGTGTGGGTAGGTGTCGCTGGATTGGGTGGCCCAACGTTCGGGAAAATCTCAACAGTTACAACAAATAACCAAGCTGCCTTTTTGCCTTCGAGCGCCGAGTCTACAAAGGTTCAAGAATTACAGCAAAAGTATCAAAACGGTGAAGCGATACCCGCAATAGTTTTATTTGAATCTGATAAAGCGCTATCGTTCCCTGAAATTGCATCATACCAGGCGGTAGGAAAGCGCCTTTCAGACGTAGAGGGAATTAAGGGGTCTGCGATTGGACCAATACCTTCTAAGGATATGAAGGCGATCGAGTTTATTGTCCCTATCTCGAATGAGGCAGAGCTCAAAACAGTTGTGAGTGAGCTCAGTGACGCCGCTCAAAAAGACCTTCCGACAGGCATACAGGCCTACGTTACCGGTCCAGCCGGTTTAACGAGTGACCTAACGAAAGCATTTGGTGGGATCGACGGTATTCTTCTGGTGGTTGCGTTGTCGGCGGTATTTATTATTCTGTTGTTTGTTTACAGGTCGGTACTCTTGCCGATATTGGTGCTCATCAACGCGATGTTTGCGCTGTGTGCGTCTATTCTTGTTGTTTTCTTGCTCGCTAAAAATGGAATTATCGAACTCAATGGGCAAAGCCAGGGTATTCTATCGATTCTCGTAATTGGTGCGGCAACAGATTATTCATTACTGCTCGTCTCTCGCTATCGAGAAGCGTTTGAGCAGACTCGAAATAAGTGGGAAGCGATTAAACAAGGACTGAAGGGTTCTTTTGAGCCGATTCTTGCTTCTGCTGCGACGGTTATTATCGCGTTGCTTTGTCTATTGTTCTCAGACCTCAACTCAAACAGAAGCCTAGGTCCAATTGCTGCAACGGGTATCGCATTCTCGCTCATCGCAACGTTGACGTTCTTGCCTGCGCTTTTGGTGATGTTTGGTAAGGTTGCGTTCTGGCCAGCAAAGTTTAAGCAGCAAGCAGCTCGTAAAACTGTTGCTATCAAAACAGGGGAAGAAGAGCTAACCGGAGTATGGAAGCGAGTTGGAAAGCTTGTTGCTGCAAAGCCGCGGCAAATCTGGATTGTAACGGTTATTGTATTGGCGGTATGTTCTCTCGGGTTGCTACAGCTCAAGGCGAACGGTGTCTCACAGACCGATTTAGTGCTGACGCAATCTAATTCAGCGGATGGCCAAAAAGCGATTGAACGGCACTTTGATGCGGGCTCGGGTGCTCCTACACTTGTGTCAGTGCCGACCGATTCGCTCGAAACAGCTCTTGATGTGCTTCGAGCAAGCAAAAGCGTTGCATCGATATCGGTGTATAGCGATCGTGGACAATCGACTGATTTAACAACCGCTAAGGTCGTGGATGGCAAGATACTCCTTAGTGTCACGCTCGAAGAAAACCCTTATTCACTCGAGGCAGAGTCGGCTATTAAGACGCTTCGAAGCGACCTGGAAAATAAGGTGAGTGATGCGCTGATTGGTGGCACGACCGCTATTGCATTAGATACAAGCGATACGGCGATTAGTGACTTGTTTAAGATTGTTCCTTTGATTTTAGTGATGATCTTTATCATTCTTGCGATTTTGCTTCGTTCGCTCGTTGCGCCGCTCTTATTAATTGGCACGGTTGTGCTAAGCTTTGCTGCGACAATAGGTATTTCAGCACTTGTGTTTAATAATATCTTTAACTTCCCCGGCGCTGATGCTACCGTGCCGCTCTTTGGCTTCGTATTCCTTGTGGCACTGGGCGTTGATTACAATATCTTCCTCATTACTCGTACAAGGGAAGAGGCGAAAAGGTACGGCACTCGAGCAGCGGTACTTCACAGTCTAGGAAAGACAGGAGGCGTTATTACGTCAGCCGGTATCGTGTTGGCAGCGACCTTTGCTGCACTCGGTATTATTCCAATCCTCTTCTTAGCTCAACTTGCGTTTATTGTTGCCTTTGGTGTGCTACTGGATACGTTTGTCGTCAGGTCACTCCTTGTGCCTGCGTTGTTCTATGATATTGGCGATAAGGTTTGGTGGCCTTCGAGGAAAAGCAGAAACGGGGGTTATAATGGGGAAGATGACGAAAAAAACTAGAGCAGGCGTCACGAACGAGCAGCGCCGACAATTTGCCGAAACATTAAGAGAACGTATTTACTCAACAATTTCGCTCCTCGCGGTTATCGTGGTGCTTTGGCAACATACCGAGACGCATAGCGCATGGGGTGTCATTTGGGTGATTGTTGGTACGGTCGCTGCTTTGTGGCTCGCAACGATCATTGCGGCACGGATGTCTTATCAAATTGTGCATCAACAAGCGGCGGAGTTGCACTTTGGCGAATCAAAAGAAGCAGCCTCTGGATTACTTATACCCGCCGTGGCGCCTATCTTTTTCATTCTCGTATCGATGACCGGAGTTATCGAATTAAAAACCGCGCTACTATTTGGTATTATCTCCCTTCTTCTGTCTCTTTTCTTCTTTTCTCTTATGTCGGGTCGTAAGTTGAAGAGTACCGCATGGGGACTCATCGGATATAGTCTTTTACAGATGGGCCTTGGAGTGATGGTGGTCCTTATCAAACTAGCCGTAAAATAGAAGACATTCACCTAGGTGAGCGTACCATTGACAAAAATAAGCATTAGTGTTAATATATATTCAGACTAAGCACTAAAACAAATATGTCAGAACATACTCCAGCTAAACAAAGTAAAATCCTTGTCTCCGGCTTTGATAGATTTGGGTATTTAAAGCGTCCGAATGTTTCAAGTGAAATTGCACTTCCTGCTATTGCCGAAAAATATGGCGAGTTAGTCGAGACAATCGTTCTTCCTGTTGCCCGGGATATTGCAGCTGAGCAAATGAAAGAAGCGATTAAGGATATTGACCCCGTAGCCGTAGTGATGTTTGGCATTTCAGCGGGCAGTAAAGTACGATTGGAACGAAAAGCACGGAACATTCAGCTCAACGTCTTAACTCCAGATAACAACGGCGTGCGTAGGGCGGGCCGAATCGATAGTGACGGCAAAAGTACGTTAGATTCTACATTACCGCTTGATGCGCTATATTCGCGCCTTCAAGAGGCTGATATACCAACGAAATTTAGCAGTGATGCCGGATCGTTTATTTGTAACGAATTAATGTACCGCATTCTTGCCTCAGATACCGAACGACCAAAAGGTCGGATACCAACCGGGTTTATTCACCTTGGTAATGGGTTGAGCGATCAGCTTGTAGAGGAAGCTTCTTTGCAAGTTGTTGATGAGCTGCTTACGCTGCAAAACACTTCAGAAATCCAATAATACTAAATGTTACGTTCAGTGATATTTTTCACAGCTACTTCATTTCGAAACCGTTAAAGTGCATACATAACATAACGAAAGGAATACAGATATGTTGTTAAATATCATTGCGTGGATCGTAGTTGGTGGACTGGCTGGCTGGATAGCTTCAAAGATTATGAAGACGGATGCCTCTATGGGCGTAGGCCTTAATATCGTTGTTGGTATTATCGGTGCTCTTATTGGTGGATGGGTAGTAAACTTGCTCCTAAACGCTGATCCTGAAATCTTCAGCATTGGGGGATTCATTACTGCAATCCTCGGTTCAGTTATCTTGCTTGCGATTGTAAAAGCATTAACTGGCCGCCGTCGTACGACTGTTTAATCCTCTTATTCAACTCCACTTTTCCGACCCGCACCAATAAACTGTGCGGGTCGTTTTATATGACGATAATACTGAGTGTCTCCTATAGACTTGACTTTATAAGGTACTATGTATAACATAGAACTATGTTATGAATAAGTATGCGACTCAGCATATATAACGAATAACCTAATAAGCAACAGGATTACTAATGAACATATCTGACATATTCATGCGCGCTGGGCGCAACCTTCGCGAGTCAAAGGCTCGGACAATTTTAACCGCGCTGGCTATTGCTGTGGGTGCAACGACTATTACGGTCGCGATTGCAGCTGGTAACGGCGGCCGAGCTTACACAAATGAAATGGTACAGTCGAGTGGTGATGCGCTGAGTCTCAGCGTCTATGCGAAATCAGAGGTTGAGAAAGAGCCTGAAGGGTTGCCAGAGTATGGCGTTGAAGCAGAAGACCCTACCGCGCACGATGAAGGATTGTTAACCGAGCGAGATATCAAATCACTTCGCACCTTAGAGGGTGTGCAATCAATTTCACCAATGCTTAACATTACCCCCGAATATGCAACACGTGGCGAAGGGCAAAAGAAGTTAGTAGCGCCAATCTCTGTAAAGGTAGACCGCACAAAGATCGACCTGGCTGCAGGTTCGCTTGATAATAATATGGTGAGTGCAGGGCAGCTTATTATGCCAGAGGGGTATCTTGAATCGTTCGGATTTAGCTCTGCTGAGGAAGCAATTAATAAGACTGTTTTTATAAATATTCCTCAGTACGATAAAGATAGTCTGCCAACCGGTGCCTCACGTGATTTTAAGTTTACTATTGCAGCTGTAGACCGTCAGAGAGACACGAACCTTTACTACACTGAGGCGCTTCGTATTTCAGCCGAAGATAGTCAAGTGATTTACAAGTATCAACAAGGCGAGCTTACTACTGAACGATATTTTGGGCTCGTGGTGCTGGCAAAACAAGGGACTGACATCGCTAAACTGCAACAATCGATTACTGAACAAAACTATGAGGTATACAGTCTTGAAGATCAACGAGAGCAGTTGCTTCAAGTTATTAATATTGCGCAGTGGGGATTGGTTGGGTTTGGTGCACTCGCGGTTATCGCCTCCGTATTCGGAATTATCAACACCCAGTACATTTCGGTATTAGAGCGTACTCAGCAGATTGGGTTAATGAAAGCGGTTGGTGCTGGTCGTCGTGATATTGCGCGCCTGTTCCGTTATGAAGCGGCGTGGGTTGGACTCTTCGGAGGAGTCATCGGCGTGTTTATCGCCTTTCTAGTGACGCTCCTTAATCCGGTTATTGCCGAAGTGCTTAACCTTGAAGCTGGTACACGACTGCTCCGTATGGACTGGCTCGCAAGCCTCGGTCTTATCGTGGGGCTAATGGTAATCTCTGTATTGTCAGGATACTTCCCTTCTCGAAAAGCAGCCAAACTAGACCCAATTGAAGCGTTAAGGACTGAATAAGGAAATAATTATGATTGAAGTAAAACATCTTACGAAGACGTATGGAAAAAAGCAGAATACATTTACTGCGCTGAATGATATTAATCTTGTGATTCCAGACGGAGCCAGTGTTGCCATTCTTGGTAAATCGGGAAGTGGGAAGAGTACGCTGATGCACGCATTAAGCGGGCTCGATCGACCGCAACGGGGCGAGGTGATCGTTGATGGACAGGATATTTTGCAACTGAAGGAAAAGGCAATTGATCGTTTTCGCGCAAGTAAAATTGGCTTTATCTTCCAAAGCTTCTTTGTGACGGCTAATGAAACAGCGGCTGATAACGTGAGCTTGCCGCTTGAAATCGCAAGGGTGCCACGTAGTAAACGAAAGCGCCGCATTGCTAAGGCGCTTGAAGCCGTGGAGCTTATCGACAAAGCTAACAACAAGGCGCGTGATTTATCAGGTGGCCAGAAGCAGCGACTCGCGATTGCAAGGGCAATCGTGAATAATCCACAAATCATATTTGCCGACGAACCAACAGGAAACCTCGACAGCGCAACGAGTGAAACAATTGAAAACCTACTATTTAGCTACAACAAGATCAAAGGTGCAACATTAATTATTGTGACCCACGATCCAGAGTTGGCGGCGAAGTGTGGAATAGTGATAACGATTAAAGATGGTACGATCGAGTCGATCAAGCATAACTAGTATACTATATAATATTTGCATTGAATGTAAATAGTGGTATAGTTCGTACATGCAATTTCCAGATAAACTTTCTTCTATTGGTGAGCCGGAGCAGTACGCTACTGGTGAAAAGACTGAGCGATTTGTAATTCTTTCGGAGACTCGCGAAGAATATGAGGCGGTGAGTGCGTCGCTTGCGAATTTAGCATTCATGGTGCTTCAGTCAGAAGCGACGCTTGATAGTGAAGATGCTCGAACTCTCCTTGATTTTATACGCCTCGATCGGTATCAGCAGGCCCGTTTAACGGTTCATGCAGAGCAAGCGGAGCGCCTAGCTCGTTTGATTCGCCTCGGTGCCGGGTCAGCTATGCCGGATATTCTTGATAATCAATTTGCATCTCATGCAAGTGAAAACACAACGCAAACTGACGACGAGACCCTTACGCGCCTGGCTGTTAATGCGGCCGACTCGTTAAGTGTTGAGGCGGGTGCTCGGGCGTTTAGGAAAGAGCTTGATGACGACTCACTAAATGGCCTATTTGGATTTACTGACGAAGGGTAACGTCTAACTTTACAGACTGTACAAATGCCGGGTAGTATACCTCTATGAAGACTCAAAACTTGCATGAATCCCAACCAGGCTGGCAGCCCACTCGTGAAGAAGTGAACCACTTTCTGCGCGGTCAAATCCTCTGTACGCTATCAACACTTGATGAAACTGGGGCGCCACAAGGTGCGACGGTAGCTTTTTCTGTTGCTGAGTCTGGTGAACTGATTATTGGCACGAGCGAAGACTCACGCAAAGCTCAAAACATTGAAAACGATAATCGTGTTGCTGTAACGGTAACAGATAGTTCTGAAAGATATACAGTTCAGATTCAAGGCATCGCACGTAAGCTTGCTGAAGCAGCATTTGCTGCAGAATATTCTGATGAACATTATGCCCAAAGACCTGAGTCTTTGCCGTTTAAGGATGAGCCTGGTCAGACACATATCGCTATTACGCCTCAAGTGATTCGCTTTTCGGATTGTAATCCGCACCCTTGGGTTGTAACAGAATTTAATGGCAAGTCGGAAACTCTTTAGGTCACCTGCAGACTGCTAGTTTACTCGCTTGTGCTTAATAGTGTAAAATATCGTTAGAAACGAGATATCTTCGGTATGAAAACAAAGACATATAGGGTAAACAGGGTTAGGGTAGGTATACCTGCTCTCGCTATTGCTGGTCTTTTAACTCTAGGTATGTATTTTGCAAGCCCTGCGCATGCTGCGCCTGGCCAACTTCTCAACCAGTGGAAGTTTGACGAAACGGTTGCCGGTTCTGTTGCAGTGGACTCACTCGGTGGCAATGATGCTATGCCGACCGGTGACCCGATTCCATCGACAGATGTTGCACCGGTTACGTTTACTAATCCGCGCAGTGCGAGTTTTGATGGAACAAACTACTTTACTATTGATCGACCAGCTAGTACTGACTTTACGATTTGCGCATGGGTAAAAACTACCAGTACGGGTGGTGGTGTTGATCACTGGACATCTGCGCCAATTATGGACTCTGAAACGGGTGGAGTTGATTACGATTTTGGCTTTGGCGTTGGTAATGGTGGCCGTTTGATGTTTGGCAATGGTGGCGATGATGTGAACGGCGGCGGATTATTTGATGCGCAAGTAAATGGAACAACACCGATTAACGATAATGTCTGGCACAATGTTTGTGTGACTCGAAACAACACGACGGGCCAGGTTAATTTATATGTTGACGCGCAGCTCGATGGAAGTGGTGTTACGGGTGTTGGCGCCTTAACATCTAATCCAAACGCTCGAATTGGCTACGGATATGATGGCGCTGCATTATTTAGCGGCTTAATTGATGATGTTCGCGTCTATGATACCGACCTTACGCCAGAGCAACTTGGAGTGCTCGCAGAAGGTGGTAATGACCCAATTAACCCTCCAGCCCCAATTGTAGAGCAGGTTGCTACTCCGGCCGCACCTGTCGGTGTTCCAAATACCGGTGTAAAATCTGAACTTCTAGTACCGAGCTTAATTGCCGGTGTAGTGGGTATCGTGGCACTGCTGTATAGTGCGTTTCGTTTGATTCGAAAGAACCGATAACTCTTGGTGATGCAGGTCATAGTATAGTTGTCTCATTTGGAGTATATGTTGCTATATGAGTAAATACGATCCACTTTGGAATTATGTCCAACAAAAAGAAGAGCCAGAATTTGAATTGACGTTTGATGCTATTAATAAAATTCTTGGGTTTCCACTCGACCATTCGTTTTTGAACTATAAAAAAGAGCTCGAAGCGTATGGGTATAAAGTGAAAAAGATATTTTTAAAGGACAAGAAGGTTGTTTTTATAAGGGTGGTGGATGCTATCAAAAAATAGACATTTTTTTCGAAAACGACGCCTAACTCTGGGGTTCGGCCTTATTTTTGGTGGGATCCTTTTGGCGGTCGGTATCGTTGGAGTAATGGATTATGTTTCTGTGAAGAATGAGGGGGCAGCTGTTCCGGAACCGGTTGTTGTGACTGACGATTCAGCTACACCAAGCGAAAAGAAGCCGGACATGACTCAGGAGTACACCGTACCGGCTCAGTACCCAAGAGCCATCAAGATTCCTTCTATTGGAGTAGAAACCTATATTCAGCAGGTAGGGGTAACTAAGGCGAATGAAATGGCAACGCCAACCAACGTTCACTTTACGGGGTGGTATGTAAATGGGGTAACTCCGGGTGAACCGGGCCTCAGTATTATTAATGGCCATGTCGGCGGCCGCTATAGTCCAGGGGTTTTTGCCAACCTAAAAAACACGAAAACGGGCGACACAATTGAAATTCAGATGGGCGATTTATCGTGGCGCAACTTCGAAATTGTTTCGGTTGCGACGTATAGCATTGAACAGAGTGGCGCTGCTTTATTTAAAGATAACCCTGAAATTACCAATGAGCTACACCTTATAACTTGTGAGGGAAATTACAATCAAAAATCAGATACCTATGACAAGCGATTAATCGTCGTGGCGCGACTTCAGGGCACTCGCCGGAGTTGATATAGTATTTGCTATGAATATGCCAAATCTTATTATAATCAACGGCCCTGCCGGTATCGGTAAAACTACCATCGCACACCGTTACATTGAGGACCATCCGTTAAGTCTACTGGCAAGTACGGATGAGTTCATTTCTAATATGGGGCAATGGCTGATGCATGAAGAGGAGGGGCGACTACTGTCTTTTGCACTTTTAAAAGGTGTTATTGCCCAGCATTTGTCGGCTGGTTATGACGTCATTGTGCCGCAACTGCTTATTAATAGTGAAGACGGAGCGGCGCTTGAAGAAATCGCACGCCAGCATGGTGCTGTATTTTATGAATTCGTGCTCATGGCGCCAAAAGATGAGGCGACGGCACGAATATTGGAGCGCGGAACTTGGGGTGAGGCGGGCGCTCCACCTGTGACGGAAGCTGATATTCCAGTTATTGAAGAGCTTTATGACCAAATGCAGGCAACGCTCGCAATGAGAAGCGGTGCTGTACGAATTGAATCGGTAAAAGACGACATTGATAGTACCTATGCTGCATTAACAAATCATTTAAATCTTTCAGATTAGCTTTAGTCATAAGCTTTATGGGTGTACTATAAAGACATTATGGCTACTCAAACAAAAAAGAAATCATCAAAGCACCAGAATTTATTTGAATTTATTCGCTACAACTTGGCGGGAGGTATTCAGTTCGGCTGGCAGTATCTTCTGTTCTTCCTCTTAGGTCCTGGTGCGGCTGATTTGACGTTTTGGGAGACGGCTATTACGGTCGGTTCGAGCTATGTAATTTACTTTGCACTCAACAAGCAATGGGTATTTACCGATACGGGTAAACGTAAAACGAGTGGTGAGCTTGTTCGATTTGCGATTCTTATGGCAACGAACGTTATTATGAATATCTTTGTTCTCAACTGGCTCAACGGGCTCGGTATCTTGCCGTACATTTCTCAACTCGTTATCTCACTATTCCTTACTGGATGGAACTATGTTTGGCTGAAGTTCTGGGTGTTTCGTAAGGTAAAAGAAACGCGTCAGGGTAAATAGTGAATCTTCATCGTACCACCGGAAAACCGGATTGGGCCTCGATTGAGCCTGCTTCGTATACATTCGCTCAAAAAATAGCAGCGTTTTCGAAGGGTATTATTACCCCAGCTAACATTATTTCAATTGTTGGTTTGGCGTTAGTCTTTTATGGAATCGCGCTTATTCTCGAGGCTCACTATTGGCTTGGGATGTTTGTTATTGTCGCTGGTCGTTTGCTTGATATTGCCGATGGGCTCGTTGCTGAAGCGACTAAAACAAAATCGCCAACCGGTGAGATTGTTGATGCGGTGGCCGATAAAATTGGAACGTTTGCGACGATAGTAGTGTTGTTTGTAGTGAACGTAGCCGATTGGTGGACTATTGCCGCCTTATTGTTGCCGCAAGTACTTATTCCATTGGTTATTTTTTATAAACGACAAAGGGGCATTGGCGTTCATCCAACTCGTCCAGGGAAACTAAGCATGGCTTTAGTTTGGGTAGGAATTGCCGGGCTGTTAATCCTAAAAGCGCTCGGAACTCCGTTTGCACTGACTATTTTTGTTTATGTCGTCACCACTCTTTCCTTAGCGCTAGGGCTCTATGCGTTCTGGCAATACGCAACGGGTCGAGATTAAATCGGATCTTTTTTAAGACCTAACTTGTAGCCGATGAATGTTGCGAGTAAGTGCATTAAAAACCAAACAATGAAAATCCAGACATATTGCATCGGCGTAAGGATAGCGAAAAACAAGGACACAACAACACTTCCGATAATGTAATCGAGTTGATCAAAAGGCACCCAGCTGCGCCCGGATTCAATATTCAGCTGGCGTTTAAAGAAGCTTTCCAATGCATCACCACCAAGTGCTCCAATCGCAAAGAGCGGGCCAAGTAGTAGGGTGGGAAGCATAGTGTAGTTTACGTTACCTGCGATAAACTGCGCCCATTCAAAATGCGCTACAGCCAGCTGTTGAAGCCACAGTACGAGTGTTGCGACTATAATTCCAGCAATGATACCGCGCCATGTCTTATGAGGGCCAAGTATAGGATGCCCGTGCCATGTTTTTCCGCCATCAATTGGTGCGTCGAACTTTTTAAGCCCGGGAGTTGCAGCGGCAAATACGGGAATGGCGTTCGCTGCTGCAGCCGGAAGGAGAAACCAAATAGCCAGTAATATATCTTGAGTCATACAGTCTAGTATACGGGTCAATAGAAAAATAAATTAGCGCAATCGTGAAAACAATTATATTATTAACCTATGCAGGAAGGTATTCGTACATCACTCGAGCATGTTGAAGACGCGTTAGTTGCGGCTGATATGGCGTGGTGGGAACTCGAATTTCCTTCGGGAGCGCTGCGGTTTTCCAAACATAAAACCGACATGCTTGGATACGACAAAGAAGAGTTCGTACATTTTACGCACTTTACGGACCTTATTCACCCTGAAGATTATGATGCGTCAATGAAAGCGATGACCGATCATTATGAAGGCCGCGCCGAGTACTACGAAGTGACGTATCGCATTAAAGCAAAAGATGCTTCGTATATAACGTTTCATGATAAGGGTAAAGTTGTTGAGCGAAACGATCAAGGATTTATTGTAGCTGGAATTGTTCAGAAAATAGCTTAGGGAGACAGGATGAAAGATGTAATTAATTATAAGTCTTTATTTCAAACGCTGCCTGAACGGTATGTGGTGCTTAAAGCCGATGCACCAGTCTTTACGATGATTGCCGCGAGTGAACCGTATTTTCAGGTAACGGGCAAGACGTCAGAAGAAATTATTGGCAAAGGTATGTTTGAGGTATTTCCTGATACTTCAGAACGGGCACTCAAGACCGGCAAGGGTGAGTTACAAGAGTCATTTGAAAAAGTCTTAAAGTTCAAGCAGCCAGATAGCACGGGCATTATTCGTTATGATATCGCCGACGAATCAGGAGATCTACAAGTTCGGTATTGGCAAGCGACACACTATCCCTATATCGAAAATGGCGAATGTACAGCAATCGTCCAATCAACAGCCGATGTCACTGATCTGGTAGCATCAAATGAACAGCTCAAACTTGCCAATTTAAAACTTGAAGATGCATTATCTGCTGGGTTAATTGGTTCGTGGTCGTGGGATATTAAAAAGAATATCGTGACAGGCGATAAGGGGTTGGCGACGCTATTTGGCGTACCGTCTGAAAAGGCGCTTCTTGGGCTTCCGCTTGAAACCTTTTTAAACGCAATATACGAAGAGGACATCGAGGCTGTAGGGAGCGTTATTCAACACACTCTCGAATCCGGTACGTCGTTTGAATCTGAATATCGTACAGTCGACAGTGATGGCAATGTTCGATGGGTCATTGCCAGAGGGCGAGTTGAGCGTGATGCGCAGGGCAATCCAATACACTTCCCTGGGGTGATGATTGATATTTCTTCACGTAAGAAGGCTGAGGCTGAGCTGCAACTTAGTGAGCAACGGTTACGCTTTATGGCTGATACAATGCCACAGCTCGTTTGGATTACTCGTCCGGATGGCTATCATGAATACTACAACAAGCAGTGGTACGAATATACTGGTACAAAAGAGGGTACGGTTGATGGCGATGGATGGAATACCTTATTTTACAAAGGTGACCAGGCGCGAGCTTGGAAGGTATGGGAACACTCACTTAAAACGGGCGAACCATATGAAATTAAATACCGTCTTTATAATAAAGCGACTGATTCTTACCGATGGGTAGTGGGCCGGGCACTGCCGTTCCGCGACGAAAATGGCAAAATCGTGAAATGGTATGGAACCTGTACCGACATCGACGACTCTATGAAAGAAATTGAAATGCGAAAGCAGCTTGAAGAAGCTTTGAAAGAGGAGAAGGAGCGACTTGAATCCCGCGTTGCTGAGCGAACTTCACAGTTACGCCTGACGAACGAAGGGCTCCGCAAAGAAATTAAGAAGCGACAGCGTATTGAGCGGAAACTTCGAGAATACGGCGACGAACTTCAGCGTAGTAATAAAGAGCTTGAAGAATTTGCCTACGTGTCTTCACACGACCTTCAAGAGCCACTTCGAAAGATTCAAGCGTTCGGTGACTTATTGGTCGAAGAATATGGCGATAAGCTCGGTGACGGTTACGAATACCTATCTCGTATTCAGGGGTCTGCACAGCGTATGAGTGCCCTGATTGAAGACCTGCTCACGTTCTCCCGGGTCACTACTAAGCCATCTGTTCCCAAGCAGGTTGATTTAAATGAAGTTGTACAAACTGCTATTTCCGATTTACAAGGACGTATTGAGAAAGAAAACGGAACAGTGAATGTTGAACCAGGCCTACCAACAGTATTAGCGGATGAAACGCATATGCGACAACTATTCCAAAATCTTATTTCAAATGGCTTGAAATTCCATCCAGCAGATCGTCCACCTGTTGTTACAGTGTCTGCTAAGAAAACCGATGAAGGTAATACCATCGTTGTCGCAGATAACGGCATTGGTATTGAAGAGCGGCATAAAGAAAGAATTTTTGCCGTTTTCCAGCGACTTAATACCAAACAGGCATTTGAAGGAACGGGGATTGGCCTGGCGGTTTGTAAGAAAATTGTGGATAGATATGGTGGTACAATTAGTATAGAAAGTCAGTTAGGTATCGGAACAAGCTTTAATATTACGTTGCCAATTGAAGAAGAGGATACGCCCGCATGACAAAAGAACCAGTAGTTATCCTCATGGCGGATGACGATGATGACGATTTTTTGCTCACTCAAAAAGCACTCAAACAAAGCAAGCTTTTAAATACACTTGTTCGGGTAAAAGATGGCGAGGAGCTCATCGATTACTTAATGGGTCGCGGAGAATATGAAAATGTCGAAACGCTTCGCCCGGGAATTATTCTTTTAGATCTTAACATGCCACGTAAAGACGGTCGCGAAGCTCTTAAGGAAATTAAGGAGCACGAAGAGTTACGTAACATTCCGGTTGTTGTATTTACTACATCAAAAGCAGAAGAAGACGTCTATCGTACGTATCAGCTTGGTGTAAACTCATTTATTACAAAACCAGTTACCTTTACTAACCTGCTCGAAGTGATGACGTCACTGGGCCGTTACTGGTTTGAAATCGTTGAATTGCCAAAGGAAAATGCAAAATAATTCACACGATACAGTAAAAGTCCTGCTAGTTGATGATGACGAGGAAGATTACCTCATCATCAAGCATTTATTTGCTTCAATGAAGGGGATCGACAGTGAACTTGAATGGGTTGATTCAAGCGAAAAGGGAATTGAAAAGATACAAGAGCATCGACACGATGCTTACTTGATTGATTATCGCCTCGACGCTCTTACGGGACTTGATGTGTTAAAAGAAGTACAAGCTCACGAGAGAAATGAGCCATTTATTCTTTTGACTGGCGTAGGTGACCAAGCAATTGAACGAAAGTCATTAAATTTAGCAGCTTCCGATTATTTAGTTAAGAAAAATCTCACCAGTGACATTCTTTCGCGTACCCTTTACTATGCCCTCGGCCGTAAGGAACAAGAACGACAAAAGCTGGATCAGCTCATGGAGCTTAACCGGATGAAGGATGAGTTTATTTCTATCGCTTCGCATCAACTGCGTACACCGGCGACTACGGTGAAGCAATATGTCGCCATGGTGCTTGATGGTATTGGCGGTGAAATAAGCGAAAAACAGCGGGCTTTTCTGCATAAGGCCTATGAAAGTAATGAGCGTCAACTTGCTATTATTAACGATCTATTGAAAGTGGCCCAGGTTGACGCTGGCGCAATGAAGTTGGTTTTGAAAGATGCAAATATAAGTCAGCTCGTTCAAGATGCAGTCGATGATTTTACGCCTTCATTTACTCAGGCGGATCAGCACATTACCACTGCTATTACAGAGCATATTTATGCGCATGTCGATGAGAATGCGCTTCGTATGGTAATTGATAATCTTCTCGAAAATGCACGAAAGTATTCGGAAGCGGGGGGTGTAACAACCGCTACAGTCGAGCAAACATCTACAACAATTCGGGTAAGTATTGTCGACGAAGGCGTAGGTATTAAATACCCGGAGCGATTATTTAAAAAGTTTTCACGTATTGAAAATAAATTATCAACTGAAGTGGGTGGCACCGGGCTTGGACTTTATTGGGCGCAAACGGTTGCTCGAATGCACGGCGGAGATTTACTTTACGAACAAAATAATCCGCAAGGATCTAAATTTATCTTAGAACTTTCGAGTGTGAAATAATTCACAATAATACCTATAAAACCGTGTATAGTAAATAAACGGTATGAATAAAAACTCCGTTCTCATTGTTGAAGATGACGCCGACTTACGCGATGCGTATGTCATGATCCTTCAGTCAGAAGGGCTCGACGTTAAGGCTGCTGAAAATGGCCAAGCAGCACTTGATCTTATTGAACGACAAGGTGATCCTGGAGTTATTTTCCTGGACCTCCGTATGCCTGTAATGGACGGGATAGAGTTTCTTAAGAAGTATAATCCGTCGATGCACCCAAATACGGAAATTGTCGTGTTCTCTAATTACGACGCTAAAAACGAAATTGATCAAGCATATTCGCTTGGTGCGCATCGCTACGTACTAAAGGCGCGAGCGGCTCCAAAAGAGCTTATTCGAATCGTTCGTACGATTCTTTCTTAGGTTTTTAGACAATAACATCGCGAAACGCATCTTCGCCGATGTGACTTTCAAGCAAGTCTTTATTTACCCTATAAGCTCCCTTGCTGTATTCAATAATGCCGTGTTTTTGTAGTCCGCGTAAAATCTTGGTGGTACTCTCTCGGCTTAACCCAACGAGCCCAGCAAGCATATTGTGACGAAGTGTAATGCCAATCGTATGAAGTGTGTCGCCATTTGCTTGGAAGCCGTAGCGGAAGACGAGGTAGTAAAGGGTGAAGGCAACTTTTTCTTCGGCGCGAGACTGAGCTAGGCCGTTGATACGAAGCATGGCGGCTGTTTGGTCGGTCGTAATGGTATTAAAAAGTGAGAGGAGTGTTTTGGGATCGTTCAAGACGTGTTCTTTAAAATCTTCACGGCTAAACTGAAGTGTTCGCACGTCTGAAACCGCTTCGTAATAAAAGAGCGAAGTAGTAGTAGTTTCCATTAACCAGGAGAGCGGCAAGATATCATCTTTTGTAAAGAAGGCGACCGTACGTTCTTCACCCGATGTCGTAATGGTATATGACCGAACAACTCCATCAGCAACCATCACTCCACGACGAGGCGCTTCACCTTGAAAGAAGATATTCGCACCCTTTTTATAGGCGCGGATCTGAGAGTAAGGTCGGATTTTCTCGGTCGGTGAGGACATATCTCTTAGTATACCACCGTAAAACGGTGAAAATTATCACATAAATTTCGTAATTATACCCACATGTCTATAAAAGCGTAACGGCTATAGTTATGTTTAGATCAATAAGCAAGTGAGTGGAGGGATAAATATGAAGCATCAAGCACATACAGTAGACGTCCGCATTAAAGAGTTCATGGACCGAAAAATTGCCGAATTTCCTGAATTGCGTGATCAAACAGCAACACATGTAAACACAGCCCTGCGAGGTTACATGTGGGAAGATATCGTCGGATTTTTCAAAAAAGAAAGGGTAAGTTAATATGTCACGGACACGTCATCACAGTAAGGTAACGGAAGTTGAACAAACGAAGCGTAAAAAGCCTTCAATGAAACAGCGCTACTTCCAGGCACTTAACATTGACGAATGGTATATTGAACTACCTATTACCTCGCACCTGGGTAATAAACTTGTCAAACAAGATAGAGTTCTCGGCTAAGAATTTCTATCGCATAGTTAAATAACCGTCCTGGTGTGGACGGTTATTTATTAGTCCAGCTCGAAGAAGCGAGATGATGCGGTATAATAGGTAAGAATATATGTCAAAATACACTCGTATCAAGTCATACACCCCTAAAAAGCACGTTGCTCAGGTTGCTAAAAAACCTACTAAAAAACATGGCCCTGTCGTAGCGTTCTTTGCCAGTCGCTGGCGCTGGTTTAAAAAGCTCAGCAAGCCTAAAAAGGTGGCTGTTATTGGAACACCGATTTTAGCTTTTCTTATCTTAACACCTCTGTTTACGTATATTTACTTTGCGAGCGCTATTTCCGACCCTGATCGTTTAATGAACTATAACAATACGGGTGTCGTGTTGCTCGATAAAGACGGTGAAAGCTTTTACAGCTTCGGAACCGCCGATAGGGGTGAGCGCCTTCCGCTTGATCAAATTTCTGATTTTGCCGAAAAAGCACTAATCTCAGCAGAAGATAAAAACTTCTACGAGCACGGTGGATTCTCAATCATCAGTATTGTTGGTGCACTATATGCTAACTTGTTAAGCGGTGATGCGACGGCGTACGGAGGTTCGACCCTTACTCAGCAGCTTGCAAAAAATACATTGCTTTCTAATAATCAAACCTTCCTTCGTAAGTATCAGGAATTAGTTATCGCTATGGCGATTGAGCAAAATTACAGCAAGGATGAGATTCTTGATCTGTACCTTAACTCGGTTTACTACGGTGAAGGGGCCTTCGGTATTGGTGCGGCAGCTGAGACGTACTTTGGTAAGTCTGCGGCCGATTTAACACTGGCTGAAAGTACGATGCTGATTGGGGTTCTTCCGGCGCCGTCGGCGTACTCACCGATTTCCGGTAACCCAGAGTATGCTAAGGAGCGACAAGGCACCGTGCTTGGGCGCATGGTAGATAATAAGGCTATTACTCAAGCTGAGGCTGATGCTGCAAAAGCTGAAACGCTCGCCTATGCACCTCAGGATGAAGGGGTAAATGGCACAGCGCCGCACTTTGCTGAAATGGTCTTGAGTGAACTTTACGATAAATACGGTGAAGAATACGTAACGCGTTCTGGTTTTAGGGTTACCACAACGCTCGATTCGACCTTACAGAAGGCTGCGAACTCGGCGGTAGATGCGCAAATTGGCTTTATCCAACGTAATGGTGGTTCAAATGCCGCGGTGGTTGCGATTGATCCGACAACGGGGGAGCTACGCGCCTTAGTGGGAAGTGCTGACTATGATAATGAAGATTTTGGTAAGGTGAATATGGCAACGACCCCTCGCCAACCAGGTTCGAGTATCAAACCGCTTTATTACACTGAGGCTTTACAGCGAAGCGTTATTACTCCAGCGACAATTATGAAAGACCAGCCAACTAATTTTGGCGGCTATCAACCACAAAACGCCGACCGTCGTTTTAGAGGTGATATTACCGTTCGCAATGCCCTTTCCCAATCACTGAACATTCCTTCGGTAGAAGTGATGCAAAAACTCGGTGTAAGTACTTCAGTGGAGGCATTAAAGCGCCTCGGGCTAAGTACAATCAGTAACTCAACTGACTATGGTCTTTCACTCGCGCTTGGTTCTGGAGAGGCGAAGCTCACAGAAATGACCAATGCTTATGCCGCATTTGCTAATGGTGGTGACCAGTATAGCCTTACGACTATTACTAAGATTGATGATAAGTTTGAAAAGCAAATCTTCACGAGTGGAAATAGGTCATCGAAAGAGGTGATGGGCGAGCAAGCATCGTTCTTGATTTCAGACATTCTTAATGATGAAAGCGCCCGGGCGCCAATATTTGGTAGCAGCCTTAACACAAATGGATATGACGTAGCGGTAAAAACGGGTACAACCGATGAAGCGCGTGATGCATGGACGATTGGATACGCCAAGCAACTGGCTGTAGGTGTATGGGTTGGGAATAACGACAATACAGCTATGAACAACGGTGGTTCAAGCATGGCAGGACCAATATGGCGCAGCACGATACTCGCCGGGCTCAAGGGTCAAGCAAACCAGCCATTTACGGCGCCTTCAGGTGTTGAGCGGATTAGTATTTGTCGAAGTAATGGCCTTCGTGCGGTTGGTGGTGGTACCGAAGGTGTATACCAGGAATACTTTATGAAAGGAACAGTTCCATCGGGTACATGTGAAGTGCCAGAGCCTCCAAAAGATTCTGACGGTGACGGTGTAGTAGATGATAAAGACAAGTGTGCCGATACCCCTGCTGGTACCGAGGTAGATGATACGGGCTGCCCGGTTAAGGAAGATGAGGATGAAGATACACCTGCTATCGTTGATACCGACAAAGACGGTGTCGCTGACGCAATTGACCAGTGTGCTAATACTCCGTCGGGCGCAGTTGTGGATGCGACCGGGTGTACTGTTGCAAACGGAAATGGAAGCACTGGGAATTCTACCACCCCGACTCGGCCTAGTACACGTCCTACGGGGCCCTAGGTCGGCGCAATGAAACGAACTTGGCAAGCAGCAAATATCTTATCACTCATTTTCGCTTTGGTTGCAAATTATTTAGTGGGCACACAACTTATTGGCCTGTCGTCTATAAATGAAATTTCAAATAAATATGCGACATTCTTAACCCCTGCCGGTTACGCATTTTCGATTTGGTCGCTTATTTACGTGATGCTTATTGTGTTTGTAGTTTATCAAGCTAGAGACCTGTTAAGGCCTCGTTCGGAAAATGACCTGCCGCAAAAAATTGGCCCATTTTTTGTTATCGCAAATATTTGTAATGGGCTATGGACGTATGTATTCGTAAATGAGATGGTGGGATTGTCACTGCTGATTATCGTACTTCTTGCTGTATCGCTCCACGTACTTATAAAGCGGCTTCGCATTGCGCTTGATGATACGCCGATTACAATAATTGCCTGCGTGTGGTGGCCTCTCCTCATTTATGCGGGATGGGTGACGGTTGCGACTATTGTGAATGCAGCAAGCTGGGCCGATAAGCTTGGAATTGAGACCACTCCGTTAATTGCGAGTGGTATTCTTGTTGGGATGATGGGTGGATTGTTATGGCTGATGTTTACGCGCAACGTGCGTGAACTAGTGCTTGCGAGTGTGTGGGGAATCGTAGCGATTGGTATACAGCAAGGGCAAGAAGGTGGAAATGGTATCGTCGCAAGTGTCGCATTTAGCGTGGCTGGAGTGCTGTTGGTGGGGGTGTTGTATCACGCCTACTTAAATGGAAAGCTTACTCCACCGCTCAAATCTTAAAGCGATCTTTCAGCTGGTTGTCATACGATAAAAAAGATCGAGTTGATCAGCCATTACTTAATTGAAAGGAGCAGCTATGCAATTAGAAGGTAAGCATATTGCGGTTATTGCGACTGACGAGTTCGAGGATAGCGAGCTTTCGCAGCCACTCGAATCTCTAAAGGATGCCGGGGCAGAAATTACGCTCGTTTCTAATAAGACAGGGAGTATTAAAGGGAAGAATGGTACAGAAGTACCGGTTGACCAAATCGTCGAACAAGTAACAGCTGATGAATTTGATGGCCTTGTTATTCCAGGAGGTGTTGGCAATCCAGACAAAATGCGTACGAATGAAACGGCTGTTTCTTTCGTACGAAATTTCTTCGAGCTTCATAAGCCAGTGGCGGCAATTTGTCATGGTCCGTGGTTGCTCGTTGAGGCTGACGTTGTTCGTGGCCGCACCGTTACATCGTGGCCTAGTCTGCAAACCGACCTTAAGAATGCGGGAGCGATTTGGGTTGATGAGGAAGTGGTAGTTGATCAGGGGCTTGTAACAAGCCGTAACCCTAATGACCTTCCGGCATTTTGTGAAAAGATGGTGGAAGAATTCGCTGAAGGTACGCACGATTTACAAACCGCATAACTTATGTATAAAAAGCTCGGCCCGGTATGATGCCGGGCTTTTTATTTTTCAGTCTACATACAGCGCATTTTTAGATATATTGTTTATAGTAAAAAGCATAATCACCACTCGACGTAAGGCCGGTTTTCCCCTATAATGAAAACATTCAATTGGAGGAATATTGTGGGAAAAATTAGGAATGCTCTAACAGACTTAGGTAGGGCAATTAGATCTCGTAGGAAATTAAGTATTATTATTGCGCTTGTTATTATTGCGGCGCTAGCCGGCCTCGTATGGTGGCTCATCGCACAACAGAGCGGTACATCGCGACGTGTTTCGTCAGGGGAAGTATCCGCTGAATACCAGCGTCGACTCCCTGAGCTTGAGCGGGCAGCTAAAGATAAGCCAAATGATGCATCAGCTCGCAAAAATTATGCTGTAGCGCTGTATGCAACTGGAGATTTAGAAAAAGCTCGCGACGAATACCAAGCAGCAGTTAAGATTAATGACAAAGACGCGATTGCTTACAACAACCTTGGTAATATCTACCGCGACCTTAATAACGCAAATAAAGCTGTAGAATCGTACCGCAAATCAATCGAAATTAACAAAACTTCAATTAACACCTACGTAAATCTCGCTAATCTTCAACTCTATACACAAAACAATAGCGACGCGGCTATTGCAACCTACAAAGAAGGCCTCAAGAACCTTCCAGACAACGAGCAACTACGTCTTCTTCTCGGAATTGCCTACGAACAGGCGGACCAAATTGATAATGCCAAGCAAACTTATGAAGCGATTCTTGCTAAGAACAATGATAATGCCGCTGCAAAGGCGAACCTTGAACGACTAAATAATCAATAACCAATTAAGCTACTGCTGAAATTCACGACTATTCGGAAGGTCTGAGCAACAAGAAAAATATATTGAGCAATCTGTGAACCATACTAATACTTATCCCCACTTTCTACAGCGCTTTATAAAGCGTGCCCTGCTTGCCCTTGCGGCAAGCTTGAGTGTGTTGATTGTAGTGGGTGGATCGAGTGTGTTTGCGGCAGATGCCCCAACGATTACAGGTGTAGTGCCTGCCAGTGCTTACAACACTGGTGGTGATGCACTGACTGTGAGCGGATCAGGTTTCTTGCCGGGCGCAACGGTAACGGTTGGAGGTGTCGCAGCGCAAAATGTTGTGATTCAGAGTGACACGGTTATTACCGCCACGACTCCAGTCGCCTTTTCGGTGGGAGATGTAAAACTCCGAGTCTCAAATACGGACGGACAGTATGCAGAGGCTTCATTTACGTATCGAAAAACAGCGCCGGTTATTAGTTCAATCACACCTTCTGTCGGGCCTTTATATGGCGGACGGGCTGTGTCTATTGCGGGTAGCAACTTCCAAAAAACACTCCGGTTTAAAGACGTTATTGCGAGCGATACCTTCAGTATTGGTATTACCTATGACGGAAAATTGTATGGGTGGGGCGGTAATAATACAGGTCAATTGGGTAATGGCACAACGGTAAATTCTGCTATTCCTACGCCGGTTGATATGACGGGAGTATTGGCTGGGAAGACAATAGTTTCTGTTGCTGCTGGAGATAGTCATGTCGTTGCTGTTGATAGCGACGGTAAAGTATATGCCTGGGGTGCAGGTAATGGTCGTCTCGGAAATGGTACGACGGCAGCTTCACTTACTCCAACCCCAGTTGATATGACAGGCGTGCTGGCTGGAAAGAAAGTAGTAACAGTCGCCGTAGGTGCAAGTACGAGCCTCGTGCTTACAAGTGATGGCTTCCTGTACGGCTGGGGAAATAATGGAAATGGGCAACTGGGTGATGGCTCTACTACCACAAGGAACGCCCCGGTTGCGGTAAATACTTCGGGTGTGTTGGCTGGAAAGACAATTAAAGCTATCGCAATGGGGTCTACTCATGCTGTTGCTATTGATACAGACGGAAAGGTCTATGCGTGGGGTGGAGGCTCGAATGGTCAGATAGGAAACGGGACTTTAACGTCAACAAACAGTAGTCCTGTTGCTGTTACAACGACGGGCGTGCTTTCTGGAAAAAATATCCAAATGGTTGCGGCCGGTAATGCAATTTCGTATGCTCTTGATACCGAGGGGAAAGTGTACGCCTGGGGTGCGGGGGCTCTTGGCCAAATGGGTAATGGTGGTACTGCAACTACGAACAGTAACCCCGTCGCTGTTACTAGCAACGGTGTACTTTCTGGAAAAGTTATAAGCAGCATCTCTTCACAGGCTTCTGGTAGCTATGCCCTTGCCGCAGATTCTAATGGTGTCGTCTACTCCTGGGGTGTCAATAATCAGGGTCAGCTTGGTGACAATAGTTTAACGAATCGTACTACACCGGTCCTAGTAAATAACACGGGAGTTTTATCTGGAAAGGTGATTAAAAAAGTATCGGCTAGTGGACTTTTCTCACTAGCGTTAGACAATAATGGGGTAGTGTATGCATGGGGCTACAACAATGTAGGTCAGCTTGGCGATGGCACCACAACAGCATCACGAGTGCCTGTAGCGACTCAACTTATCATTCCGCTTGATCTGTCGGTAACCTTTGGTGGCACATCGGCGCAAGTAACTTCAATAACGAGTAACGCTGTGAATGTTATTACTCCTGCTCATGCTGTCGGAGCGGTTGATGTAAGCCTTTCGGCGACAGCAGTTGATAGTGCGACGTCAACTTTGGCTTATACCTATGCGTCCCAGCCGAGCATCTATAGTACCTCACCAAATGAGCTATACGGCACGGGCGGTGACATTATTACAATTACAGGCGAGAATTTTAGGCCGGGTGCACAGGTAAAGCTTGGTAATGGTCCGTACACTACAGCGACGTATATTAACAGCACAACCCTCCAAGTTGCGTCGATGGCAACTTCGCAGACAGGGCTCATTGCAGTATCTGTTAAAAATGATGATGATCAAGTTGGGGTATCTGAAACTTCTTTGCGTTATTTACGTGCGACTCCAGTCGTGAACTCAATTACTCCACGCATTGGACCAACTATCGGCGGTCAGACAGTTACACTTTCAGGAAGTGGATTTTCACAAAATCTTGTATTTACAAAAATAGGTATGGGAGCAAGTTATTCCTGTGGTGTTGCTGACAGTAAGGTATATTGTTGGGGGTATGGTGGAGTTGGCGCTCTTGGTAATGGACAGACAGCGAATAGCCCCACCCCTTCTTTAGTTGATATGACCGGCGTACTCGCGGGTAAGTCTATTATTAGTATTTCGGCTGGAGTAAGTCATGCTGTGGCGCTTGATTCAGATGGAAAGGTTTATGCTTGGGGCGTTAATACGAACGGCCAACTTGGAGACGGGTCTACGACACAACGCAACGCACCTGTGGCTGTAGATACAACTGGTGTACTTGCTGGTAAGCGAATTGTTGCTATTTCGGCAGGTGGCAGTCATACGCTTGCGCTTGACTCTGATGGTAAGGTTTATGCTTGGGGTATCAACCAAGGGCGCTTAGGTAATGGTAGTGCTGTACAGAGTACCGTTCCCGTAGCAGTCAGCACAACTGGTGTACTTGCTGGTAAGCGAATTGTTGCTATTTCGGCAGGCAATTCCCATTCAACTGCTATCGATAGTGACGGTATTGCATATGGTTGGGGCACCAATGACTATGGTCAGCTCGGTAATAATTCTACAACCACTACAAACGTGCCCGTTACGGTAACCGCTTCAGGTGTATTAGCAGGTAAGAGGCTTATTGGTATTTCAGCTGGTGGCGAACACACACTTGCACTTGATATCGATGGGAAAGTGTACGCCTGGGGTCGTAATAACTCAGGACAGCTCGGTATAAACAGTGGGGCTGCAACGAGCCAAGTCCCAGTAGAGGTGCTTGCAATAGGCGCGTCTGCGCTATCAGGAAAAAAAGTTATAGCGGTTGAAGCGGGCATGTTGAATTCGTCGATTGCTCTTGATTCAGACGGTCAGGTATCAGCATGGGGATACAACAATAATGGTCAATTGGGAAATAATACGACTACTCAGGCAATTTATCCTATAGCTATTGGTAGTTACGGTGCGCTTGCGGGTAAAACAATTACTAAAATTGCAGCTGGTTATTACGGAACCCTTGCCGTAGGAAGTGACAATTCTCTGTATGCGTGGGGTGCTGGTACGAATGGTCAGCTGGGTAATGGAAGTAATTTAAACAGCTTAATCCCTGTCGTTTCAACTACAAGCATAGCGCTGCCATTTACCTTAACTTTCGACGGAATTGCTACGGCAAATGCAATAGTACCTTCAGACTCGTCAGCTACTGTTATTACCCCGGCACACAGCGCTGGATTTGTACCCGTAGCGTTAAGCTCACCTTTTTTTGCATCTGCAACGAACCAAGGGCAGTACGAATATATTCCAGCACCAACCGCAACAAGCATCACGCCAAATAGCGCCAGTATAGCCGGGGGTGATACGGTTACTATTTCAGGAACAGGATTCCGAGCTGATACGGCAGTATTATTTAACGATACAATAGCAACTGCGACGTTTATTAACAGCACCACACTACAGGCTACAGTGCCAACTGGTCTTGGCGCCGGCACTGTAAACGTAATGGTGCGAAATGTCGATGGGCAGTTTGCGCGGCTGGGTAGGGCGTTTACATATACTCAAGCAACTCAACCAACGTTAACGAATGTAACTCCTGCTTCTGGCCCGTCAACGGGTGGTAATACGGTTACAGTAAACGGCGCCGGTATGACAGCTTCAGTTCGATTTACTCAAGTAGCTACAGGTGGTACTCACAGCTGTGGACTAACGAGTCGGGGAACAGTTTATTGTTGGGGATATGGAACAAATGGACGGTTAGGTAATGGGGATATAGCGAATAGCTCTACTCCTGTAGCTGTTGATGTGTCCGGGGTTATGGCTGGTAAGACGATTGTAGCGATTGCAGCTGGACGTGATTTTTCACTTGCGTTGGACGCTGATGGAAAAGTATATGCATGGGGCTTGGGCTCAAGTGGGCAACTTGGTAATAACTCGGGTGCGCAGAGTACTGTCCCAGTTGCAGTAACTACGTCTGGAGTTCTGTCAGGAAAAACTATTAAGAAGATTGCCGCGGGTGCGTACCACGCGCTCGTGCTTGATGCTGACGGTAAAATGTACGCGTGGGGCTTGGGCTCAAGTGGGCAACTTGGTAATAACTCGACGGCTACCTCACTGGTACCAGTGGCTGTAACTTCGAGCGGAGCTATAAACGGTAAAACAATCACAGCAATTAGCGCTGGAGCGTCGCACAACACCGTCTTGGATTCAGACGGAAAAGTATACTCATGGGGATTAAATACAACTGGCCAGCTCGGCAACGGCAATACTACACAGTATGGTGTACCTGTTGCAGTTGTTACAACGGGTGCTCTAAATGGTAAAGTTATTACCGCGATTTCGGCTGGAGGTACGCACACCCTTGCACTCGATAGTAATGGCAAGGTGTATGCATGGGGTCGTAATAATCTTGGGCAACTGGGTGAAGGTTCTGGTGCGACCCAATCCTCTCCTGTAGCTGTTGATGTAACGGGTGCGCTTGCGGGTAAAACAATTGCACATGTCGCAACGGGCGAGAACACGTCATTTGCTATAGATTCACAAGGCGGCACGTACTCGTGGGGAGATAATTCGTCAGGACAACTTGGTGATGGTACGCAAACCCAGCGCAATGTTCCGAATATAGCGGCAACAAATATTGCATTCTCTTCTATTAACGGTGGTCCTTTTGCAACTACGACGGTGGGTGTTGCGTATGACGGTAGCGCGTATGGCTGGGGTGCTAACACATATGGACAAGTGGGTAATAACTCGACAGCAACTGCGTCGCAACCAGTACTCGTTTCAAAAGCTAGTATGTCTGCTGAATCGGTAGTTACGAGTTTGCTTATCGATGGTAGCTCGGCCCCTATTACAAGCGCGCTCGAGACATCTCTCACATATGTAGCTCCAGCGCATGCTGCCGGTAAGGTATCGATCGTAGCTCAAGGTCCTGGCTTTAGTGATATAACACTTGCAAATGCTTACGAATATATTGCACCACCTTCAGCAACTAGTATTGCTCCAGCAAGCGGCTACGTAACGGGTGGGGATACGGTAACAATCACAGGATCTAACTTTAGTTCTGGTTCAACAGTGACGATTGGCGGGTCTGCCGCGACGGTAACTAGTCAGACCGCAACGACTATTACTGTCACAACTCCAGTTCATAATGCGGGCAGTTATGATGTCGTAGTCACCGACACGCTAGGTCAGTCATCAACGCTAACGAGCGCATTTACGTATCGTGAAACACCTCCTGTAGTCACGAGTATTACGCCAAGCCGCGGGCCTGTGAGTGGTGGCCAAACCGTAACGATACAAGGTCAGAGCTTCTCTAAAGCACAGTTCATTACAGGTGCAGGCGCTGATCATTCGTGTGCGATTACCTCTGGTTCTGGTAAGGCGTACTGTTGGGGGTACAATAACCAGGGTCAATTAGGAACTGGAACTCTTGCAAACTCAACCGTTCCGGTTGCGGTTAAAACTGACGGCGTGCTAGCCAATAAGAGGCTTGTAGCAATAAGTCTTGGTGCCACGCATACTGTTGCCTTGGATAGCGATGGTCAGCTTTACGCATGGGGTGGAGGGCTATATGGTCAGTTGGGAAACGCCCAATCGGTAAACAGCTCTGTGCCCGTACGGGTTGATATGACGGGCGTTTTAGCGGGTAAGAAGATTCTCAAAATAGCATCAGCTAATAATTATACCCTTGCTCTTGCGGATGATGGTCGTGTGTATTCATGGGGTTCAAATACGAGTGGTGAGCTTGGTGATGGAACCCAAACTAGTAAAAATTATCCCGTTGCCGTTGCACCTTCATCTGCTATGTATGGCGAATCAATTGCAACAATCTCGGCAGGATACTACGTAGCGTCGGCGCTTACTGCAAGCGGACAGGCATATGTATGGGGAACGGGTATTGCTGGAAACGGCACTGCTTCTGCTCTATTAACACAACCAACGGCAGTGTCTCAAAGCGGAAAAGCGTTTGTCGATATAGCGGCTGGCGTAGGACATGTCATGGCTACAACCGGAGATGGAGAATTGTATGCATGGGGCAGTAATGACCAGGGTCAAATTGGAACTGGAAACACTACTACGCAAACACTTCCAGTCAAAGTGAATGGTTCGCTTAGTGGTAAAAAGGTTACGAAAATTGCTGCTACAACCCTCTTTAGTAGCTCGGTTGCCCTGACTGCTGATAATGAATTATATACCTGGGGTGATGGCAGGTATGGCCAAATGGGCGATGGTACGACCGCTACAAGCAGGACCCTCCCTGTAAAAATAAACGGTCAAGGTACACTTGCGGGTAAGGTACTTAAAACTATTTCAGCTGGTGGTACGCACATTATTACTCAGGATACCGATAGCGTTCTCTATGCCTGGGGCACAGGATCGTACGGAAAGTTAGGGAACGGTGCTAGCCCTGCGACTCAATCGACGCCGGTGCTCGTAACGAGTACTAGTATGTTAACTGGTGCGACCGGTAGTATATTCAGCCTAAATAATGCAGGACTTACTGCGAGCAATCAGCTCAACAGTACAACAATCCAAGCAGTTACTCCACCGGGACAAGCAGGATCTGCTAATCTGACAGTCACAAATACCGATGGGCAAACGTACACTCTACAAGGTGCCTATGAATACGTTGACGGGCCGACTATTACAAGCGTGTCACCGGCAAATGGATCAATTGCTGGCGGTGATACGGTATATATTTCGGGAACGAATTTTACAAATAATACTGCTGTTAAGTTTGCAAACGCCGCTGCGGCAGTTACGTATGTAAATCCAACGACACTACTCGTGACAGTGCCTGCGAGTGCTACCCCTGGTGAGGTTGCGGTATCGGTTTCAGATGAATTCAACCAGACGAATACACTTCAAAACGGATACATCTATAAGCTTCCTTCGCCAACAATCACAAGCGTCTCGCCGCAATACAAAAAAATGTCAGGTGGCTCAACCGTTACTATTACCGGTTCAGGGTTTGTTAATCGAACGGGCGGAGGTAGTTGGTATGATGTAACGGTTGACGGTGTAGCTGCGCAAAACGTCGCATATGTTAACAATACGACGCTCAGCTTTACCGCTCCAGCTCATGCACCGGGTAAGGTATCGATTGTTGTGGGAGGCGATTACAGTGAAGATGCGCTCTTTGCCAATGCATTTACTTACCTTCCAGAAGAGTATGAATTTACAAATGAGCAGCGCACACTCATGGCGACCGAACCGGGTGAATTTACGGTTCAAATGCTCGATGCGGAAGGTAAGCCCGTCGTTTCAACCGAAAATACCGTTTTATCATTGAGCAGTAACTCCGACACCGGCTTCTTCGCTCGTGCACTTGGCGGTAGTGATGGCGGTTGGGAGTACGATTCTGTGATCGTTCCGGCTGGCCAGTCGACGGCAACCTTCTATTACCGAGATTCAACATCGGGTACGCCAACGATCACTGTTTCGGATGCACTCAACACATCAATCAGCCAGCAAGTAACAATCAATTCTCGTTACAAGATGTTGGTAACGGGTATCAGTAACCCAACACAAGTGGGCACTCCAAGTAGCGTCACCGTGCAGTCTGTAGATTACACGGGTGCGCCTCAAGCAGATTATCGAGGCACGATTCACTTCACTAGCGATGATGGAGCGGCCACATTGCCTACCGATTACACCTTTACTGCAACTGACCGTGGCCGAAAAACATTCATCAATGGTGTGACTATGGGAACGACTGGCACCTGGGATGTAACTGTTACCGACACAACCGACGCGGTTATTACGGGTGTACAAGAAAACATTCTCGTTAACGCGCCAGCGAGCGGCGCGATTGCTCAGCTGAAGTTTATCACGCCAGCTCAGAGCTTCCCGCTTGACCAAACATCAGGGGTGATTTCTATTCAAACCCAGGATGTAAACGGAGTACCAATCCCTGTTTCAAGTAGCACTTCTGTATATGCACGCACCACGTCATCGACCGGTCAATTCTCATTTGACAACGGGGCTACCTGGCAAAGTAGCCCGGCGCAACTAACAATTCCAGCAGGAAGTAGCTCTCGCAATGTCCTTTACAAAGATGCAACCGCAGGAAGTTACGAACTGAAGGTTTCTCAGCAAGCTGCTACCGATTTCGGTTGGCAGGTTGATACGCAATCGGTTACCGTTGGTGTTGGATCTCCTTCAAAACTCGCTCTTAATTACACCAACGGTGGTGCAATTGGTGATTGGGTACCAGTTGACGTTACCTTGACTGATGAAAGCGGTAATCCTGTCACCTCGGCCAATGATGTCGCCGTGCAAGTTGGCGTATCAACTGGTGGTGAAATAAGCCTTACTGCCGACGGAACAGGGGCGTCTTCTGAGGTGTCAACGAGCATTGTCACTGGCCAACAGTCTGTTACGGTTTGGGTGCACACCACAAGCGAACAAGAACTTACTCTAACCGCAGCAGACGCTCGCGATGTTGATGAGCAAGATAAGTATGATTCTACATCTGGTGTTATCCAATTTGGTGAGGCTACTCCGACGAGCCTTGTCTTTAGTGCGCTCCCAGGCCAAACAAGTGTGCGTACACCAACCGCCGTTCAAATTTCTGTGCGTGACCAGTTTGGAAATATCGTTAGTGCGCCCGAGGCTGTTGATGTTCTGGTAGGGAGTGATAGCTCGGATGGCTCATTTGCACTGACTGCGCAAGGGCCATGGGCGAGTGAACAAACAGCTACTATCGCAGCCGGAATGACGGGTGTACAGCTCTACTTTAAGCATGAGACGGTTAAAGATAGTGTTACCATTCAAGCAACAAGTGCAGGGCTCGAATCAAGCGAAGGACAGGTTAATGTTACGGCGGGAGCATATGCTGGAAAAGTACGGTTTAGTGCTGATGCAAAAACAGAAGTTACAGCTGGAGCGACGGAACCATTTACTATTGAACTCCTTGATGCCTATGGAAATCCTACAGTGGCAACCGAAACGGTAGAAATTGGATTCGGATCAACACACACGACTGCTGCAACATGGGACGGCACACCTGCTGTTAATTCAACTGCTCCAAATGCGGGATACACTGTCTCGATTTCGGCAGGAGAGGGAAGTGCCACGGCATCTTACCGTGATACTGAGAGTGGTACAGCTACCTTGAAGGTTTACGACCAAGCTCGTTGGCAACGAAACTGTGTTGAATATATGTATGAAAATGGGCCATGTGCTATATGGACGAGTTGGTCTAATACTAGCATGACAACGCGGCAGGTTGTGGTGAATCCTCAAACTCCGAGTATTGTTGTGTACACTTCTGAGCCTCAGATTATTACCAAAGATACCGCCTCGGCACCTATTACTGTTGAGCTTCAAGACCAATACGGCAACGCTGCTCATTTTGAGCAACCTACGGCGCTTAACCTTACAACACCGAGTCAGTACGGTTCGTTCGCACTTTCACAGACCGGTCCATTTACAGCTACCGAACTACCTTTCAATGTCGGGCAGTCATCGGCGACGTTCTATTATCAGAGTAGCCAGCCAAGTTCATCTCAGGGTGACTTGATGGTTGTTTCTGGCGGATCTATGGTGGCAGGGCTGCAAAATATTCGAGTCATTGAAGGCGTGGCATCACAGGCGGCACTTGATACCAATGGACAGACGACCGCAGTCGCTGGCGACGTCATCCCAATTATTTTACGCTCACAAACCAACGATGGAGTAGAGGTAGTAGTTCTTGAAGATACTACAGTGACCCTTTCGTCGGATGAAGGTGAGTTCTCTCTCACCGAAACTCCATTTGTACCAATTACTACTGCAACCCTGCAGTCTGAAACGAGTAATCGCCAACTATTCTATCGTTCAACAGTCGCCGGACTCACTTCGCTATCAGCGCGCAGTTCGAAACTTCAGCCGGTAGAAACTGAAATGGCGATTACAGCAAGTACATTTTATAAGCTCGACTACACGAAGCTGCCGACCGACCAGCTCGTTCAAGTTACAAAGTCGAGCGAAAGTATGGTGGCGACCGCTTTTGATGAATTTGGTAACGTTGCACTGCCAAGCGAGGCGCAGGTAACAGACGTTGCTCTAACGTCTAATAGGTTAGCTGGTGAATTTGCACTTGAAAACGGTTCATGGGATGCAACGCAGACTACTATTGCGGCCGGCGCCTCAACGACACAACCGTTCTATTACCGAATCGGAACAATCGATAGCTCAACTGGTGGTTTGACTGACAGTTCAGTGCTTGGTCTGCAAACAATTACCGCCGAGGCTCAAGACGCGCTGCCAGCGGAAACTGAGCTTCGCGTGGTTGGTGGGTTAGCAAATCGAATTGTTATAACGTCTGCATCGCAAAGTCTACGAGCAGGTGAAGTATCTTCAGCTATTACGATTCAACTACAGGATATCGATGGTACGCCATCGGTTGCGAGTGCCGACCAAACAGTAAACTTAAGTAGTCTTGCACTTAATGATGATAGCGATTTTTCAGCACCACACGGCAATGATGTATTCAGCCTCACTCCTGGCGGTGATCCGATTACCTCTCTTGAAATCGCAGCAGGTCAATCGACTGCCACGTTCTATGTCATGCCTCAAACAGCCGAGTCGCATCGTCTACGCGTCAGTAGTGCGGTATACAGCCACAGTGGTGGGTTCTTGCGTACAGTAAGTGCCACTCAAAATCTATCGGTGGTTGCGGGTGAATCGTCTAAATTGGTGTTTACGACGGCCGAGCAATCTGTTTATCCGAATAAGGTATCGGGTGCAATTAAAGTTGCTCTCACTGATGCCTACGGCAACCCATCCGTTAATGAGATGGAGCGTACGCTGACTTTGCAAAGTTCATGTGGAACAGGAGAGTTCCTTACAAGCCCAACAAGTGACCCTGTCTCTGAAATAGTGATGGCAAGCGGACAAACTGATGTAACGCTTTATTACCGCGATTCAAATGCGAGCGCCGGTCCATGTAGTATTACTGTTTCATCAAATGGCTTAGACGGTACATCGCAAAACCTTGTCGTTCGCGAGCCTGTTTACGCACTTGCTATTACGAGTGATCCTCAAACGGTGAGTGCTGGTCAGACATCTGGCCCAATCATTGTTGAAACCCGGGATCGTTTTGGTAACACCGTAACACTCGAAGATCCACTCACGGTCGTATTTGAAGCAGCGGGAAATGCTACTATGACGCCAACGCAGCGCACGATTCCAGCGGGTAGTTCATCAACTCAGTTTACTTTTAGGTATGATGACGCGGTTTCATCTTCAACACCTATTAGCATAACCGCACGAGATGTTGCAGGCGGAGTAATGACGGCCGAGCAAGAGGTGACGGTTGTGCCTGGTGCGGTGAGTGCCACAACGTTTAGTGCTCCCACTTTCAATGAAACGGTTGGTAACTATCATGAATTGACGGTCCAGGTCTTGAACGCCTATGGTAAGCGAACGGTAGCGACTGAGAATCTAACATTCGCATTATCGACATCGGCACCAAGCGGAATGTTCTACCAGAGAGTTGCCGGCGAATACGAGCCAATTACGACTGTTCAAATTGGCAGCGGTGCTAGCGAGAGTAGCAAGCTTTATTACCGTCAAACACAAACGACGCGGACTCAAGCGGGTGGAAACAGCCCAGCTGCGCTGAGCGCCACGCGTAGCGGAATTACTTCTGCTGCTTCACAGGCAACGATTGATGCTAAAATCCTTAGCTTCTCAACAGGTAACTTCAATGCGCCGACTAGTTCATATGCGCCACTACGCGCAACCATACCTTCACCGCTTCCAGAAGATCTTACAGTAACACTTTCAACAACTGATACCTCGGGGCGATTCTACCGGTCTGAAGACGAAAGTTCACAAACGACAACGACGGTTATTCCAGCTGGTCAGACCCAGAGCGAGCAGCTATATTACCGACAAACTTCTCAAACTCCAGTAGGTTTCCCTGAAACTCTGACCGCCACACCAGGTGCAAGTTCTTTGAGCGTATGGTCGGGCTCGGTAACTGCAACATTCTACTTAAGTGAGCTGAGTCAGATTGTTTTTGTTAATCCAACAGATACGCTTGAGCAAAACCAGACGGGCACGTTTACGGTTGAAGCACGAGATGAGCTTGGTAATGTCGTACCATTTACTAATAGCGCAAGCGGGTACTGTCTATATGTTGGTTCAACTTCGGGTACAGCAACTATTAGCGGCAATCAAAATGCAGGATGTACAGATACAGCTGGGAAGAAAGCAATTCATGTAGCTGCCTACCAAACACGAGCAACCTTTAGCTATAAAGATGTTACGACTGGAGAGTATACGATTACTGCGGCCAGTAATGCGGGCACTGGTGGTATTCGGGTATCAACTGGAGTAACAATTACTAGTGCTGTAACTACGAAGCTTGCCTTTGATCAAACCACCTATTCATTAGTACGGGGTGACGAAATAACCGTAGCGCTTCGTATGCTCAATGCTTATGACTTTGAAGCAAATAGCCTCGGTAATACAGATATAACGCTCAGTTCGACTTCACCATCGGGAAAGTTCTTCAATTCAGCGACCAACTCCTGGGTATCATCGTTGCAAGTTACAATCCCTGGAGGACAGTCTGCTTTAACAGGTATTCGCTACAGCGATTCGACAGCAGCTACATCGACAACTATTCAAGCGAGTACTACGAGTTTGAGCTCGGCCCAGGCGACAGTCACAATGGGGGTTGGCGTGGTGAGCGGTATTGTCTTCAAGAGTGCTCCCGCAACTCTCGAAAAAGCAGAGGCTGGTACATACCACCTCGGGTTTGTCGATGAGTTTGGTAATGAGGCACCGACTACAAATAGCTTCTGTCTCTACTTACAAAGTAGTACTGACGGGGTGATTGCAGATATGCCGACAGGAAGTCTGTGTTCTGATGTGACCCTACCTGGAGGCAAAATCGCCAAGGCTATGTACGTATCGGCAGGTAGGACAGAGATCGCATTCAGCTATCGGAGTTCTGTGCTCGGAGTAGCGACCTTGAGTGCAAGCACGCTTCCTACGGGCGGCGGTATTGCCGCAGCTCGAGATGTCACTATTGTGAACGGTGAACCAACGCGGGTTGGTATAGAACCCGGCACTTCAACACTTGAACGTGGTGGTGTCATGAATGGACGGGCAGTACTGTATAACGCCCACGATGCAGAGGTTCCAGCTACCCAAGATATTACTGTGCGTCTATCAGATGACTTTGTTGACGGTGAGTTCGCAACCGCCGGTAATGGACCATGGCTCGAAAGCCTTGATGCTGTTATTCCAAGCGGTAGTAGCGCGGTAACATTCTTGTATCAAACGGGAGCCGACTATCTTGGAGATATTGTACTAACCTCAACCACTACGACTCAACCGAGCCTCGAAAGCTCAACCGCTGATGTGACAGTGATAATGGGAGCAGTAGCGCAACTTGTCTTTGCAACCCCTGAGCTTACGACTACTGCAACGCACCCTTCTGAGATGATGACAATTGAAGCTCGCAACCGCTTTGGAGTCGAGACGGTGGTTGATTCTGATTTGTCCCTTTTCCTTCGCTCTAGCAGCAACACGGGTGTATTCGCAGCTACGCCAACTGGACCTTGGGGTATTAGCAATACAAAGATTGTAGCCGGTCAGAGTAGTGTAAATGTGTATTACCGTGATGAAACAGTGGGAACGCATATGCTTACGGTTCGAGATAAATTATCACCGCAAGAAGGTGAAGAGTACTTGATAACAACGCAACAACATCACATTACTGCACAAGAATTCAGCCACTTTATTGTTACAAACATTTCATCACCAACTCGTGCCGGAGTGGCAAGCTCGGTTGTTGTCTTTGCGGTTGATAGCGAAAACTATGTTGTGGCAGGCTATAACGGTACAGTCACCTTTAGCTCTGATGACCCTACTGCCATTCTGCCAACTCAGAGTTATACGTTCCAACCAGAAATTGATAGAGGAATTCACACCTTTAATAATGCGATTGCCTTCAAGACAACCGGTACGAAGTCTGTCACCGTGACCGACCAAAATGGTAAACAAGGTTCACAAATGAATATTGAAGTGCTTCTAGGTAATGCGGCGCCGGTGAGTTCAATTAGCTTCTTCAACTCCGATATATCGGTAGACAAGAACCGTCCAACAGAAGCTCTTGCTATGCAACTTCACGATCAGTCGGGTGCTCTTACGAATGCTCCAGCTGGTGGTATGCCACTTCGTCTTACCTCGAACTCTTCGACTGGTGAATTTAGCACCGACCAAACGAATTGGTCATCACAATTAATAATCACCGTTGAAGAAGGGCTGAGTTTCTCGACGACACCAGTCTATTACCGTGATAGCACAGATGGCACTCGTGTAATTACCGCAAGTGACTGGGTTGCCTCGAGTGATAATAACTCTATCACCAATGCAACATTAAACGTGACGGTTAATGACATTGACGTCGCGATTGATCAAAAGATCTATAGCATAGACTATCAGGGTAATACGGTTCAGAACCCTTACATTTTCTCACGCAATGAACAGGGCGATGCTTCCGGGTACACGCTCCTTGATGGAGTAGCTCGCGACATTCCAACTGGTAATGAAGTGATAAGCAACTGGAATATTAACATTTCACAGGTTGAGGCTGAGGTACCAGGAACGGCGCGTCTTTCATATCGAAGCCCAACGCTGACACGAAAAGCTGGAGATGCTAACTTGCCGGTTAACGTACAAGTAACGCGTGGTTCAATGGTTTCAAGCTGGCAGGGCGCTGTGCCGATATCTCCATGGCGAGCTACACTTGACCAGGTGGCAATTGACGACACGGTATTTACGGGACGACTCACCGTAGTGCGCAATGGTCAGGCCGACGATAGTCCACAAGCGATTATCCAGCTTACTGGTGGAGTAAACCAAGTAACGCGTACATGGCACTTAAGTGAATTGCTTGCTGGTGGATTAGCACAGCAGCTCGATCGAGGTGAGGTGAGTTTCCGTGTTCCGCTGCGTCTTTTTGCGGGGGGTGACTACCTGGTCTTTGTAGAGTTGTCGGATGGAAACGGAATTACCGCACAAGATGCCACTCAGTTTAGCGTCACGCGACCGGTTGATCCTGAAATACCAACTGTACCCGGTAATACAGGTGGATCTGGAACAATTTCTCCAGAAACACCGGGTGATACCTCAAGTCGTCCTGAACCAGCACAGCCAACTCCGCCTCGTGACGGTGCTTACGAGCAATCACAACCAGGACTGCTAACGCGTATTCTTGAATCGCCATCAACACCAATCCGTGTTGCTCAGTCGATGCTTGGCCTTCTCGTCGTAATTGCCTTGGTGCTTGCGTATCAAATGTACCGCGAATGGCGACATGCCCGATTCTTACTAGCGGTGATTCGTCGTGATAATGAAACGCTAGCTAATAAAGATGCTTTCTTGCAACTTGCTTCACATCACTTGCGCACTCCTTTGACGCTACTGTCTTCAAGTAGTGAGCTGTTGAACATGAACCCCGCAGAGGCTGTTAAGCAAATAAATCAGCAGCTCGCAGGTGTTATTACTGGACTTAAGGCGAAGGCTGAAGATATCCTTGCTCGTACCAGCACATCTGAAGAGATAGCGGTGGTGGCTACCACGCCGGACGAAGCTTCTGCTCGTCGCAATGTTTACCGTTCGCCAGTGTTCTGGGTGCCGGTTATTCTAACAGCTGTTCTTACGATTGCAGCTAACTGGGCAGTACAGGCATTTGGAGGTCAAACGATTGCGGGAAGTACGGTTGCTGGTCAGGTTACGCTCCTGCTTCTTGGTGGAATGATTCTCTATACGGTTGCCCGACTGCTCGTGCAGCGTCGTCAACAGAGCCAAGCACTCGAGCGATCGCGCGCTAAAACAAAGGCGCTTAATGACGTGAAGGTGAACTTTGCGCGTCAGGTTGGGCGAGACTTAACCGATGATATTCTCCATGTGAATGCCTACATTCAACAGCTCGCACCACTGACTGATGCAACAAGCCAGAACTTGCTCAAAGAAGGAGTAGAGCGCCTAGAGCGATTAGTGAGTCGATTTACATTGCTTAATACAGTGTATGCGAACACGACTCACCAAGATGTAGTAGATATGCAAAAGACTGTTGATGAGGCGCTTCAGTTAGCTCAGCAGCAAAACCCAGCTGTATTGGTTTCAGTAGATGGGTCGATAGATCCAATCACTACCCGTCACGCACGCTGGATGGTGTCTCGTCTCTTGCAGGATGTCGTCACTAGCATGGTGCCATTGGTTGGGAGTGGGACTATCCGGGTGAACTCGAAACAAACCAAAGACGCTACGACACTCACTATTACCGGTCCGTCGAATAGCGATGCGCCAGCCGAAGACCTATTTAGTGTTTACTCTCGCGCCGAAGAGGAACTAGCTGGAACCTTTAGTACCGAAGACGCCGATAATCGCATGCACCGCCTCGACCTTTACCTCGACCGTATGATTGCCGATGAACTACAGGCGGAACTCTCCGCCAGGCGAGTAGCTGGGCAAATGCAGGTGACGGTTGAACTTCCTAATGCATAGCTGTTAATGCTTATGGTCGAGAGTTTGTAGACTTTGTAGTACTCTTAAGGCAAATGGAGCGCGACCTACAAGTACAGTACACCTATTTCCCTCGTATGCATGAGCGAGAAGAGACCCATACTGCTCATCAAGCAATTCTTTATAGTGTTGAGCAACAAGACGGGTTAGTGGTGGCAAAAGGAGCAGTTGGGGAGCTTTTTCATCAACAGCTTGTAAGACGTGTTACTAAAACAGATACAATCATTCCTTTAAGAGTACGGTTGCCTGAAGGTTATAGCCATCAAGAAGCAATCATCAGGGCTTCATGGCCGCACCGAATTGACTATTACGACTCGGCATTCATAACGCTACAGGAGTTTGAAAGGAACGAAGCTGAAACAAAGCTACCCTCAAGCTGTGACTTATTGCAAAAGATTGGCATTGCCTTACTAGCTGCTGCTAAACTCTCTTCTGAAGCGGAAGCTGTTCGAGGTAAGAATGAAGAATATAGCGATATTGTTACACAAGAAGCTATCGATTCTGTTTATGAGGCTGAACGAAAAATGCACGTCATAATTCATAAGCGACCAACTATCGAATTATAGGTTTTGGTAACGAAATAGACGACCACCTTCAAACGGGTGTATAATAAGAGGGTAGAACTACCAATAGAACGTAGAGCAGGAAGGAGGACTGTATGTATACAATCCCGATGAAAGCACGAAAATCTAATGATAGTTGGTCAGACCCCCTGAGCAAGGGTCTTAGGCCATCTTTGCGTCAAATGCAACGCAGCGAGAAAGGAGCGCACAGACGATTTATTTTCTCGGTCAGTCTCTTTATTTTCACAATTGCAGGCTTGATCATAGGGGGTACTGGAAGCTTTATGTATGATGCATCGGCTCAGGAAAGTACTCGGTCTCAGTCGAGAAGCCAATCAAATAGCCGTTTTGAATGGATGTGGAATAATAATACCAACTCTCGTAACACTCAGATGCAAGAGTCTCGTACTACAGCTCCGACGACACAGCGTACTAATGAACGCCAGCAAGCACCGGCGCCTACACAACAACAAGCGCCCTCTAATGCGAAACCTGCACCGACGCCAGTTCAAAGTCAGGCCCAGGCGCCTGCAACCACTCAGAGTCGAACCCCTGCACAAACAACTGGAAGCCAGCCCCAAGCTGTTATACAGAATGAAGAGGCCGCTCCTGTAGTAGATACGGCAGCAGACATTGAGACAATGGCAACCGCTCAAGCTTCAACCGAGGCAAAACCGGTTACTTATACTTCAAATCAGATTTCAACCGAATCACGCAACAGATTACTTGCACTTGCCGTGTCGGCACTTACGAGTGGTTCGCTAATATTTATCATGAGCCTGTTTGGATCGACAAGTACGTCTCCATCAGTTGCTCGTTACCGTAAGTTGGGAAGAGAGGTACTTGCTAGTTAATGACTCAAACACGAATTCTTAGATGGCTCGCAGTAATTTTAGTGCTAACCGCTGCAGCCATTACCACCTACGCCGTATTTGCCAGTAGTGATAAAGCCGATAAAAATATCGTGTTTGCTTCTCATACACTTTTAAGTGGAACTTGGGATACCTACAAAGAAGAGTACTGGGAAAATGAAACCGGTCGAACGCTCGATAAGCAGCAGGACAATATTACGACTTCAGAAGGCCAGAGTTACACGATGCTCCGTTCGGTTTGGATGAGTGATAAAGCGACCTTTGATAAATCCTGGGAGTGGACCCAGGAGCAACTTGGTCGTGATGACGGATTATTCGCTTGGCGCTGGGGTGAAAAAGCTGATGGTACGTACGGAGTACTTGAAGATATGGGTGGTCAAAATGCCGCATCCGATGCTGATACCGATATCGCGCTAGCTCTTCTAATGGCAGCTGGCCGATGGCAGCAGGAAAACTACCTCACCGAAGCAAAAAGCCTCATCTCAAACATTTGGGAGCATGAAGTTGTCGAAGTGCAAGGTGTTCCGTACATGACCTCGAACAACCTTGAGAAACAATCGCAAAGTCCAATTGTTATGAACCCTTCATACCTGGCACCGTATGCATATCGTGAATTTGCGAAAGTTGATACAAAGCACGACTGGAATGCGTTAGTGGATTCATCATATGATTTCATTAACCGCTCAATGGAGTCGAAGCTTGATAAGAGTGAGACCGCAAACTTAGTTCCAGACTGGGTACTAATGGATCGACAGACTGGCGCATTGTCAGCGCCCACTACCGCCAATCTCACCACGAATTATTCATATGATGCCATGCGAACAGTATGGAGACTCGGTATGGATTACCAATGGAATAAAGAGCCGCGCGCGAAAGAAACGCTTGAAAAGATGAGTTTCCTTAAAGATGAATGGAATGATGGCGGCGTGCTGTATTCAACCTATAGCCATGACGGGAAAGTAGTGAAACAGGATGAGGTTGCTGAAACCTACGGAACTTCACTCTCATACTTTAAAGTCGCTGATCCAGGGTTAGGTGATGAAGTATATGAACAAAAAATCACCACTCTATATGATCAAAATACAAATGCATGGAAAGAACCACTCACATATTATGCATCTAACTGGGTATGGTTTGGCATTGCGCTTCATGAAGATCAACTACCAAATCTCGTCAAAGAGTTAGAAAGGTAACAATAACTATGGAATTTCTCCGTTCGCTTCAGACGAGCCGTTTCCTGCTGGTTTGTAATATTCTGCTTTCGATTGTTTATTTCATCTGTGTCATGTGGTTATTCCCAATTGGTAATGTTCCACTATTCGCATTGCTTATTGCATCGGAAATCTTCCACGTATGGCAAGTGTTCGCCTTTATTCACACTGTTTGGCCACGTAAAACCGAGCGTCCGTTTGATGACGCATTCGCTCCCTACGTAGCGGTATATATTACAGTGTGTGGCGAACCGGCTGACATTATTGAAGAAACAGTAAAAGCCAGCCTGGAAATGGAATATCCAAACTTCGCCGTCTACATCTTAAATGATGGTAAGGTTGCTAATCGTGACAACTGGCAAGAAGCCGAGTTGTTAGCTGAAAAGTATGGGGTTACCTGTTTCACACGTGAAGAGCCGGGCGGAGCAAAGGCTGGAAATATCAACCACGCTTTAGCAAAAACCAGGGAGCCTTACGTTGTGGTATTCGATGCCGACCACGTGCCGGTTACATCATTCCTGGCCGAAACCATGGGATACTTTGTTGATGAAAAAGTGGCATTCGTACAATCGCCGCAATTTTATAAGAACTCAGAACTCAACCAAGTAACGGGTGGTTCATGGGAACAACAAACTTTATTCTTTGGCCCTCTTTTAAAAGGTAAGGACACGATTAATTCAACCTTTATGTGTGGAACGAATATGGTGATTCGCCGTATTGCTCTTGAAGAGGCTGGAGGAATGAGTGAGAAGAGTATTGCTGAAGATTTCCTCACGTCACTTCTTATTCATAGTAAAAAATGGAAGTCAGTGTATGTTGATAAGGTGCTTGCTGCCGGCTTGGCGCCTGAAGATTTCTTGTCATATTACAAACAGCAATTCCGCTGGGCGCGAGGCAGTCTTGAGCTTTTGTTCTCGTATAACCCACTATTCCGCCGTGGGTTGTCATGGGCGCAGCGTATGCAGTATTTAGGCTCAGCATCGTACTATTTATCCGGCGTTATTGTACTCATTAATGCTGCCTTACCGCTACTGTATTTCTTCTTCGGCTTGAAGCCGTTGGCGGTTAATACGATGACATTGGCGTTGATTTTCTTGCCGTATATTTTTGTGATTCTTTATACACTTCAACTTACGAGTAATTTTACCTATACGTTTAGGGCGCTTTCATTTAGTCTTGGATCGTTTCCGATTTATATGAAAGCGTTGTGGCATACGATTATTCGTAAAAAGAATGGCTTTGCCGTTACATCGAAGACACGTGTTGGTGGTAATCATGGTCGACTCGTAAAACCACATATCATTTACATTGTATTGGTTGTTGGTGGTATCGTGTGGGGTGTGATGCGTGAGGGCTTTAGCGCTTCAATGTTATCTAACATTGCGTGGACGTTCATCTACATAGCAGCATTCGTACCGTTTATCGTAGCTGCATTTGAAAAAGAACCGGTTGCCACCCCGACACCCGAGCCCGCTAAGGGAGGTATTTCATAATGTGGCGCTCGATTGTTACCTATCTACTGCTTTTGTTAATGGTTGGGTTTGCTGTATTTTTCAGTTTGAATATTTTTGGAACAAGCAGCTTGCGGCTCGACGAAGCACAGAGTCTTTTTCAGACAAACCGTGATGTACCGGGTATGCTCTACCTAATTGCACAAGATGTGCACGTGCCGTTTTATCACGTATTGCTGCATTACTGGCAGGTGATATTCGGACAGGACATTTTGATCGCTCGGTTGATGTCGCTCGTATTCTTTGTTGGCACAATTCTTATGACTTTTGTGCTGGCACGGTATGCGTTTGGTAGAAAAAGCGTTGGGCTGTTCGCTGCACTCCTTGTGACAATTTCACCGTTCATGAACTGGTATGGGTCTGAGGCTCGTATGTATACAATGCTTGCCTTCATGGCAACACTCCATGCCTACCTGTTCTTAAAAGTGATGCGTGTCGGCGGGTCGAAATATTGGATTCTGTGGACGATCGTAGCGATTTTTGGGTTATATACGCACTATTTCTTCGCCTTCGTTTTACTGTCCGAGTTTATTGCCCTGCTGGTGCTTCGTAAACAATTCGTTAGCAAGAAACCGCTACGCAATATTATTATTGCCGGTGCCATTGCGGGGGCGTCGCTGCTCCCTTGGGTGTGGTATGTATTCAGCCTTGGATTTGCAAGCAATACGCAACCAGCTTTGACCCAGCCGACGTCGGGTGACTTGTTCGATACCTATGCTCAGTTTATTTTTGGCTTTCAAACGCCAGCTATAAATACGGTCATTATTTCGCTCTGGCCAATCGCAGTCCTGCTTGGTTTCTTCGCCTTGCAGCGTAGCGATCGAAAGATCCCGGCGGCAACGACACTGTTTGTAATACTGGCTGTGGTGCCGGTATTGGCGGCCTTTCTTGTGAGTGTGACAATTCGTCCGTTTTACCTAAGCCGCTACTTGATCGTTGCTTTACCACCGCTTCTGATATTTATCGCGTGGTTGCTTACGCGCTATCAACGCAAGGTGGCTATTACGATAGGCTCGCTTTTGGTTGCGGCGATCGGTTTTCTGTTTGTTGTGCAGGTCCTCAATCCTAACACTCCAGTTAAAGAAGACTATCGTGAAGCGGTAAGTTACTTAGCAGATAATGCTGCTGCGAGCGATGTGATTGTGCTGTCGGCGCCGTTTACCGTGTATCCGGTCGAATACTACTATAAGGGTGAAGCGAAATTGGTGACTCAGCCGATTTGGGATAGGTTTTCTTCGGGTAGTGTACCTGGATTTGATAAATCGAAGGTAGACGAGGAAACTGAAACGAACGTTGGCGCATATCAAAATGCATGGTTGATGCTGAGTTATGATCAGGGCTATAACGAAGACCTGAAACAATATTACGATGGCCATTTTCAAAAAATAAGCGAACATCGTTTTTCTCCAGGGCTAGTAGTGTATCAGTATAAAATTCGCTACGACAAACCTCTGACACTGCAGGATGCCCAACAAGAGACGCAATAGGAGCGTATAATAGATAAGAGGGAAGGAGATAGTATGAGTGATACTAAAGTGCCTTTAAAAGCGGTGGCATTAGTGGCAACACTAAAGCGGACACCGGAAAAATCTTCAGCCGATAAAATGGCTCATGACCTTGCTTTAGAATTCAAAAAGCAAAACGTCGACGTAGAGTTTATCCGACTTGTTGACCATGTTATTAAACCGGGGGTTGAAATCGATATGAAAAACGGTGACGAATGGCCGAAAATCCGTCAGAAAATCATGGAAGCCGATATTGTTATCGCTGCAACACCAACCTGGGTCGGGCAGATGTCGAGCGAATTGCTCCGAGCAATTGAACGACTTGATGCCGAGTTAAGCGAAACGGATGAAAAGGGTAGGTTTATGACGTATCCAAAAGTTGCCGCTGTCGCGATTGTGGGTAATGAAGACGGTGCCCATAAAATTACCGCTGATGTCCTCCAGGCCTTTAACGATCTTGGTTTTACGTTTGCAGCCAACTCGGCTACGTACTGGAATGGCGAAGCAATGCATACAGCCGACTACCAAGATTTAGATGAGATTCCTGAAAAAGTTGCTTCAACTAACAAAATGGTCGCAACCAATACTGCACATCTAGCTCGGCTTTTGAAACAAGCAAACTATCCCCCTATAAAGTAAAAGATTAAAAGAAATGAAGGCAAATGTTTAGCAGTCCTGCAGTGTTTGTCGACATCGAAACCAATGGCGGTAACGGCGATAGAGGCCGAATTATCGAAATTGCACTCATTCGAGTGGAAGATGGCGATATCGTTGAAGAATACTCAACTCTTGTGAACCCAGGGAGTGCTATTCCGTATTGGATTACAAAGCTAACTGGCATTACAAACGCAGACGTCGCCGATGCACCCTATTTTGATGAAGTTGCCGCCGAGGTGTACCGAATATTAGACGGTGCGATTTTTGTGGCGCATAACGTGCGATTTGATTTCTCATTCATAAAACGACAGCTTGAAGCGCTTGGGTATACGTTCCGTCCAAAGCTATTTTGTACGGTGCGAATGTCACGGGCGTTATATCCAGAACATAAGGGTCATAGTCTTGAAAAAATTCTTACGAGGCACGCAATTAAAACTGATGATCGGCACAGGGCATATGCCGATGCTCGGGCAATTCTTGATTTCACGAAGCTCGCAATTGCAGAAAAAGGCCTGGAAGCTTTCGAATCTTCAATTGCACTCCAGATGAAAACGAAGACTTTGCCGCCAAATATCGACGAGGCTGCTTTTGCTAAGATTCCCGAAACACCCGGAGTGTATATTTTCGAAGACGCCGAAGGACGTCCGCTCTATGTAGGGAAAAGTGTAAACTTACGAGCACGGGTTCGATCGCACTTTGCTAATGACACAAAGATAGCCAAAGAAATGAAGCTGTCACTTACAAGCCACTCGATTTCGGTCATTGAAACAGAAACAGAAATTGAAGCGCTGTTGCTTGAATCGGCGAAAGTAAAAGAACTGCAGCCAATCCACAACCGGTTGTTGCGACGCACCACCCGGCAATCGGTGTTGGTAAAAACTGAGAATGAAGAGGGATATACCTCAATCGCAATCGAAAGTCGCGAATTAGATCAAGAGACTGAGCTCTCATCAATTTACGGAGTCTATACGTCACGTATGAAGGCTAAGGCGCGTTTGGAAAGCTTGATGAAAACATTTCAGTTATGCCCGAAACTATTAGGTTTGGAAAAAACCAAAACCGCTTGTTTTCGCTATCATCTCGGGCTTTGTAAGGGCGCCTGTATAGGCAAAGAGCCGGCTGAATTATATAACAGACGAGTTGAGTATGCGCTTGAGCGCTCTAAAATTGAAGCGTGGCCATTCAAAGGTGAGCTGTCTGTAGCGATTAGCCCCACCAAAGCGCTTATCATTGATCAATGGGTTGTGAAGGGTTATATGACGGCACTAGATGATGGCTCAACTCACCTGGAACGCATTACCAATGGTTTTGACATGGACACTTACAAAATTATTCGTTCTTATTTACGAAACCACACGATAAAAAATGTAATTCAAAATTATAATGAAGGAGCTATATAAGATGAACCCAAATCTGACAGATCAAGAAAAGCGAATTATGTTTGAGGGCGGCACCGAAGCTCCTTTTTCTGGTGCTTTGCTGCACGAACATGGTAACGGTGATTTTTTGTGTAAAAACTGCGGCACAGTTTTATTTGCGAGCGACACGAAATTTGATAGCGGCTCGGGATGGCCAAGTTTTACCGAACCAAAGAACCGTGAAAACGTTATTTTAAAAGAAGATACTTCACATGGTATGTATCGCATTGAAGCGCTTTGTGCGCATTGTGGCGCACACTTAGGCCATGTGTTTGACGACGGCCCTGTAGATGCCGGTGGGCAACGATTTTGTATTAATTCAGCGTCTCTGACGTTTAATCCGAAGGAGGAGAAGTAATGATTAAAACAGCATATCTTGCTGGTGGCTGCTTTTGGGGGTTAGAAGAATTATTTCGCACCGAGCCGGGTGTGGTTGATACTGAAGTTGGATATGCTGGTGGTGAAAATGACAGCCCAACCTACGAATATCACCCAGGTCATGCAGAGACGTTAAAAATTAGCTATGACGATACTCAAACAACCTATCGCCAACTGCTCGATTTCTTTTTTAGGGTTCATGACCCAACTACTAAAAACCGCCAAGGTAACGACGTTGGTTCAAGTTATCGTTCGACAATTTTTTACGAGAATGAAGAACAATTAGATGATGCGAAAGATTTTATTGCGTTAACCGACAAGTCAGAATTATATGACGCTCCGGTTGTAACAAGTCTTGAGCCACTGTCAAAATACTACCCAGCTGAAGAGTATCACCAAGACTACTTACAAAAGCACCCGGGCGGCTACACCTGTCATTTTATTCGAACTGACGAAGCACTTGAATAATTATTGAAGCAATGACTTCATCTGTTTTGCAATAAGTTTTGTCGCATATACAGGATTGAGCCGGTAAAGCCGATTCATTAAGCTCGAGTCTTTACCTGTAAAAATCTGCGGCTTGTTTTGTTCGATACCTTTGACGATAATAGCGGCCGCTTTGTCGGCTGGGAGCATCGAGGCGCTAAGGTCTTTGGTCGAGGCGCTGCCTACAGTCGGAGCGGCTACGTGAGAGTTTTCAGTGATCTTAGTATTCGTTGCTCCTGGGAAGACGACGCTTACGTGAACCGGCGTTTCAAGCAGCTCGGCGTAAAGACCTTCGGTCATCAGCTTAACGGCTGCTTTTGAAGCTCCGTAAATACTTTGGCCAGGAACTGGGAGAAAGCCGCCCATGCTCGCAACGTTCACAAGGTAAGATTCTGGACGAGCTAAGAGGGTAGGGAGAAACGCTTTTGTCATGTAAAGGGTGCCGTAAAAGTTCACGTTCATAACGCGTTCGATGGTATCAAAATCAAGGTCATTTACTTTTACAAACGGCTGAATAATACCCGCACAGTTAATCAGTGCATCAACCGAGCCGTGCGCTGAAACGACAGCGTCAGGAAGCGCAGCAACCGCATTTTTATCCGAAATATTAAGCGCATGAAGACTTAATGATTCCGATGTATTATTAACTACAGTTTTGAGCGCATCAAGACTTTCTTGACGGAGGTCGACCGCAGCCACCCGAGCACCGCAGGCTAAGAGGTTTTTAACTAGTTCACTTCCAATACCACCCCCGGCACCGGTTACTACGAATGTTTTTCCTTGGATTTTCATACATTTATTATAACGCTTACCCTTTTTGTATTTACATTAAATTTTAAGACAATTATCATTATAAGTAAGACACACATCGTACGCTAAAAGGTATCAGACAAATTCATAACCATGCGAGGAGGGATCTATGAAGAGATTGAGCCAATTATTAGCAGTAGCGGTGGTAGCATTTCTTGTGCCACTAGGAATCAGCGCGCCAGCTTTGGCGGCACCAACGTGCCAGATGGGGTTTGAGGGTCCTCATACAGACAATACATGTACATCGGTTCAAACGTACACATGTAAAGTTGAAACAGATAATAAAGTTACAATAACGAACACAAACGAACAGGGTGGAACTTCTGGAACGGTTAGTGTCGGAGGAAATACAACTGGTGGAAACGGCTCGTCCGGATCTGTTGTTAATGTGAATGGGACTAACTTTGTGGTAACTATCACCAATCCTACGGTTGGTGAATCTTGCCGGGCTGTTGTTACCGTCCCTGCAACCGAAACCCCGGAGACCGTCCAGCCTACCCAGCCAACTCAACCAGGGCAAGGCCAGCAAGCCTCAGTACCAATTCGTAGTCTGCCGGTAACAAGTGGTGGATCATCGCTACTCGTCGCAGCGGTTGTTGCCGCAGGTGTTGCGTTGAGTGCAGTTGTGGCTGCCGGTGCATTGCTTGTATATCGCCACTTCCATACTTCTTAGAGCGGTATGACACGACAAATAAAGACTGATAAAAGGAATGCCTACCTAAGCTTTAGTGCACTGAATCTTAGCGTAGCCTTGATGTTCGTGGCAATTCTTTGGCCAAAGCCTGAGCTGCTGACTATGCAACCAATAGTCGCGGCCCAGGCTTCGGCTCATGTAAAAACGCCAGTCATAACGCAGCCGATTGTAGGTACGCCAGTTCGCATAGAAGTACCAAGTGTTGGTATTGATACTTCTGTGCAAGCTGGCGACTACGACTTTCAAAATGACACCTGGACGATTGGTACAAACTCAGCCTACTATGCAACGGCAACCGTGCCTGTAAATAACGCCAACGGTACGACGCTGATTTATGGGCATGCTGGGTGGGGAATATTTGAAGCACTGCCATCTGTGGCGGTAGGGGTTGAGGCGATTGTTTCAACAAGTGAAGGGCAACGTTTTATCTATACATCTATCGATAATCGGCAAGTTAATCCTTCTGACGTAAGTTTTATAACCGCATCTGGAGCACCGCAATTGGTACTGCAAACTTGTTCGGGTGCATTTGATACGTATCGAACTCTTGTAACCTTTACGTTAAAGGGGATTATGTAAGATGGATAACGAGTTGATTGTCAGTATTTTTCTAATATGCGTTATATTACTAAGCATCGATATTTTCAGAAGAGTCATAGGTGAACTTTTTCGAATACAGCGCCAACAAAAAGTTGCTAAAGAAATGCGGCGTCTTAGAAAGCCAGTACAGCCGTGGGTAACAATTTTACTTTATGGCGATACTTCGAAAACTGAGATAACCGAGAAGTCTTTACGTAAAAACCGGTACCATAATTACGATACTGTTTTAATCGGACCACGTGCTCGCACCTATCAAACGGCGTATCGAAAAAGCAAACGAGGTAAAATTATTATCCCTTTGCCTATGGGTATTGAAGTTGATCCAAACTTTATAAAACGGACCGTAGCAATGAAGGAGGATCGACGATCGTGGAAAGTTGAGGTTGAGCAGAGTATCCGCGAGGCCACAGGTTTAACCGAGATAGTTACCAGATTGCAGAAGATTCTTTGGGGGCGACCAATAAAAATAGAAGCATTTATTTCGGCGGATTTAAAGAAAAAGAAAATACAAAACCCGCATACAATTCTGCCTGTAATTACCGGTGTATTAGCGCAACTCATTTCTATTGGTCTTATTGTTGCTGGAATTAGCTTCTCTGATTTGACAGTGCTTTGGTATGCCTGGGTGCTGGTATCAGCGTACTTATTTATTCTGGTTTGGTTTAGTAACGGTATTAAAATATCCGAACGATTATCTTTATCGATGGCAATTCCGTCGGCGCTTTTTCTTATACCAGTCACCAGCAGTATTGAGGGATTTTTTCAGCTTAGTTCAAGAAAATAAGTTTTATGTGAAAAATTTCATATACGCCACTAACCACTAGCGGTATTCTCAGAAGTGGGTCGCGAGGAGAATCACAAGAATAAGTGTCAGGAGTTGTGGAGTGCTCTAAATAACCAAGAAGAAGTTACCCTCACGAAGGGCTTGGTGCATACACTTGTTCAGGTGATGTGCAGGGAAGTACATATGTACACCGCTGGCACCCTAAGGTGACAGAAGTTAACCAAAGGAGGGCATATGCAAAAATTGGACATCAAAAAATTAGCAGGAGTGAGCATGTTATCACTTGGGCTCGTTGTAGGAGTTGCAGGATTTGCGGGAGCATCTTCAGGAACTATCGGTACAACAGGTGCTAACTCTAATAATAAAATTAGTCATGAGTCAGACGTAGATGTTGACGTAGACAACGATACTGACGTTGATCTTAGCAACAGGAGCCGTCAACACGCTTCAAGCGGTGATGTAGAAGTTAAATTTAATACATCGGGTGGTAATGCTGAAACGGGAAGCGCTATGAATGCCAACTCGTTGAGTGGAAGCGTGGACGTCGATAACTCAGGTGCACTTGACGGGGTTGAAGGTGTGATGCCTTCAGGTAGTTCAAGTAGTTCTGCGACTATCGAAAACACTGGCTATCAATCAAATAACGAAGTAAGGTACGAGAGCCGTACTGATGTTCGTGTTGATAACAATACCGATGTAAACCTTCACAACTACAGCGAGCAATCTGCACGCTCTGGTGATGCTGAAGTGAAATATAACACAACTGGCGGAAGCGCAACTTCTGGTGCTGTAAGTAATACTAATACAGCAAGCTTTAGTGTTCGCGTTACTAACTAATTAACCAGTTAGCACGACGGCGTATAGGGGCGGTGGTATCTCCGCCGCCCCACCATAAATGGAAGGGGGTGTATGACTAGATTTCAAACGACACTAAAGAAGGGATTCCTCTATGTCACGGCGCTTGTTCTTGCGGCTGGCTATCCAGTAGCTGCGATGGCCGACACACAAGAGCCAGTGAGTGAATCAAGTGCTGCTCAAACTGAAACAGCTCAAACGCCTTCTGAAGCAACCGAATCCACACCGGTTCAGGCGCAAGAAACTACATCTGAAGGTACCGCCCAAACACAGAGTACAGTCCCGGAAGCAATCGTTATTGAGCCACAGGCTACGACTAACACTGGCCAGCAAACTGATAAAGATATCGATACTAATGTCAATGTTGATACAAAGGTCACTTCAGACGCGACGTCAGGTAATAGTACGGTCGCAAATAACACGACAGGGGGTGATGCTACGACTGGCAACGCACAAGTAGTTGCAAATGTAATTAATAGCGTTAACTCAACTATTGGTACGGGTGGCGCAAACCAAAAAGTCGCAACATTTACCCAAGATATTATGGGTGATGTTAAGGGTGATATTATGCTTTACCCGATGCTCCTTAAAACGATGTTAGAGCAAAAAGCTGGTGAAGGTTCATCTACTGATATCAATGCTTCAACTAACTTTGATATTAACAACACCATTAACCTTGCCGCTACGAGTGGAGACGCGTCGGTTGTGGGCAATACAAAGGCGGGTAACGCAACGACAGGGTCTGCAACCGCGGTTGCAAATGTCGTTAATATTCTTAACTCAATGATTGCTGCGCAGGATTCATTTATTGGAACGATTAATATATATGGAAACCTTGAAGGCGATATTCTAATCGCACCAGATTTTATCCCACAAATGCTTGCAAGCAATGGTGATGCGAAAGCGGGAGATACAAAAGTGTCTCAACAAGATACAACAACAATTATCAATAATATTTCTGCAGTGGCTGAAAGTGGTGCGGCGAGCGTCTTTGGCAATACGACAGCTGGCAATGCAACCACTGGAGATGCCGATTCAAATATCGTTATATTTAATATTTCGGGTCATGAAATTGTCGCAAAGAATAGTTTGTTAGTATTTGTTAACGTTCTGGGCAAATGGGTGGGGGTCATTGTAGACGCACCGGCTGGTGCGACGGCGGCGATGATTGGAAATGAAGTAACTCAAAACTCAACCTATGCGCCTGATTTGACGGTTAATTCAGAATCAACACATGGTATTTCTAATACAATTGCGGTAACGGCAACATCTGGTGATGCTACGGTTGCGTACAATACTAAAGCTGGAAATGCGACGACTGGACAGGCGAAAGCGATGGCAAACGTTGCGAATGTATCGGGTAGCCAGTTTGCCGCTTCCGATTGGTTTGGGGTGTTGTTTATCAATGTCTTCCAAAATTGGTACGGTAGCTTTGGAATTGATACTGAATATGGCAATGAGAAGCCAGAAGAGGTGCCTACACCCACTGGTCCTGTGCAGTTTATACCTACGCCACAACAACCAACTCAAGCAAGCGTAAAACCTCAAAGTAGAGAGCGGATCGTATACGTAGCAAGTTATGTAAATAACAACACAACACCTACTGAAGATGAGAATAAAACAGTTTTAGCAGAGTCAACCTCACAAGTTGAAAAGCCGGCTCCGGCTACCGCAAGCAAGGCGACTCAAGTGTCAGAGCCATCCGATTATCGTCTTTGGATTATTGCTGGGTCAATCTTCGTTATCGGCCTCTCGGCTATAGGCCTAAGGCGCCTCTTACAACAGTAGTAGAAGTTGTCACACGCCTCGTTTAAGCGTAAGCTAGAAGTAAGGAAACCCTCATGGGAGGCGCCCTGGTGGAAGGAGTCTGTCGTGAACACAAGCTTCGATCGTTTTCTCATCAACTACCCTTCGCTTACCTTTGAAAAGGGCCAAACGGTACTTTTAAAGGACGAAGTTCCTAAGGGTACTTATATTATTGAGTCCGGAATTATTAAGACGTATACCATTACTAGCAATGGTGAAGAACGCATTATCTCGATTGATAGCAAAGGCGAAGATATACCAATTGGCTTTACGATTGGGCTTATCGATAAAAGCCAATACTTTTACGAAGCATACAGCAAATGTGTGGTAAGAGTGGTGCCGTGCGAAGATTATCTAAAGCACCTCGCTCAAGACCCCGAAAGTCTTTTTCGTAGGCATATCAGAATTACAAAAATCCTATTAGCTAACCTCTCGCGTATTGAGGCGCTTGAGCAGTCAAAAGCAAGCGATAAGGTTGCGCTTACGTTGCTCTACTTTGCAGATACTCTTGGTTCGGCTTTCCCAAATAAGAAAGTTAAGATGATTTCTATTACTCAACAGGAAATCGCAAATTCACTAGGCCTAACGCGTGAAACAGCCGGGCAAGTACTCAAAAGGCTTGAGCTCAAGAAATTATTACAAAAATCTCGAAATACTTATATCTTGTATGTTGAGCGATTAAGAAATCATATTGAGCGGCCTCGCTAGCACGAACGTATCTGCAATAACTTTAAATAAATGCGATAGAATAGTGGCATGACGCTTATGTATCAAGACATTATCGATGCTATGACACTCGAGGAGAAAGCATCGCTCCTTTCAGGTGCAAATTATTGGAATACGAAATCAGTCGATAGACTAGGGGTGCCTTCTATTATCATGACTGATGGCCCACACGGGCTTCGTCGACAAGCAGGTAAAGCCGACCATCTCGGATTAAATAAAAGTGTTCCAGCAACCTGTTTTCCAACGGCCGCTGCATTGGCTCAAAGTTGGGATGAGCAACTTATAGAGCAAGTAGGTGAAGCGATTGGTGCTGAAGCGGCCGGAACAGATGTCTCGGCGGTGCTTGGACCCGGACTCAATATAGTACGTGATCCGCTGGCTGGCAGAGCATTTGAATATTATTCAGAGGACCCCTATGTTTCCGGAAAATTAGCTGCGGCGTTGGTTCGCGGTATTCAAAAGAACGGAGTGGCCGCAACTCCCAAGCACTTCGCGGTTAATAGCCAGGAATTCATGCGTATGTCGATCGATGAGATTGTGGATGAGCGGACAATGCGTGAAATTTATTTAGAGGGATTCCGACGCGTTGTTCAAGAAGCACATCCTAAATTTTTAATGACTTCTTACAATAAAATTAACGGTACATACGCTAATGAAAACAGGTATCTACTCGAAGAGATCTTGAAAGGCGAGTGGGGCTATAAGGGAGCAATCGTGAGTGACTGGGGCGGCAATCATGATCGAGTGTCTGGACTTATCGCGGGTTCAACACTTGAAATGCCAACCTCTAACGGCGTAACCGATGCGCAAATATGCCAAGCAGTAAAAAATGGAACACTCGATGAATCTATAGTGAATGAACAAGTTGATATTCTTTTAACGCTCGTTTATGAAACGAAGAAGGCGATAAAAGATGCGCCTTCAGCTGACTATGACGCGCACCATAAATTAGCAATCGAAGCAGCAACCCGGTCAATGGTGCTGTTGAAGAATGAACACAGCACTTTACCTCTTGCGAAGGGGGCTAAAATAGCAATTATTGGGGACTTCGCTCAAACACCTCGCTATCAAGGGGCTGGTAGTTCTTTGGTAAATCCAACGCGTATTATCGGTGCAAAAGAGGCGCTATTTAATGATCGTGCGGTTGAGGTAATTGGGTATGAACCCGGATTTAAACGAACCGGCGGAAAAAGTAGCCAGCTTAGGCGTAAGGCGGTAGCGTTAGCTCAAAAAGCCGAAGTTGTGCTTGTGTTTGCGGGTCTCGACGAAGCAAGGGAGGCTGAGGGAATTGATCGGCCTTCTATGGCGCTTCCTGAAAACCAACTTTCATTGCTTAATGAATTAGCGAAAGTTCACCAAAAGATTGTTGTGGTGATTGCCGCAGGCGGTGCGATTGATGTGTCATTTGCCGATAAAGTAAGTGCTATTATTCATGGCTCACTGGGCGGACAAGCGCTTGGCCTGGCTATTGCCGATTGTCTTACTGGACGACGCAACCCGAGCGGCAAGTTGGCAGTTTCATACCCATTTAATTACAATGATGCGCCAACAGCTCCGTTTTTCCCAGGTAAAGAGAAAACCTCTGAACACCGGGAAGGCTTATATGTGGGGTATCGCTACTACGAAACTGTTCAAAAGAGTGTTCGCTACCCATTTGGGTATGGACTGTCGTACACTACTTTTTCATATAGAGACATAGAAGTAAGCGAAGAAGGTGTGAGCTTTTCTGTGACCAATAGTGGGCCTGTTGCGGGAGATGAAATTGCTCAAGTGTATGTTCACTCTCAAAGTACCGAATCATCAATCTTTAGACCGACGCGTGAACTGAAAGGGTTTGCAAGGGTTTCACTTCAACCAGGCGAGACTAAGCGTGTTGGTGTTTCTTTTGACGACCACACCTTCGCATACTACAGCGCAAAGATGAAATCTTGGCGTAAGATCCCGGGTACCTATAGCATTGAAGTTTCTGCTTCTGTGCAAGATATTCGCTTGAAGGCCGAGTTATCAGTGACGGGTGAGATTGTACCCAATGAGTATGATCCAACCAGGTTGCCTTCGTATTACACTGGATCTATTACGTCCGTTTCGGATGAAGAATTCGAGACTTTATTGGGTCGACCATTGCCTCAAAAATTTTGGGACCGCAAAGCAAATCTAACCTACGACGACACAATTGCTCAACTTCAATATCGAGGACTGCGCGCCCGAGCGTTTTACGGATTACTTAGAGTGATTAAAAGAGTGTTATTTATACTTAATAAACCAAATACGGCTAATAACGTAGTATTTATTATGAATTTACCATTCTCAAAAATTCCTAGCTTTTCAGGTGGTAAGTTGTCGGAAAAAACAATCAAACGGCTTCTTGGGGATAAGTCCTAATTGTTACGGCTCAATAACAGGGAGGGCCTCGGAAGGTATCTTAAGAACTTGAGCTAACCGTTCAATTTGCTGAAACTTACAATATTTAATAGGCTGGTTATTAACACTGTAAATTCGGTAATAATGCGGAAAATGAACCGTCTCACCTTTAAAGTTTTGAGAAGTGGTCGGCTCGTTAATTTTATGAATAACCCACCCACGGGGTTCTGCGTCGAGAATTCGTTTAATTTTTGCGTAGTGATTAAATGCCATTTCTCTTAGTATAAAGCACGCTCGAACAGGCGTATAATAGAGGTAGGTAATAGAGGAGGCTACATGGAACAAAAGATCGTACCTAATCTGTGGTTTGAGGGAAATGCGAGGGAAGCGGTTGATTATTACATCTCAATATTCCCAGATTCGCGCGACATTTCCGTAAGTAATTATCCACTTACGGCCGAAGAAGGTTTGGCTGATTTTCAGCAACCCTTAGCTGGCGATGTGCTCACAATTGAGTTTGAGCTTGCTAAATACCGCTTCACGGCCATTAATGCCGGGCCTGAATTTAAACCAACCGCAGCTACCGCTTTCATGCTTAACTTTGATCCCTCTCAGGATGAAAATGCTGAAACGCACTTAAATGAGCTCTGGGAATCACTTATTGATGGTGGCGAGGCACTGATGCCGCTCGATGCTTATCCGTTTAGTAAACGATACGGCTGGGTGCGTGATCGGTATGGTTATACGTGGCAACTCATCTTGACTGATCCGGAGGGCGATCCGCGTCCATTTATTATTCCGTCGCTTATGTTCTCTGGAGCGAATGCAAATCATGCCGAAGAAGCGATGAATTTTTACACTTCTGTATTTAAAGATACGAAAATAGGTGTTGTTGCAAAATATGAAGGAAATGAAGGGCCAGCCAAAGCCGGTTCGATCATGTTTGCCGATTTTACGCTTGCAGGACAGTGGTTTACGATTATGGATACTAATCAGGATCATGACATTCCATTCACTGAAGCTATATCGTTTGTCGTACTTTGTAATGACCAAGAGGAAATTGATTATTACTGGGAAAACCTCTCCAGTGTGGCCGAATCTGAACAGTGTGGATGGTGTAAAGATAAGTATGGAGTGAGTTGGCAAATTGTACCACGAAATATAGAGGCACTGATGAGTAAACCCGGCGCATATGCTCGCATGATGGAAATGAAAAAACTCGTAATTGCTGATTTTTAAATGAAATATATTGCTTTGCTCCGCGGAATAAATGTTGGTGGTAATAATAAAGTTTCAATGAAGGAGCTTGCTGCTTGCTTCGAGGCGTTGGGTTTTAAACACGTTACAACGTATATAAATTCGGGTAATGTTTTGTTTGAAGATTCGAGATCAGATCTTACGGAGCTCGTGCAGCTATGTGAATCTGCAATTAAAAAGCAGTTTGGCTTTAAGGTAATTTGCTCGGTTATTGAAGTCAGCACACTCAAAGACGCTTTGGATCAGGCGCCAAAATGGTGGGATGTAGGAGATGCAAAACACAACGCACTCTTTGTTATTGCGCCGGCGAAAACTGAAGAGATTATGCAGCAAATTGGTGAAGCCAAACCCGAATATGAGAAAGTTGCGGCTCGAGGCCCTATTATTTTTTGGTCGGCACCAGTAAAAACCTTCAGTCGAACTCGTTACAGTAAGGTAGTTGGCACACCTGCGTACCAGTCAATCACTATTCGTAATAGCAATACAACAAAGAAGCTTCTGGAATTGGCCGATGCGACTTCTTGAGCCCACCCCTTAACCATTAGAGATAGACGTGGTATGATTACAGGGATAAATACGACGCCCGTGTCAATAATACAGAGGAGGCAAGATGAAGCTATCAGAAGAGCTTTTATGGCGCGAATTTGTGCACCAACACACATTCTCAGATATCACCGAAATTGACGAAAAGCCTCTTACTTTCTATTGGGGTGTTGATCCGAGTGGTCCGAGTATGACTATTGGCCACCTAGCGCCAGCTATGATGATTCGCCACATGCTGGAACGTGGCCACAAGGCAGTGCTCCTTGTTGGTGGTGCGACGGGAATTATTGGTGACCCAGATGGAAAGAAGCAAGAGCGGGAACTTCTTACGCTCGAGCAAATTAACCAAAACAAGCAAAATATCGTCGAACAATACAAGCGAGTGTTTGAAGGCTACGATTTTGAAGTAGTTGATAACTACGACTGGTTCAAAGATATGGGCTACCTCAACTTCTTACGCGAAGTTGGTAAAAAGGTTCCTATGTCTCAACTGCTTGATCGTGAGTTCATTAAAAGCCGCCTTGGTGAAGATGGGCAAGGCATTAGCTACGCTGAGTTTAGTTACAACCTTATTCAAGGCTATGACTTTCTTCACTTATTCCGCGAGAAGGGTGCAACGCTTCAGGTTTCCGGGGCTGACCAGTGGGGCAATGCTATTACTGGCGTGCAACTGATTAAGCGGATTGAATCGGGTGAGGCCCACGTGCTTTCAACGCCGCTCATTATTAACAAATCAACCGGTGTTAAGTTCGGTAAAAGCGAAGCTGGTGCTATTTGGCTTGATCCCGAGATGACAACTCCGTACCAGTTCTACCAATTCTGGTTGAATACTGACGATGAAACCGCCAAAGATCTTGTTAAAAAATACACAATGCTTGGTAAAGATGTTGTGACTGAGCTGATTGCACGTCACGATGGGGCGCCATTTAAGCGCGAACTGCAACGAACATTAGCTGAAGAAGTTACGCGTCTGATTCACGGCGAAGAGCGACTTCAATCAGTAAAGAATATTCTATCGGTTTTGTTTGGTGCTGACGGTTCGATTACCCTGTCAGACGAGGACGCGCAGGCACTGAGCAAGGAAATCCCAACCGTTACTGCCGGCACTTTACTTGTTGATGCTTTGAAAGAGGCCGTAGTTGTATCAAGTAGCAGTGAAGCGCGTCGACTCATCTCGAGTGGAGCGGTGCGCCTCAATGGCGAGAAGATTGATACTGAAGAAATGACGCTTTCAGCCAACGATCTAGTAAAAGTGGGTAAGAACAAATTCGTTCTTGCCAGGTAGTGCAATTGGAATAATAAAAAGACCCGCACTTGAGGCGGGTCTTTTGTGTAAGGTGTGTCTTATTTCCTTTTGCGTAGCATGAAGGCGACGACAACAAGAGCGAGTGCGCCTGCAAACAGTACGTATGCAACGATACCGGCAATCTTACCGATCGTACCAAAGCCATAGCCACTTGTAAGCAAAATGCCACGAAGTGTTTCACCTTGGAAGAGGGTAGCTTTTTGGGCTTGAAGCGTTTGGTTAGTAGGGTCTTTACGAGCCTCTTCGCTTACCTCTGAGTATACCTTGCCGTTAGCAATGGTCTTGAGGTGACGACCGATGTAGCCGTTTGCGTATGCCTCTGCCTTTTCGGGTGAGTCAACGAGTTGTCCAGCGTACTTCTGAAGGTCTGGGTACGTTTCTGGGTCTAGTGCAGGACTTCCTTTTTCAGGGAAGTATACTTTTTGAGCGGAGAGCTGCGATTGGACCATGTCACCAATAAAGGTGTGAGCCCAAAGTGCTAGTCCACCAATGGTTATAAACACGACGGCCGCAAGCGCCGACAAGTACATAAACACTCGCTTTGTTACCTGGGTTTCTACTTTTGTTTTTGCCATATTTTTCCTTTTAAATGTTATGAATACCAATACTGTAGCGTAGCGTGTACAATAATGATGTGACCATGGTCAACTTTTACAGAGTCTGAAGAAAATTACATGACAAATCCAAAAATCACCGAAAAACTGACCGAATTCTTTGCATCGAGCGATGACCGTACGTACCGTAAGGGCGATATTATTACTTTTGCTAATCAAGAACTTGAAGGGGTCCTCTTTCTTACGGAAGGGTTAGTCGAGCAATACGACGTTACTCCTGAGGGCAACAAAATTACGGTCAACATATATAAACCACCAGCTTTCTTCCCTATGGCATGGGCTATTAATAAGACTCCAAATGTTTACTTTTATGCTGCGCTGAGCGATGTGAAACTTAAACGGGCTAATCCTGATAAAGTTGCCAAATTCTTACAAGAAAATCCTGATGTGATGTTTGATTTATTGAGCCGAGTCTACAAGGGCACCGAGGGGTTGCTACGTAGGCTCGTGTTGGCAGCAAGCGGTATCGCGTCCAGCCGTCTTATTTTCGAATTGCTCATAGAGGCGCATCGTTTTGGTGACGTAATGACCACTGAAAAACGAATCATTAAAATTCGTCAAAGCAGCTTAGCTGCGCGGAGCGGACTAGCGCGTGAAACAGTGAGCCGCGAGCTTCATAAGCTGCAGCGCGAAGGTCTTTTGAAGCTGACGAAGCAAGGAATTGTGCTTCAAATGAAAGAGCTTGAAGAAAAGCTCGATTTCATAGTTTAAGATTATTTGCCGTTACGTTCACGGTGCATACAGCCTGGCCAACAGCAAGGTCGGCGCATCCCTTCGAGGAGCTCGTCGTGGGTTCGCTGAACGCGTCGTGCCCTTGTTTCGATGAGTTTCGCGCCCTCAACCCAACAGATCCACTCGTTACGGGCGAGTGGCGTAATGTCATTCCAGACCGCTCGAAGCGCCTTATCTTTAGAGAGCACTTTTCGTAAGTCGGTTGGGAGTTTGTGTACTGTTCCGCCGGGTAGTGTTTGAGCTAACATACTTATATTGTACACCGATTTACCTCGCTCATTGAAAGCCGCATGCCCCTTATGCTATGATATGGTCAATAGGAATAGGTAAGTATTGGAGTACCGACATGAACGGGGGACCGTATCGTGCATCACAACCCGCTGAGAGGCGTGTAATAAATAGGTCTGAAACGGCCCCTTATCGTCAATCTGACGAGCCGCAACCGATGGCTAAAGACGAGCCTCGTGTGGTTGCTCGACCAACTTCAAATAGCCAACCTGTGGCTGATAAGAAGTCTAAAAAAGGTCGTGTCTGGACAATTGCGCTTGTTATCTTAGCACTGCTTGTGGGTATATTCGGTGGATATACGGTATCGAACGTAATAGGCGGTGGCGCTGCGGCGATTGACGCGAACAAGTACCAAGCGGTCTATTTAATGAATGGCCAGCTCTACTTTGGAAAGCTGAGTGAATTGAACTCGACACACCTGAAGCTTACGAATGTGTACTATCTTCAATCTAATGCCTCACAAGAAGCTGAGGAAAGCAAGGGTAGCGTGAACTCTAACGCAAATACCGCCAGCAACTTCCAGCTCATTAAACTTAGTGGCGCTATTTATGGTCCAAGCGACGAGATGGTGATATCTAAAGACCAAGTACTCTACTACCAAAACCTCAACGCTGACAGCAAAGCTTCGCAGCTGATCGAAAGCGACAAGTAAATTACTGAAGCGCTTTTATATAAGAAGCCCACGCATCATTACTAATAACTCCTCGTGATTTGATCAACACGAGGAGATTATTTTTCGTAAAGATAATCGACTGTGGACCACTGGCTGATTTGCCGCTAAATACCTTAGTGTCGTCGGCATTAATAGGGGTAGTGGCGTTGTACGCTTTGGCAAGTTCAGCAATTTTTGCATCCGTATTATCTTTGAAAGACTCAGGGAGTGTTTGTTGGCTGACCGTGATCGCCACATTATCGATCGAATCGCTATATACGTAAATTGGTGTACTGTTTGGCGGAGTCATTTTTTGCCAACCGCCTAACTCGTCAATTGAAGTACTCGCTGGAAGAACGGCTGAGAAGTCGGGCGTAACCGAGGAGTTGGATTGTTCATTCGAATTATTCCATGGAGATGTGACCAGTAGGGTAACGATCGCAAACAGAAGAGTGGCTAGTACTAAGCTACTAACAATAATCGTCTTCTTTGAACCAATCATTTTGACCATACTACCCCAAGTCGAACTTCAGTTTTATCTTGTTATTTTAGCATAACGGTATGCAAGCAGAGACGGGCTACTCATTACTGAAAGCGAAATTGAGGGTACTCGCGTAGGCGTTGTAGTCGTTTGCGGCGCTCATACTGATCTTAAAGACAATGCTATCGCCAGCCTCGAAGTCACATTCGGCTGGGTCGGCCGTACCGGTCGCTATACCCTTTTGCCAGGTAGTTTGCGTGCCAGTCGAGACGTTGGTGCTTGTACCACAAGCGACAAGGCCGTTAGGTGTGTTCTGGTAAATTTGGTAGCTGACCGCAGCGTTGCTGCCATCTGTACGACCCATTAATGATGTTGAACCTGCGACGAATTTCTTAAAGTTGCTTGGTAATTGGTAGGTGACGAAGATGCTCTTTGTTTGGGCTTGGTTCTGAGCTGAAGTCCAGTTGTAGAAGTTGTATGTTTCATTTGTGCCACAGATTTCTGGTTGCGGGAGTTCATCAATGTCGCTACCGTCATTGATGTTAAGCGTATCCGAACAGACATCCGACTTCATCGTACCAACGCCAGTTCCGTTAATGACCGCGTTACTGTATTCAGGACTCAATGTGACGAAGCTATCAGGGCTCGAGCTACAAGCCCCCCAACCATCAGCCTCGTAGCACTGGACTTTACCAAGGGTTGTGTCGTAATACATGCTGCCGAGTAGTGCATCGTTTGCAGTGGCCGGTGCGGCGCTTGATCGGTCGAGCGTGAGAAGGCTTGGTTCACCGTCATCGGTGCCATTACCCACTTGAATGCCGCGGCCGAAGGTTGCGGTACCGTTCACTGCTAGGTTACTGTCGGCACCGGTTTGGATTGAGCCATCATCGTTAACGCTCAAGAGGCTCTGATCGAGATTGTTGTTAATCACGAAACCAGTTGCAGTCGAGAGGTTGATAGTCGCACTCCCTTCGCTGCCGATAACGAGAGTGTCGCGGTCTGTCGCGTTGGTGTGAACGGTGAAGCCACCTGACGACTCCACCTGAACACCAGAAGTTCCTCCTCGCAATGCAAGAAGGGACTCACCACTGTCGTTACCGATAGCCAAAGTTTTATCGCCCGGCCCGGTGCCAATATTGATTATTTGATCGCCACTCGATCCTATGTCTATCGTCGTGGCATTAGTCGATCCTATCGCTAAGGTTCCGCCATCGCTTCGATCGAACATAGGCGCTTCAATACCCGAGACACCATAGAGCTTATCGGCGGTACCGGTTCCTGAAATATTGAAGTTACCTGCTTGGGTGGTTGTGGTGTTTTGGATAAAGCCTGAAGCCTCAATACCGCCAAGACGGTTCGAGTTGAGGGCGAGTGGGGTAGCGGTAATGCGCTTCATTGGCAGCATTTCGCCGTCAGCTCCACAGCTTGCTCCTCCAAACGTCGAACAGCTGGTTGAAGAACCAGCTATATTCATCGAAAGCCAAAGTGTATCTTGATTCCAGTCGACTTGCGTGCCGAATGGGTTAATTGAGCCAAGGTTAACTGAGAGATACCCATTCTTAACAAGTACGCCGTTATTGCCGCCGTTGTTGATGTACGTCTCGGTCCATTTAAGGGTACCGTCTGGGTTACCAGCTGCATTGCCGCTTCCATCTTGGTAAATCTTAAATTGGATGTTGTAGTAACCGTCAGCTACTACATTGCCCTGCGAGTTGAGGAGCCGGCCCTGGAAGCTGACTGTTTGGTTTACACCTGGCGCTGCATTCGCAACAACATTGAAAAATAACGTTGTAATTAACGCAACACATAGCGTAAGAATACCTGCAACCTGCAGAATACGACGCTGATTAAAAATAGTGGATAGGTGATACCACACGTTCATTTTTGGGTGTTTTTATTTATTTTTTTCTCTGTTATTTTGAAAAAAATATTTGTTTCACTTATGACGTGTGGTGGTTCATCAAAGCTTGAGGTCATTCTAACATAAACGTGATTGAAAGCACAATAAAAACCATGAAAGTACTATGCTTTTTGCTCATTGTTTTTGTTGGCAAATTTTAAGCAAAAAATGCTCACTAAACTAAATTTTAGACATCACGATTATGCTATAATCAGACCAAGCACAAAGCAGGAGTGCACGGGAGATAAACAAACAGTGAAGATGTCGCGGGTTATCGCAGGCTTTGCAATAAGTGTCGGTATTATTAGTGCCGTTGTTTTACCTGTTTCGGTCCAAGCTTACGGGGGTGGGAGCGCTGCTGGGTATGGTGCTGATTCGCCCATTGATAATGGACGGGTCGTGCAGCTTACTGGCAAAAACTCCAATAAGGTGAAGCTTTCTACTCAAGCAGAGGCTCAAAATATGTTTGGGGTCACGGTTGATCCGAAGCAATTACCTCTATCAATTAGGAACGAAGGCGTTGCGAATGAGACTTTCGTAGCTGTTTCTGGTACCTACAATGTACTCGTCAGTACCCAAGAGGGTTCAATTAAATCTGGTGATTATCTTACGCTTTCTTCTATTGATGGCATTGCGATGTCGGCTGGTGACGAAGAAGTCACGGTACTAGGCCGTGCTAACGCTTCTTTTGATGGCAAGGGCGTAACCCTTGGTACGCAAACGCTCAAAGATAAGAACGGCGGCACGAAAACCGTAGCGCTTGGATTAATTCCGGTAACAATCGATATTAAGAACAACCCGAATCATAAGAGTACCGATACGAATGTACCTGATTTTTTGCGTCGGGTTGGAGTGGCGGTTGCCGAAAAAGAGGTCAGTCCAATCAGGATCTACCTAAGCCTTGCGATTAGCATTATTAGTCTTATTGCAGCGATTGCCGTACTTTACGCCGGGGTACGCAATAGTGTGATATCGATTGGTCGTAACCCAATGTCAAAGAAGTCAATTTTCCGGGCCCTTGTTGAAGTAATATTAACGAGCCTATTAATTTTAATTATTGGTGTATTTGCGGTATATTTACTACTGAAGCTATAGCAGCAAGATAGGTGGGTTTTAAGATGGGATTATTCCAACACAAACAGGATGGTGCAAAAAAGTCTTCAAATAAAGACATTATTGCTGCCGAAGAGCATTTCTTCGACGAGTATTTCCGTGAAGAGCTCCGCAACCACGGACGATGGTATTTTGAAAAAGTCATTAATGAAAATGGCGAACTGTTTAAGCGTGATCTTGAAGAAACTATCAAGCAGGTCAATGTCGAGCTTAAAGAGCACGTCACCGAACAACTTGACGCCGCTATTGCACAGGTGAACACTGAGCTTAAAGAGCACACCACAAAGCAGCTTGAGGCGCAATTTGTTGAGTACGGTAAATCGCTAAAGGAAGCTCAAGACGATGCACTCAAGTCGGTGGTTGAAAGTAGCAAAAAGCTACAAGAGCAACACGAACAGCTTCGGACTGCCCTTGAGAAAAATGTGACTGACCAACAAGATATTCTTCATAACGCGTTCGATGAAAACAAGGCACAAATCGTTGCTATGAAAGATGCTCAGGAATCTGCGCTTAAATGGCTTAATCAAAGTGCGCAGGCTATGCACGATCAATACCAGCAAATTAACGCTTCACTTCAAAAGGGCGTTGCGGAACAGCAGGATATGCTTGTCGGCGCCTTCGAAGATCATATGGGTGAAATTATTGAACATTACCTGCTCGGAGCGCTCGGCGATCAATACGATCTTAAGGCCCAGTTACCTTCAATTATTAAGCAGATGGAAGCAAACAAACAAGCCATTTCGGACGATATGAAGTTATGAGTAAGACCGACGCAAAAGACCATAGCGAATTTACGCTTCCTACCTCTGTTGTAAGTAAGGTGGATCTTGCTCGCTTGGTAAAAGAGTTTGAAGCACTTGATAATGCCTATACCTCAAAGAGTGTTCGTAAGAAAGCTGGTGCTTCAACTGAAGACATGCCAGCGATGTCACCGCAATTGACTACTTTTCTTGATCTCAATCCAGTCGAGTTAGACAATACAAGTGCTCGCAGTGCTTATGTGAAACAGCTACGGCTCTTGAAGGATAATGTAAAAGTCATGAATATGACATTTGCCGTTGTAGCTGACCCTGAAAGTTTACAAAAGCTATCAGCCTGGGTTCGCGAGTCGATTCATCCGCAAACAGTCATTGATGTGCATTTTCAACCGGCGTTAGTTGCCGGGGTGTATCTGCGTTCACAAAGCCATGTCTTCGACTTTAGTGTGCGTAATGCATTAAAAGCAAAACGCAGCGAGCTGAAGAAAGAGTTGGAGGCGTTCCGTGGCTGAGGGTAAAATCTTTGAAAAGCTCGTATCAGACGGTAATCCAGTTGGTGAAATTATTGGCATCGACTCATTCATGGTGAGCGTGAAAGGGTTGCAGCCTACAAACGTGCATGCCACGGTTCGTTTTGACGACGATACTCGCGGCTACGTCCACCAGGTGCTTGAAGACCACGTGGTAGTTATGAAACTCGATCCATCTCCGCTTCATGTTGGCGCGGTGTGTGTGATTGAAAAGCGCGACATTATGGTGCCGGTTGGCAAAAACTTTATCGGGCGCGTCGTCAACGTGTTTGGTGAGCCAATTGACGGCAAAGGCCCCATTACTGCCGATCAAGAGTGGGACGTCTTTCACGGAGCGCCGATGCTTTACGAACGTGAACTTCTCGATACACCGGTTGAGACGGGTATTGCTATCCTTGACCTTGAATACTCCCTAGCCCGTGGCCAGCGTATGGCGATGCTTGGTGACAGCAAAGTAGGTAAGACGGCCCTTGCTGCTTCGGTGGCGATTAACCAAAAAAATACTGACATCACTGTTATCTATGTACTAATTGCTAAGCGTCAACACGACGTTGCCGAACTGGTGACGAGTCTTGAGAAAAACGATGCACTCAAGAAAGCCGTCGTGGTTGTAAGTAACTCTTTTGAGTCATTGATTCTAACGTACCTAGCTCCTTATGTAGGTGCGGCACATGGTGAATATTTCTGGCATCATCTCAATATGGACACGCTGGTTATTTACGACGACCTCACTGCCCACGCCCAAGCGTATCGTGAAATCTCCCTTATTGCCGGAGTGAGCCCAGGTCGTGACTCATACCCAGGTGACATGTTCTATACGCACTCAAGCTTGCTTGAGCGTGGTGGTAAAACCGAATCGAATCATGCCAGTCAAACGCTTATTCCAATCGTTTATGCACCAGGCGGTGACATTACCGCCTATCTGCCAACCAACATTATGTCAATTACTGACGGTCAGTGGATTTTAGATGGAAAAATCTTTAAAGACACCATGAAGCCAGCGGTCAGTACCGCCCTTTCGGTGACGCGTGTAGGTGGTGTTGGTCAGAACAAGCGTCAAAAGGGCCTTGCCGACAAGCTCAACTTGACCCTTGCTGGATATCGTACTGCCGAAGAATACGCTCACTTCGGTACTGAATTGAGCGCCCAGGCCCAAGCCGATTACGATAAGGGTAAAGTGCTCTTTAAGTTAATGAACCAAGCGATTGGCGAAACCTACAGCTTTGCTGAACAGCAATTCTTGATGAGTATTGTTCTTAAGAGTAGTCCTGAAGAAATTGTCGATATCGAGAAGCTCAAAGAAAAGGTGCGCGACTATGCAGCACGGCTCGAAGAAGATAAAGACATGCAAGGTAACTTTGACGAACTTGAAGCGGCGCTCAAGGCAGAAGTTACGACTATTGATGAAGTGAAGAGGGCGGCTATTGAAAAGGCGGCTGCCGCAGAGGCTGAAAAACAACGTCAAACCGAAGAAGCCGAGAAGGAAGAACGGGCTGCTGCTCAACCAGCTCCTGCCCCTGAAGAGAAGAAAGAAGAGAAGTCGTAATGAGACGACCTCTTGAAATTAAGGCCGAAGAAGCTGCTGCACGATCTGTCGTGAGCCTTACTTCAGCGCTTGAAACGCTCAGTAGTATGCAGATTGCTAAGACAAAAAACAAGGTGTTGATTAGTAACCAATTCTTCGAAGAAGTGTGGACAATCTATAAACAGATTCGCGTCGATGCTTTCTTTAACTTCGGCCGTACTATCGATGAAAAGCCATTCGATCGAGAGCTGCTTATTCTTATTACCGCTAAGGGTGGATTGAGCGGTGACATCGATAACCGCTTGGTTCGTAAGGTTGTGGAACATTACGACTCGAGGAAAAATGATATTCTTGTCATTGGTCACCACGGTGCGCTAAAGCTTAAACAAGCTCATATCGATTACCAATATTATTTTGACCTTCCTGAGCACGACTATATCAACGTCGACCCACTGATGGATATTACGCGTAAATACTCAAAAAGCCGCATCTTCTATCAACATTATATTTCGCTTTCTCAGCAAGAGATTAAAGATGTTGACCTCAGTGAAGTGGTCTCAAGCAAGGGTCGTATCGCCGACCTTTCAACGGTAAGTGACGAACTTGTCACTGAGAAAACGTACATCTTTGAACCTAGTTCGTATGCGGTGGCGGCATATCTAGAAAACTCCATCTTACGCCTGACTATCTCTCAGTTTATTTATGACAGTCGCTTGGCACAGGTGGCGAGTCGCTTTAAGGCGATGTCGGCCGCAAAAGAGCGTTCGATAGAAAACGCTTCCGAACTTCATACCGAATATAACCGCGCTAAGCGCAACCAGGTCGACACGCGTCTTAAAGAGTCGCTTGCTGGCTTGAAGAAGATACGTGCCGGAGGAGCATTATAATGAGCGAAGCCCAAACAGTTTACAAAAAAGGTACCGTCCGCTCTTTGAAGGGGTTGGTCATTAAAGTTCAATTTGAAGAAGATATTCCAAACTTGAATGAAATGCTTTACGTCGACAATGAAGTAAAGTCGCCGCTCATGGTGAGTAGCATTACCGGCGGTGATACGGCGCTCTGTCTGAACATCGGTGGTGATTACAGTATTCAAAAAGGCGACAGTGTAACGCGTAGTGGTCGCAGCCTTGAAATTCCAGTCGGTGAAGAAATGATTGGCCGTGTTTGGGATACGATGGGGCGTCCCATTGATGGCAAGCCGCAGCTTCCCCAAGAGGTGCTCGATAAAATGATTAAGCGCCCAATCTTCGCACCGGCCTTCCAAGAAACAAGCCTGGTTAACAAAAAGGACGAAGTACTCGAAACTGGCCTCAAGGTGCTCGACTTCTTTACTCCGTTCGTCAAAGGTCGCAAGATTGGTATTGTCGGTGGTGCGGGTGTAGGTAAGACGGTCCTGACGATGGAAATTATTAATAACGTTGCCGAAGGTTCGGGCGCGATTAGTATGTTCGCCGGTATTGGTGAGCGTATTCGTGAGGGTCACGAGTTGTATAAAACACTTGGGGATAACGACCTCCTTAAAACCACTGCCATGTTCTTCGGCCAGATGAACGAAAACCCGGTCCAGCGTAGCTTGATTGGTTTGGCTGCTATTACACTCGCCGAATACTTCCGTGACGACATGAAAAAAGACGTGCTGCTCTTCGCTGACAACATGTATCGTTACATTCAGGCAAAGAATGAGGTATCAACCATTATCGACCAGACGCCAGCTGAAGGTGGCTATCAGCCAACAGTGTTTAGTGACGTTAAGACATTCCAAGACCGACTCGCAACGAACGAGAACGGCTCGATTACCGCCCTACAGACGATTTATGTGCCAGCCGACGACTTGAGTGACCCGGCGGTGCAAATGATTCAGCATGAGCTCGACAGTACAATCGTGCTCGACCGTGCCGTGGCTGCGCAAGGTATTCGGCCGGCGGTGAATATTCTGGCATCAAAGTCGAGCCTTCTCACTCCAGACATTGTAGGTGAGCGACACTACGAACTCGCTACGCGTGCAACAGCAATCTTGCAGAAGTATGAATCATTGAAGGGGATTATCGCTATTATTGGTGAATCTGAACTTTCAACCGAAGACCGTGATGACTACTACAAAGCCAAGGCACTTATTGAGTTCTTCAAGCAGCGTTTCAACGTGATGGAGAAAGTGACTGGTGTACCAGGTGAGCACATGACCCGTGAGCAGACGCTCGATGGTGTTGAAGAGATTATCGGTAAGGCGGAAGTTAAAGAACACGCGTCTGGTGAAGAAAAGCTTGCAGAGGCGCTCGTGGTAGCTGCTGATAAGCCAAAAGAGAAGAGCAATGAAGCCTCGAAGGGCGAAGACAAATCGAAAGATAAGTAATGACCGACGATCAAGGCACGCCAACAATGGCAGTAAAAGTCTACGCACCGTTTAAGGTGTATTTCGAAGGCGAAGCTTATAGTTTTAGTGCGCTTAACGCCATCGGTCCTTTCGACATTCTGCCGCGGCACCACAATTTTTTATGTATGCTCTTGCCGTGCGTGGCTAAGATTAAAACTTCAGAGGGAATCAAAGAGGTTAAAATCCACCGTGGACTCATGCACGTTAAAGCCGACAGTGTTGTCGTGTTTATGGATGTTTAGGCTATAGAATACTCGCCTTAATAAATGTTTGTTTTAAGCTTTGGGATGATCTATTATCAAAGCATAAACGTTAAATGGGTGGAGGTTAGCGTGACTAAACTTAACAAGATGAGTGCAGGTGTATTTGCACTGGTACTTGCAGTGGGAGCAAGTATGATTGCACAGGTTTTTAGTTCTACTTATGCTGCAAATACATTAGTAGGTAATAATGAAATTATTACTATTGGGGGTACTACAGACGATCAGCCGGTTAATGCGTCTACTTCTGTTCGAGGTTATTCAGCAGATGGAAATATAATTGTTTTTTCATCTGAAGCGACAAATTTACCGAATGCTGGAGGTAGGGGTCTGTACGTATTCAATATTAGGGCAAACACAACAGCAAGAGTCGATATATCTACAGAGGGTGCGATAGCAGATAGGCCTTCAAATTATGTGCAAGTTAGCGAAACTGGACGTTATATAACATTCACTTCAAATTCGACAACGCTTGTAGATCTCGGGCTTACTAATAAATGGGATAATATTTACCTGAGGGACACGCAAGCCGGCATTACAACTAGAGTGGGTTATGGTAATTCTACTAGTGGAAGCCCTAACTACGAACGTAATCTGGGTATTAGTAATGATGGTCGTTTTAGGCTCGCTGCTTCGCGTTATATTAATGCAACGTATCCATATTCGTATAGAATAGTTTTAATTGATTATAGCGGTACGACTACCACCTTAGGTGTTGGTACTGAAAATGAAGGCAGTCAATCTTCGACTGCAGTAAGAGGTGCCTTAAGTTGTGACGGGTCTTTCGTCATATTCCAAAAACAGCATGGTGTCTATTTTGCAGACCTACGCAATAAAACCAGTCCAGCAATAACAGAATTAACAGCAAATGGCTCATCTCCTTTAGTGTCGTGTAATGGTCGATATATGCTCTATACATCGTTAGCTAGTACGGCATTAATAACGCCTACTCCCACGGGTTTAAGCTCTAATAGACACCACTTGGTTCGCTACGATCGTATTACGGGTGAACGCATATATGTCAATAGTAATTCTTCTGGGGTGTTTACTCAGGGTTTCCAGATTAATACAGGATCAGAACCATACGAAAACGCATATACAGCATCTATTGCTGATACAGGAGATGTTGTTTTTAAATACAATAACAATGTGTATTTAAAGCATCTTAGCGATGGTTCGGGCACTTTGGAGCCTATTGCGAAAACAGCAAGTGGAAATTATCTAGATAGGCAAGGCGGAACTATTACGAGAGATGGTAAGTACATCTTCTTCGATGCAGATCCGTATGACCTTGGGCTTTCGGATGCTCCTACGCAAAGTCGACTTATTCGTACGAAAACAAATCTTTAACTGGATGTAGCAATCTAAACTAAACCGGTCTACTCAAGAGGCCGGTTTGTAATTAAAGTTAGTTTGTTACGAAGTAATCAAAGGCGAACGCTTGGTTGGCTGGTGCTGCATTGGCGGTACATAAGTTGAATCCAGCGTTATTGCGTTCTACATAATATTGCATCTGACCAGCGGCAGCGCCCACGGGGCTTACAATGACATGCGGCGGGTTGCTAAACGCTTGGTTAAAGTTAACGCGCATGAAACAGCCAGGAGTCGGGTTATTACCACTGTTAAGGTTAATCGTTCCAGAGGTATCAGAGCCATTTACTGAGGCCGAGCCACCGTTACCAAGGATGCCATTATTAAACGTACGGCTTGGCGGCGGTCCGCTGAAGCGAATGTGGTTAGGGATTTCAAGACTAGCATTCCCGCTCATGATAAGACGAGTAGCGGTGATTTGTGATGCCGTAATTGATCCACTGAAAGTTGATGCGCCGGCCACATTAAGATCTCGTACAGTTGTAGTACCTTGAACGGCCAAGTTAGTGGCAACTTGCAGGTTGTTTGCTTGAACATCACCTAGATTGGCTGAACCAGAAATCGTGAGTGTTGGCCCTTGGATACTGCCGCCGGTCTGAATATTACCGGCTACATTAAGATCTCCACGTGTTAAGGTTTGACCGGAAATCACCGCATTACCTTGAATGGTAAGGGTCTGTGAAGCACTACCAACAGAAGTGTCGGTATTGGCGAGTTGCTTTAAGGCCTCTTCGCTTAACGCTTGGCTGGCAATCTCAGCGTCGGTAATGGGTTTTTGGCTATTAAAGAAGTTAATAGCAGCAAATACGCCACCAACTACGAAAATCAGCCCCGTCGCGAGGGCGTACACGTTTACTTTGCGGAGTAATTTCTTAAAAGGGGAGAGCTTCTTTTGCTCGGGCTCATCAAGTCCGCTCAGGTCAGTATCGGCAGCGGCCTGTTCGGTGCGTTGCTCCTCAAGTTCATCAGGAGTCATGCTAAGTGCATCGGCTGGCGCGTCTTGCTCGGCCTTTGATTCAACAGAAGTATCCTCCGACGGCTTGTCGTGCTGTTCTTCTGGTGTTGGTTCGTCTTTCTTATCTGAATCCATATACGTTCGTGTCTTTTTTGATTATGCTTACGCCTAGCTTACCATACGACCTCGGCCGAGGCTAGTTGTGTTTTCGTTACCCATAAGGGATAATACAAACCAAAGCTTATGCGGAAACAAAGGTTATGGGGATGGTCAGGCCTGGCGCTTATCGTAGTGCTTGTTGTTGGTGTCGTCGCCGGTGCAAGTCAGGTGATGGCCCAGAACCCGAGTTCGTCTAATTATCAGATGGTAGAAACTGAATTTGGTGCAACCTCAACGCTCGAGAGTTGTTCGGAGCAATACTGCGCAAAAGCGTCGATTGGTGAGATGGGGAAGTCGAGCGGAGCAACGGCGCCGAGCTTTGGTGAAGCGAAGTACAGTGAGCCAATTTTGGAAATGATTATTACGCCCGGTGAATCGAATCTGGGAACACTAACAACCGAACACACCGCAACCAAGACTACGAGTATTAAGATTCGAAACTATTTAAGTGGGGGGTATATATTACAAATTATCGGTGACCCGCCTAAATTTGATGGCCATACATTAAGCACATCAAACACTCCGGTTGTTTCTAAGGCAGGGACTGAGCAGTTTGGAATGAATATTGTTGCTAATACAAACCCGGGCGTAGGTGCTGATCCAAAGCAAGAACCGGCAGATAAAGGTGTGTTTGGAGAAGCTGAACCGGGTTATGCTACGAGTAATATGTTCAAGTACCAAAGTGGTGACGTATTCGCCCGTAGCGTGCAAGATACAGGCGGTACAGACTACACTATTAGTATGATTGTGAACATCTCAAGCTCGACACCATCAGGGCATTATACGGGTGACTTTGCAGCGGTTTTGATACCGGCATATTAAACACCTTTTTACGTATATATTCTTTTTTACTGATGATATTATGAGGGCGTAACTAATAGGGGGGTGTATGATTCGATTTAAAAAGGCTAATCTTATGTCGAGAGACAAAAGTGCTTTAGCTGTGTGTTTATTGGTTTTATCTGTAGTTTCGGGATTGCTAGTGCCACCAACAGCGTCACGAGCGGCGATAGGGTCTGTTACATTGTTTCCTATTCCTAATACGACAACAAACTGGATTCCTCCCGTAAACTGGGTTGCCGGTACTATTGGTATGGGACCCGATAATAATGTTTGGTATACGGGTAGCGGGTCTGCTGGTAATGTGCGGGTTGTTAAAATGACTAATTCTGGAGCGTCTACAACTTATTTGAACCCAGGGCATGTAGCTGGGTCTGGTGTAGGATTGGACGATGGCTATCCAAGATCTATAGCAAAAGGATCAGACGGAAATATATGGTACAGCCAAAGTGATCCCAATAGAATTGTTAAGATGAGCGTAGAGGGTACTATACTAAACCACTATCCACTACCACCATTAACCAATGCTGCCTTTAATCTAACACTTGGGACTGACGGCGCATTATGGTATTCGAGCGGATATAAGATTGGAAAAATTACAACTTCAGGGATTGTCACTGAATACTCAGTATATAACGGTAGTAGCTCGTCGATAACAGGCTTGGCTGCTGACCCAAATGGTGATATGTGGTTTACGCAGTATACCCCGGGTTCGGATAACTCGAAAAATAAAATAGGTAAGGTTGCTTCTGGCGGACAGATTACTACATATACGGTTCCTGGAATAAATAGTTATCCGTATACAAATCCGAGCGATATAGCGTATGGGCCAGATGGAAATTTATGGTTTACAGAAAAACATGGAAAGAAAATTGGAAAAATGACCCCTTCGGGAATCTTTACTATGCACTCTTTACCATCAGGTTCTTCTAGCCCCGATAAAATAGTAGTAGGATCAGACGGTGCGATGTGGTTCACTAAAGCGCCTAGTGGAACTATTGGGCGTATTACCGCCTCCGGTGTTTTTTCTGAATATAATACAGGTGTAACTGTGCAAGACATAATTCCAGGATTAGACGGTGCGATATGGTTTCTTACTGGAAACACGACTATAGGAAGAATAGCCACGGAGTTAAACAATCAATCCTTAACTTTTACTTCTACGACGCCAGACGATGCTGTTGTTGAGGGTGCAACCTATAAGCCTATTGCCACTTCTTCTGCCGGTTTACCCGTGGCGATTACTGTGGATGCTACTGCAGTATCAATATGTACAATAAACGAATTGGGCATTGTGAGTTATCAAGCTGCGGGTGTCTGTGTGCTAAATGCGAACCAGCCGGGAGATATTGATTACAATCCAGCGTTGCAGGTTCAACAATCGTTTAGCGTTTCGCCTGTAGAGGCCGACACCTCAATAACCCTGGATTGTACCGACTTCGCAGAGATTGGAGATCTTGCTAACTGTATAATCACTTTGCATAATAACGGTCCTGCTAGCGCTAAAGACGTAAGCCTGACGACAATTCTTCCTCAATCATTAAGTGGTGTCGTACTGAATGGGTCAAATGGAGTGTTGTCCGGAAAGTATATTACATGGTCTGCGCCACTAATGGCCGCAAATAGCTCTATCGAGATACCATTTACGGCAATAGTAGGTGCATCATCTTCTAATAAGCACAGAATTAATGCGGCATTCATTCAAACTAGTCCAGATAGTAATATGTCAAATAATATAACTGATCAGACGATTACACTAGAGTAATTATAAGCTCAGAACAGTATCTCGACAGTATTAATGGGTGAGTATTGTATTTCAATCGCTCACTCATTAACTATTATTGAATAATGCTCAATTTAAAAAAATGTTGTGGATAACTCAATCTTTGCTATTGCTTAAAGCTTTCTGCTAATGGTAAAATGCGCGTGTACCCCTTATATTGAAGGGCTAATAAAACAAACATTAAAGGAGATATATGAAAATATATTCACTCAAGTCAGTTGCTCGACGTAGTTCGATGCTTGCTGCGGCGTTTGTAGTTGCAGGAGCAGCTATCTTCCCAGCGGTATCGGTCTCAGCCGACGCACTGAACCCATTGACGGAGCGTAGTTTGACTCTGTCGAGCGCATCGCCAGGATGGAGCTTCTTGGACGCTTCTGGTAATGGCACGTATGCACCACCAAACTCTGGTGCGAACGGTCAAAAAACAGGAAATACCTTTAGCTTCCGCGTAAGCTCTACTGCGGACGTAAAGGGTCTATCCTTCCAGTACTGTACTACCCCTGCAGGAAACTGTAGTGCACCTGGTAACATTACTGGACACGGTGCTAATGACGCCACAGCTATTGCTGCTAAGCAAAGCGACCTTGACGTCGTAGCGCCTTCGCCATCAGAGGTAACCACTTTTGATACGAAATTCGACAAGACATTAGGTCAACCAGCAAGCGGTACAATGCCGGACCCACGCGTAAGCTCATATGTTCATCCGAACGTACCTAAGGCTGATGGTAGTGAAGGAAACTTCATTGTACTCACAAAAACGCCTGCAGCAACTCAGTGGAGTCAATCGACTGGATGGGTTATGGATGCGGACAATGTAGAGAACGGTACCGCACCAACTGGTAAGAATAACTACATCTCTCTTGTACATACTGGTACTAACACAGGAGATGCTTCACTCGATATTGCCGCTGGTGACTATGTAAAGATTATCTTCTTTGGTACAGATGATAACTACATCACAAACCCTGGTGACAAAGAATTCTTTGTAAAAATTAACACATTTAGCGTTAATGATCCTGAAGAATTTGTAACTGATCCTGACGCTGATGACTCGACTATTATTGACGGTGGTGTTACTGTGGCGAACGTTATGAACCGATCAATTGAAATCCAAACGAAGGTTCTTGAAACCATGGACTTTTCGGTTGGAACAGTTGACCCTAATACGCTCGACAGTACTGATCCTGATTATGTTGACAGCGACAATAATGGCCCACTTCTCAGTCAGTACACGACTGCTACAGGAAAGCCAAGGCACGGTATTTGCGACCCAATCCGCCAAGGTATGGATTTAACAACTGCAAATAACGTCCTTCAACTTGGTGATGTCGATGGTGAGTTCTCACTTCGCACCGACACTACATACAGCACACACTCATACTGGCGCCTAAGCTCTAACTCTAGTGGTGGAGCAACAGTATACTACTCTGGTGTCACTCTAAGTAACACTGTTGGTGACCAAATTGACGCGATTGGTAAGTATGCGAAGTCTCCATCTATTGGATCTGAGCAGTTCGGTCTTGCACTTGACAACCAAACATCTGGTGATCGTCTCGTAAGTTACGCTAAAGAGCGTACGGCTGCAGGTGGAACTCAACAAGCTCCTACTGGTGGTATCTTCCAGAACGGTGCAGACAATGCTGTTACCGGTGTGCACTCAACGCTAACTGATGATGCACTGCCTAATGCAAGCTGGCACCAACCTCGACTTGCACCTCTTTCTCCGATTGTAGATAACTCAGACCCTCAGAATGTCGTTGACTACTCTAAGGGAACTGGTAACGTTAACTCGTCTTACGGTGCTATTAACACTGAATTTGCCTTCGATGCAGAATCAACGGTAGTTCCAACTCCGTTTGCATCTGGTACCGAAGTACTTGACTGTGTAACTGGTAAGATGCGCTACGTTGCAAACATTGCAGCGACCACACCTGCTGGTATCTACACAACCAAGATTAACTACATCGCAGCTCCAAAGTACTAGGATTTCCTAATACCCATAACTCGATTGTATTAATACAAATAACCGGTCCGAATGGGCCGGTTATTTGCTATATAGTTAACGACTAATCTTTAGTACAATAATGCATATGCACCATCGTGTATCTCGCTTTCATGGGATGTATTTAAAGTTCAGGGTATTCTTCTCGGAAGAGTTGATTGCTTTGCTTTTGGCGCTCTTTGTATTTAGCGTTCCGGCGGGTGCATCAACACGTTTTGAAAACCGCAGTCTTTTTATAGCAGACCCTATGCCTGCAGCCGTAACTTCGTATAAGATTTCGCTTGATTACATGACGATTGCACCTGTGGGATCACTTGATTTATTGTTTTGTGAGTCACCAATTCCTGATGATCCATGTGTAGTGCCACCTGGATTGAATGTTGCCAATGCTACACTATCAGAGCAGATGGGCGAGACAGGCTTTTCTATTCTTTCAAAGAGCCCGAACCACATAATTCTTACGAGAACCCCTACGGTAATTGCGGGCCCTAGTTCAAAGTCAACTTATATATTTGATAATATTAAAAACTCAACCAACATAGAAAAAGCGTTTGCAATACGCTTGAGAAGTCATAGCTCTATGGATGCTACTGGTTCACAAATAGACTTTGGTTCGGTTAGGGGACAGGTAAACAAGGGTATTACTATTGAGACTCAGGTACCCCCGATGCTTATTTTCTGCGTTGCAGGACAGGTTGAGGAAGATTGTGCAAGTACAAATGACACGTACTATACAGACATGGGTACGTTAAGTGATGAGATGACACTCACGGCTCAATCTCAAATGGCCGTAGGAACGAATGCATCTGGTGGATTTGCTATTACAGTTAATGGTAGCCCTCTAGCGGCTGGCACGAATGTCATAGATGCGCCTACGACTCCTACGGAAAGTACACCGGGAAAAAATCAATTTGGCATTAATCTTGTCGAGAATAGTGATTTGAATCTCGGAAAAGACCCCGAAGGTACATGGGCGAATGCAGTTCCAACAACGAAGTATGGTCAGCCGAATAAATTTACGTATATACCAGGTGATGTGATTGCTCGTTCGCCTGATGTAAGCTTGATGAAGAAGTTCACGGTTAGCTATATTGTTAACTCTAGTCCAAATCTTAAGGCTGGTGTTTACGCAACCACAATTAATTACATAGCCAGTGGTCAATTTTAATGCTACAATACAGCTTATACTTATAAGCTAGTAAAATTGTGAGGAAATAAAGACGTATGAAACGCTTAAAAAGCTCGGTTTTGGTCGCATTGGCCATTCTTGTTGGTATTGCCTATATTCCAGTGTCGTCAGCTTCGGCGCAGTCGTCGGGATCTGCTGCGCTTAGTATCGCACCTAAAAAGAATTATGTAATTGACCCGGGTGATTCAATAAAGGATACGATTCCAATTAGAAATATCGATAACACGAGTGACCTAGATCTTAATATGCGTGTTATCGACTTTACCTACACGGATGATGGTGGTACTCCAAAGCTTATGCTCGACCAAAAAGCCGAGCCAACAGCGTGGTCTTTAAAGCCGTATCTTAAAGTTCCAGACTCTGTGACAGTTAAGGCTAATGGCAATGAATCGGTCGGCATTAGTGTTTCCCTCCCGGAAAACTTAGGTGCGGGTAGCTATTACAGTGCAATTATTTACTCAACAGGTGCGCCTGACGGTGGAAATGTCGGCCTTAGTGCGTCTGGTGTGACATTGGTTTTCGTTACTGTGCCCGGTGAAGTTAAGGAAGACTTAACACTAAAGAAACTCGGTGTGTATAATCCAAACAAAACCAGTGGTGACGGCTATTCATTTATTACTGGTACAGAACCAAAGTACATAGGGTACACGATTGAGAATAAAGGAAATATTACCGCGGCTCCGGTTGGTACTATTCAAATCAAAAACCTTATTTTTGGACACGTTAATACGATTGATGAGGTGAATCCGAAGCAATCGCTTGCGCTCATTGGGCAGACAAGGACATTTGAAGCCTGTATTAAACAAGAAATTAGTAAGGAGAGCGAGAGTTCAAATAGTACACCCGAGTGTGTATCTGCTGGCTTATGGCCAGGTGTATACCGTGTCTCTGCGGATCTTTTCTACGGACAAAACGGTAACAACACCCAAGAAATTACCAAGACAGCATACTTCTGGTACCTACCGCTCTGGTTCATGATTGTAGTGCTGTTGCTGGCTCTCATTACAGCCTTTGCTATCTGGCGTCTCGTCGTAGCAATCAAGCGTAAAACTAGTGCGCCACGTGGTCGTAAGTCACGAATGATGCGTCGCTAGTCCAAAATTGTTTCTAAAGTATCATAAGCACGATACAATAACAGTAAGTATGCAAAAAACACACAAAATAAGCGCGTGGTGGATACTCCCGGTAATAGTCGGGGTGTATCTACTGGCGCTTTTTGTGTTTATTCAACCGGTGGGCGCTATTAACCAGCTTCCAATTCCAGAGCCTAAGCCGGGAGCGTATGGCTTAGCTGCTACAAAAACCCAAGCACCTCCAACGCAAGGCGCTACGATCACTACTCCAGGTAATGGCGCCTCTTTCTCGGAATCTCCAATTACGGTCAATGGAATCTGTCCGAATGACTTATTAGTGCAGGTATATAACAACGGTGTGCTCGGCGGCGCTGTTATGTGTGTGAATGGTAGTTTTAGTATTCAAATAAGTCTATTTGCTGGGTCGAATGAACTCAGCACAATTGTTTACGATGACCTTGAGCAAGCAGGACCGACCTCGAACGTAGTAACGGTTAATTTTAACGACACTAGTTTTACGGCTTTCGGATCGCTCATCACACTTACGAGTTCGTATGGTCGTCGTTCGGCAGCGGCTGGTGCTGAGCTAACATGGCCGCTCCAATTGACAGGTGGTGCAGGTCCATACGCGTTCAGTATCGACTGGGGTGATGCTTCGGGGCCTGAATTAAAAAGCCAGCCAGCCTCCGGCGTTGTTGCTATTAATCACGCTTATAAGAAGGCTGGAATTTATCAGGTGAATGTTAAGGTCACTGACGTTAACGGTGTAAGCGCTTTTTTGCAAGTGATGGCGGTATCAAGTGGTAAAGTGGATGCGGTAAGCAATGAGGCGACTGATATCAACGCTGAGAGCGCTATAGAAGCTGCAGCTGCGCGTAAAGTTACTGCCGCTTGGGCTACGACAGCCGTAGCAGTGGTTATGCAGGCTCCAATCTTTATTCTTGGTCGTCTTAGTCAAACCGCTTCACTTCGCAATAAAATGCTCAAAGAGCGTGACGCGTACAAAAGCTAGCACTTTTAACCTGTGGAAAAACTGTGAGAGTGCAGAAAAGTACTTGACAACTATAAGCATAAGCGTGTTACTATAGACCTGTTTTATAAACTAAACAAATACATTAAAAAATCATTTAGGAAAAAGTGGGGGATATCATGACTTCCTTGAAAATGGCCAATCGTAGGGTTGGATCTTTGTTTGCCGTAGCGGCACTTGTGCTCGCTACTGTAACGCCGGGCTTAGTGCCGGCGTTTGCTTCGGCTGCTCAGGTGACCGAGCGTTCAATAAAAGTAGGTAGCTCTTCTAGGACTGCTACTAACGTAGAGTACGAAGTGTCATTTACGGCTGTTCAAGCGGCTGGTGCTGTCGTGCTTGAATTTTGTCAAAACTCACCATTAGTGGGTGCTGAATGTACAAATCCAACAGGCTTTAACGTAGCATCTGCATCTGTAGATGGAGATTTCACTAAAGCTACAACAACAGAAGCGGGTACGAACCGTATTATTGCAACGGGTGAAATATCTGCATCCGAAGCAGTTGTTGTCGAATTAAGTGGTGTCGCTAACCCAACCAACGCTGGTCCGCTTTACGCTCGCATCGTTACCTATGTAGACGAGGATAGTGCCGAAGCGTATACCTCAACACTCTTAGGCGCTGGTGTCCGAGATCAGGGTGGTGCAGCTATTTCTATTACTGAAACTGTTGGCGTTTCTGCTGCTGTCCTTGAAAGCATGACCTTCTGTGTATCTGCGGCCGCTTTGACTCAAGCTAACTGTGCCGGTGCCACAGCTCCTGTATTAGAGCTTGGTGAAGGTGAAGGTGATATTCGCGCTCTCAGCTCTCAAGTTGTGAGCGAAGGAAGCCTTTATAGCCAAATCTCAACAAACGCAGCTAACGGTGCGGTTGTGAACCTTAAGAGTTCTACGGCTTGTGGTGGCCTAAAGCGCCTTCAAGCTTCTGTTTGTGATATTGAAGCGGCTCAAGCTGGTGGCGTTGCTGCCGGTCAAGCTAAGTTTGGTGTAAAGGTCGCTGGTGCAGCAGACCTAGCGGGTAACCTATCAGTTGGGGCCTACCAAATCTTTGGAACTTCTAGCGATAGTGCCTGGTATGACGCTACAACACTCAAGTTGAATTATGTAGATACCAACGCGACGGGTATTACCAGTCCTTATGGTGACCCAATTCTTGATACCGCAAATGCTCCTGCAAACAACAAGAACGTCCAGCTTACTTTCGGAGCGAGTGCTGCAAATAACACTCCTGCTGGTAACTACGCAACTGATCTTAGCCTTATTGCGACGGGTAAATTCTAAGAAACAATTTGTTGATTAACTTACAGCACCCCTTTTGGAACCAAGGGGTGCTGTTTTTTACGAAAGACTCATTCCCAAACATAAGCACATCTGTTATGATTGTAGGTAATTAGGTAAAAAGGGAAATAAGTATGTTGGTGAAAAGCCGTCTTCTGAAGAACGTGCAGGTGGGCGCGGCACTGTTGGTAGTAACGTTAATGGCGGCCATGCTTCATTCGTTTGCTGCGAGTGCGCAGAGTGCTAATACACTTAAAGTTTCGCCTCTTCGAACAGATATCCAGATTAAGGCCGGTGAAATTGGTAAGGTGGACATTGCCGTAACAAACCTGACAAATAGCGAAGTTCTAGTTCGACCTTATGAAAATGACTTTATTTCTGGTGACGAAAATGGAACCCCTTCAATTATTCTTGATGAAAATCAGTTTGCACCAACACATAGTTTGAAGCGATTTTTGTCCCCGCTTCAGGATGTAAAAATTCCAGCAAACAAAACGGTTACAGTCAGGGTCAATATAACAGTCCCGTCTACTACACAAGCTGGTGGATACTTTGGCGCGATTCGTTTTGCGCCAACCACACCAGATAGTGGTGGACAGGTCAATACCAGCGCTAGTGTCGCCTCTCTGATTCTTCTCACTGTTCCTGGTGACGCTGTCGAGAAATTAAACCTCACTGACTTTGCAATTCTTCAAGGTTCAAACGTGGCTACCGACTTCCGCACCCCTAATGATCTTAAAGTGAGTTTCCGTTTTGAAAACAAGGGAAATGTTCAGCTCGGTCCATTTGGAAAAGTGTCCGTATCTCAAGGTGATAAGGTTGTTTACGATGCCGACTTCAACAACAAGACCCCTCAAGATGTAATCCTTCCCGATGGCGCTCGTCGCTGGGATATCCCACTGAAGAATATTGGTGAGTTTGGTTACTACACAGTCAGTGCCACATTTACCTATGGCACTACCAACCAAAGCATCGATGTAACTCGTTCATTCTGGGTAATTCCAACCTATGTAATCATTGCTGCAATCGTGGTGGCTGTACTACTTATCGCTGCTATCGTCTGGCTCATCTTCTTCCTCCGTGGTCGCAAGCACCGCAACGCTCGTCGTCGCAACACCGGTCGTCTTCGCTAAGTCTTAATAAAAGAGCGACATCATAAGGTGGAAGATGACGATTGATCCACCAAATATAACCGCGCCAGCTCCAATAGTGAGTCGGTAGTTAACGCGTAGTAACACTAATTGTAGTTGTCCTATGAGTGACTCAAGCCTAGCTGAGCCGCGTTTAATAAGGACGGCAAAGGCAGCAAGGGGAAAAATGGCAGCAGCCATAAATATAGCAGTGTAGATAGCTTGTTCAATTGAATTGGTGCTTGCACTAGCGATGGCATTGCCAGCAAGATACGCTGCAATAACACCGCTAATACTTACAAAAGTACGTATAAAACCGAAACCGGCGGTACCTACAAAACTGTCTGGGTTGATCCCAGGAACGGTGATGTCGGGTTTTGAGGCGCTTTGGTGGTTGATGTACCAAAAGCCACCAACGATTAGGCCGATACCGATGAAAATATTAAATATGACGCTTAAAATCACCGCTTGCACAGGCGATGAAATGGACTGAAGCAAAATATCAAGTTGAACCGCCTGAAATAGCACTACAAGTGCTAAAAGTGCGATCAGTACCCCAGTCGCAAAGGCGGCAAGGTATGGGAATCTTTCTTTCTTCAAGGGTGCGTCTGTCTGGGCAATATAAAGGCTTGGGCTTAACCCTGCGGCAAAACCAAGGAGTACAATCCCTACAAGAGTGAGAATAAATACCAAAATGCTGCTAAAAAAATCGGGCATATACTTATTGTAGTCACATTTTGCCCTTTTTACACAAAAGCCTTAAAAATCACTGCAAGTAATGTCATACTTGACATACTTTTCATACTGGCGCATAATGTATACGAAATGCACGATAAACAACTCTATGGAACCGCAACAGTAGGCACAAAAGGTCAGGTAGTTATCCCGGCTGATGCTCGTGACGCACTAGATATTAAAACTGGCGACCGTCTTTACGTTGTAGGCTCTCAGTCAAAGAAATGGGTTGGTTTTATTAAAGAAGAGCAGCTCCGAGAAATGGTGGAGCACCTTACTGACAATATCGAGCAATACAAAGACTTACTAAATAAATAGAAAGGGAGATCTATGCATCACCACTTAAGCTTGCGAAGCAAGTTGATCATTATGGTTTCAGTTATGGCCAGCCTCTTTTTGGTTGCCCTCGACCAAACCATCATTGCAACTGCTTTAGGCAAGATCGTTGAGGAGTTTAACGCTTTCAGTTCACTCAGTTGGATTGTTACGGCGTACCTCATTACAACAACTATGACCGTGCCAATTGCCGGTAAATTTTCAGACCTATTTGGTCGTCGTAACGTCCTGCTTGTCGGTGTGGCGGTATTCGTACTGTCATCGCTCATGAGCGGTATGAGCGGAAATATCACTGAGCTCATTATCTGGCGCGCCGTACAAGGTATTGGTGGTGGTATTATTACTGCTAACGCCTTTACGATTGTTGGTGACCTGTTTGCGGCTCGTGAACGTGGTCGTTGGCAAGGGTTGATCGGAGCAGTCTTCGGTATTAGTTCCGTAGTTGGTCCGTTGCTTGGTGGCTGGCTTACTGATGGTCACGCTATCTTTAGCTTAACGACTGACTGGCGCTGGACATTTTTCATTAATGTCCCTGTTGGAGTACTTGCCTTCATTCTTATTGCAATCTTTACACCTTCACTACGACACGCCGCCAAGGCCCGTATTGACTACATGGGTGCGGCACTACTATCACTCGCACTTGCAACGCTCATTTTGGCTGTTGATAACACTGATGTCATCTTTGCTGATCTACTCAGCGCTACAGGGCTCACACTCGCTGCTCTACGCGTAATTATGTTTACGATCGTGGCAGTTGCGACGGCCGGGTTCATTTACGTCGAACGTAAGGCTAAAGAGCCAATCTTGCCACTTCGTTTCTTCAAGAACCGTAACTTCGTTACGATCCTTACGATTGCTACAATGTTTGGTGCTGCATTTATGGGTTCAATCTTGTACCTTACGCAGTTTAACCAACAAGTATTCGGCGCGACTCCAACTGAGTCTGGTTTGATGCTGCTCCCAATGGTGGCTGGAATCATGACCTCAAGTATCGCATCGGGTCAAATCATTTCTCGAACCGGTCGATATAAGATCTTTATGCAAATCGGTTTTGTTGTAGCTACAGGGGCGATGATTGCTCTTACGTTCCTAAACCCTGAAATGCCATATGCTTATGAGGCAACGGTGATGGTACTGCTCGGTCTTGGTATGGGTGTGGCTATGCCAGTCCTTAACCTTGCGATTCAAAACGAAGTCGAACAAAAAGATCTTGGTGCGGCAACGAGCTCAAGCCAGCTCTTCCGTAGCCTTGGCTCGACAATTGGTACGGCCGTATTTGGTGCGATGCTTACCGCCGGTATTCTTACACAGGCTCCAGCCATGCGTGATACCGCCTACGTACAATCCCTAAAAGAAAGTGGGCAAGTTGCACGGCTTGGTAATATTGATGACCCTAATACGCTTTTGACACTTAATATGCCAGACGTAAAGAATCAAGTTACCTCTGCAGCTGAGAAGCAATTCGATAAGCTTCCTGAACCATACTCAGAGCAGGCAAGTAAAGCATTCACGAAGAACCAAGAAGAGTTTGCTAATAAAGTAACGCACGCGTTCTCTGATAGCCTTCAGCGCATCTTTATTACAGCAGCTAGTTTGGTTGGTCTTGCAGCGGTGCTTGTGTTCACTGTGAAAGAGAAAAAGCTTCGCTCAGCTAGCCCAGATGCCACTCCTGGCGAAATGTAGATAAAAGCACTACAACAATACCGCTTGCCCTTATTGCAAGCGGTATTTAGTTTACGGTATTATAAGAACACGAGCGTCTTCAACGACGTATTCTTGACTATTCCAGGGTGGGCTGGTACTATAGATGATGTGTCCCGAGCCAAAACTAATATATAAAGGTCGGAGTGCTAGGGACTGTACATAGCACAAGGAGTGTATAATCACATGCCAATAGCCATCGAATTTGTGCCATCAAGGCGCAAAAAGATAGCAGTGGATGTGGTGCCCGCCGATTGGCGAATTTTTATCGCTCACTAAGCCATCAGGCCTAGGAAAGCGACTTCACTACGCAAAAAAGAAAAACACCCCAAGGCACCGGGGTGTTTTAAATTTGCTTTTATTCTTACTTCGCGAGTTCGTCGATCTTCGCTTTAATAGCAGTCAAGTTACCCTGGGTAATGCCATTAGCAGTCGCGTCGTCGAGCTTCTGGCCGTCTAGGAAGAAGGTAGGCGTTGCAGCTACACTCTCTTTTTTACCGAGTGTCATGTCGAAGTTAATCTTTTGAGTGACGGGCTTGCTTGCAACGTCGGTATTGTACTTATCCATGTCTAATTTGAGCGTTTGAGCGTATTGGCTAAAGATTTCACTGCGCTTGTTGGCATCAACGCTACTCCAGTCATCTTGGTTGTCGTAGAGCATATCGTACATTTCCCAGAACTTGCCTTGTAAACCGGCAGCTTCGGCTACAGCAGCAGCTGCTTTTGCATTCGGGTGAATGCTGGTAAGCGGGAAGTTTCGGAATACGAAGGTAAACTTGTCGCCGTAGTCTTCAATAAGCGTATTTACGTTAGGGTGAGCGCTACCACAGCTAGGGCACTGGAAGTCACCATATTCGACGAGGATGATTTTATTTTCTTCGCTTCCTTTGGTGTGGTCGCCGATATTGCCGTTTTGGTCGGTGCCTGCAACGATGCTGTTATTTTCAATATTCGAAACATTGATAGGTGGGTTGGTGATGCGCGTCCAGGCGATCAGTCCACCTAAAAGAAGTACCACTACGGTACTAAAAATAATCCATCCGGTTTTATTCATAAATCCTCCACAATTTAACTCCTACTATTGTATCAGATGGTAGGGTACAATAGTGCTTACGATGAGTATTTTACTTGCATTGATTTTGGTGGTTGTCTTTGCGTGTCTTGTGCTTGCTGCGGCAATGCACCCTGTTAGGCCAAAGTATAGTCTTTCAGAACTGCGACGCCGCTCTAAAAAGAATGAAGCGGCGGCGCTTGACTTTCGACGCTACGAGGCTCGACCGACACTTGTAACGCTACTTCGAACGCTGCGCACACTACTGCTTGTACTTCTCGTGAGCCTTCTGATTGCGCTGTTGGGGTGGCTATGGGGTATTGTGGCGGCAATCGTAGTGGCTATCTTGTATCCATCTGTAGCGCGTCTAGCTTTCATACAAAAGCAAGCTCAGTCGCTCTATGCTCGTATTGAACCAACGCTGCTGGATTGGACACGGCGATTTCATAAAGTACTTCATGCTCTTCGGGAGCCTTCACTTACAACTCATGAACCACCTCGTCATATCTATTCTCATGAGGATCTCACTGAACTCATCCAAAACTCAAAAGATATAGTAGGTGAGAGCGAGCGAGTGCTTCTGAGTGCAGCATTTGCATTCTTCGATAAAAAAGTCTCAGACGTTATGACGCCACGCAGTGTCATTGATTTTATCAAGAAAACTGAATTCCTTGGGCCGCTCGTGCTCGATGAATTGCACGCCCTTGGGCATAGCAGGCTCCCTGTTATCGATAAAGATCTCGACCATGTTGAAGGTATTTTACACCTCCGCGACCTGCTATCTCTTGATATCAGAAAGTCGTCAACTGCCGAGAAGGCAATGGAACCTAAGGTATTTTATATTCATGAAGATGATTCACTTGAGCACGCTTTGGCTGCATTCTTAAAAACCCGTCATCACTTGTTCATTGTTATTAACGAAAACCGCGAAACGGTCGGGTTAGTAACGCTTGAAGATGTCTTCGAAGCACTGATTGGTCGCCAGATCGTCGATGAAGATGATGTCCATGGTGACTTGCGGGCAGTAGCTGCTCGCGAAGGCCGTTCGAATAATACCAGCTCTGGCCACATTGACCTCTAGTGAAAAGGGGTAATATTTGTTACAATAAGGAAAATATGATGTGGATTTTAAACGACAGTAATATCCGGGTCAGCGGCGAGTAGGACGAACTCGTTCGCTACTGACCCTATAAGTCCACACTACCTACACAACTGATAAACAGGAACTTACATAATGAGTACGAACCGAATCCTTACTCAAGATTTACGCGAACATGTGGGCGAAACCGTCCGTATTGAGGGATGGCTTCACAAAAAGCGCCTTCTCGGTGGCCTGAACTTTATTACCTTACGTGACCGCAAGGGTCTTGCTCAAACAAAAATTGAAGATAAAGATGAGCTCGAAAAGCTTCGCGGCCTTCAAGTCGGTACTGTCCTTGCACTTACCGGCCTCGTAGTCGCTGATGAACGCGCTCCCGGTGGTGCTGAACTTCACGATGTAAAAGTTGAAGTAATGGTTCCAGTAACCGATGAACCACCGATTGAAATTGATAAGCCACTCGAGCACAAGTCTGAAAACCTCGATACATTATTTGAACACCGCGTGCTTGGTCTTCGCAACCAACAAGAAACTGCGATCTTTAAGATTCAAGCTGCAATTAAAGAAGCAGCTCGTCAGTATCTTCATGCAAACGATTTCACTGAGTTTAACTCACCAAAGCTCCTTGCAGCCGCAACAGAAGGTGGAGCAGAAGTATTCAAGCTCGACTACTTTGGTAAAGAAGCAACATTAGCGCAAAGCGCGCAGTTCTACAAGCAAATGATGGTCGGTGTCTTTGAGCGCGGCTATGAAATTGGTGCGACCTACCGTGCTGAGCCATCTGCAACTACTCGTCACATGACTGAGTTTATTCAATTCGATGTTGAGATGGGCTTTGTAACCTTCCAGGAACTGCTCGGTGTGGTAAGCGGATTCTTAAAAGCGATTACAACGAGCGTATGGGAAACAAACGAAGCAGACCTAAAGAAGTGGAACGCGACACCAGTTAAGCTCCCAGACGAAATTCCTCAGCTTGGCCTTGAAGAAGTGCACGAATTGTATACGAAAGCGACCGGCGAAGACACGCGCGGTGAAAAAGACATGCGTCCAGACGAAGAGCGTTGGGTAACCGAATATGCCAAGAAAAACTTAGGGAGTGAAGCAGTCTTTATCACTAAGTGGCCAGCCAGTGAAATGAAGTTCTATCACCGCAAGTCTGAAGAAGATCCAGAAATTGCTGAACGTGCCGACCTGATTTTCCGCGGGGTAGAAATTGCAACTATCAGTATGCGTGAAAACCGTTACGATGTACTACTTGAACAGCTTCGTACTATTGCCGGTGGCGATCCAGATGCGGATGGGTTCAAATACTATCTCCAAGCCTTTAAATTTGGCCTTCCAACCCACGGTGGTTTTGGAATGGGGCTTGAACGTCTTACTCAAAAGATCATTGGCCTTAACAACGTTAAAGAGGCCGCTCTCTTCCCGCGCGACATTAACCGTTTAGGTCCATAATATGCATTCGCCATTACGACACCTTCATCGTGTGTCGGTAAAGCTGGCGGTTTACAGTCACGACCTGCGCACTGTATTGGTGATGCATTACCCTAAATCAGAACGTAACGGCCTTCCTGGAGGTCATATTAACCACGGTGAAGATCCGGATGACGCTTTGGTGCGTGAAGTTCAGGAAGAGTTAGGAATTACCGTTTCAGGTGCCAAGCGTACGGACTTTTTTAGGCATGAAAAGCCGGGCGAGCGAATTATTTTGGGTTATACGTTAGTTGCTCCTAAAGAGTTTGTTTCTCGTCCGACCGAGCCGGGTTACGAGCATGATATCTGGGTGACGCGCGAAGAGCTCGAAGCTTTGCCTAATATGTCAAACCTGTACCGAGAGTTCATACTCAATAATTGGCCGAAGAAAACCAAAGCGTAAGCGTATAATAAATAGCGTATGCAACCGACTACCTCGGCGCCTCGCGCGGTAAAGATAAAAAAGTTTCCCAAACAACGCCACTTTTTAGCTGTATTCTTCATTAGTTTTATGTGGGGTGTTTTTGGTGTTGACCGAATGTACTTAGGAAAATGGGGAAGCGGCCTTTTAAAGCTTGTTACGGTGGGTGGTTTAGGGGTATGGCTGATCGTCGACCTCGCGCTCATTATGAACGGCTCGATGCGTGATAAATGGGGCCGTGAGATGCGAGATTACGCAGAGTATAAAAGCTTTGCCAGCAAAACCGTTTCTATATTTGCAGGTGTGCTGTGCGTAACGGTACTTATAAGTGGAGTGCTAGCCATCTTCACTCTTATGCCGCTTCTTACTGATCTTCAGAATGGCAATCTACCATCAGGGCTTGATGGGCTGTTGAGCCCGGGTCTTACACCCGAACAACGCACCGAATTCGGTCTATAGTGCCGGTTTATTATCGAGTGAGTGCCAAACGTACCAACTTGCGATTGATTCGTAGGGATGCCAGTTATATTGTTTAGCAATTGCTTCAATTTCCTCGGCTTCCGGCCGGGTATCGAGTTTATAAAGTTTTTGGATGCCGTTTCGAATTCCCAGGTCACCGACAGGAAGTACGTCAAGTCGGCCCATGCAAAAGAGTAAAAACATATGTACGGTCCAAACACCAACGCCTTTTACTGTGGTCAGCTCGCCGATAATTTCTTCATTTGAAAGTTTGTCGAGGTGCTCAAAAACTACTGTTTTATTGATGACCTTTTCAGCTAGGTCGCGTATGTAGGTAGCTTTTTGCCGTGAGAGACCGACGCTACGATATGTTTCAATGTCTTTTTCCAGAATTTCTTCAGGTGAAGGGAAACTACCGTTAAATAAACCGGTAAACTTTTCTAAAATTGAAGCCGCCGCTTTAACGCTCAGTTGTTGTGAAATAATGCTTTCAACTAAGGCTTGATAATAATTTCTATGGGGCAAGAAAGTAGGTGGGGTTGCCGAGTCGATAATTGGTTTTAGCACAGGGTCTGTTTGCTTCAGGCGATCCACACCCGTCGCTAAGGTTTGTTGCCATTGGTTCATGATAATTCTACCGATGAACTATCAAGCCGTTTGTACTGAGTGTTTTGTCCGCCGGCTACGGCGCCTATCATACGATCAACTAGTTCTTTACCTTCATTCGATAAGATTGCATCATGTGTAGGAAAAGCGAACTGGGGGCGAATTTGCATAAGAAAGTCCATTGTCTCGCTTAGTTTCAACCACGGTGCACTGACTGGTAGTGCGAGTTCTTGCACTGTAACGCTCTCTGGCACAACAAATGAGTCACCAGGGTAATAAAGGCGCTCGTCAATTAAAACACCCAGGTTTGGTGGCACTTGAATAGATTCAGCGATACTGGCGTGGGCGCCACCAAAGAAACGGAGTGAAAAAGGTCCAACTGTATATGATTCACCAACTTTTGCGACAAGTGACATGTTGTTAGTGAAACGCCCGGCGATTGACTCGTGCGCGATAATGGTGGCTTTTGGATGAGCGGCTAAAATATCTCCAATAAGCGTTTCATTAAAGTGATCGGGGTGCTCATGCGTGATAACGATTGCGGTCACATTCTTCGGCATAATAAAGTCGTGAGTATAACTGCCCGGGTCGACAATAAGGGAAGTGCCGTCTTTCTCAATTACTAAACATGCATGTTGATACTTTGTCAGCTTCATATATCTAGTATAGCGGAGGTATACTAGAAGGTGAATGGATACGACCGAATTTCAGGAAGTGGTGTGGGAAAAGGGTAAAGAGCTGTACCGCGACATGCCATGGCGCCGTGATATGCGACCTTATTATGTATTGGTAAGCGAAATAATGCTCCAACAAACCCAGGTGGAACGGGTGAAAGTGAAATTTGCTGAATTTATTGCCGCCTTTCCTGATGTTTCGTCACTTGCGAAGGCTTCGTTATCTGAAGTCTTGCAGCTTTGGAGCGGGCTTGGGTACAATCGACGGGCAAAATTTTTACATGAAGCTGCTAAAAAAATTGAGCATGATTTTGAGGGAAAATTTCCTCAGACGCTTGAAGAACTTGTTTCGCTACCTGGTGTGGGTGTAAATACGGCTGGGGCAATTTTAACCTACAGTTTTAATCACCCGATTGCCTTTATTGAAACGAATGTACGTACTGTTTATTTTCACCACTTCTTCGAAGATTCGAGCGACGTGAGTGATCGTGAACTTCGTGAGATTGTGGAACGAACGCACGACATAGAGCATCCGCGCGAATGGTATTGGGCAATTATGGACTACGGATCGTACTTGAAGCGCCAAGGTGCAGGGCGAAACGATAAAAGTCGACATTATAAAAAACAATCTGCTTTGAAGGGTAGCATTCGTGAGGTTCGCGGCCAAATTCTTAAAGAATTAACAGCTCAAGATAAAAGCCTGATTGATTTACGCCACGACCTTCAGGCGGACGAACGTTTTGCGCCAGCCTTGGATGGCTTGAAGCGCGACGGGTTGATTTCAGAGACAGAGGGGCGATTACATTTAGCTCGCTAAAAAGGTATAATAAAGAGCATATGCGTCGGTTATCTTTTGTTGCAATTGCTAGTATCGTGTCTTTCGGGCTAGTATTTGCATTTGCAGCTCCTAAGGTAAATGCCGAAGATCTTACGCCCGAACAAACCGAACGCGTAAAACTCAACTGTGTTTCAATTAAAAATACCCTTAGTCAGCTGCATGCCAGCGATGCGCTTCTTCGTGTAAACCGCGGCCAGGTATATGAATCAATGGCGAGCAAGCTTATGGATACATTTAACACGAGGCTCGCTAATAACCGCCTTGATAACAAGGCTATGATGACTGTCACCTCGAATTATCGTACGGCGCTCAATAATTTCCGCCTTGATTACATTGCCTACGAACAAAAGCTTTCTGACGCAATCAAAATTGATTGTAGTGCTCAGCCGAACACCTTCCATGAAACTCTTGAAGAAGCGCGCACGCTTCGTAAAAAAGTACACGAAGATGTTCTGAAACTGCACCGCTATATCGACGACTATCGCACTTCGGTGAGCGATTTCTTGCTTAACTATGAAAGGATCTCTGAGTAGTCATGGAAGAAAAGCTGCCCGTTAAATTAAGCCCAGAAGATTTGTCTTTTTGGGATCGACACCGCTTGTCATTACTTTTGATCCTTACTATTCTTATTGCACTGACGCTGACGGTCGTGAGTGTGGCCATCTATAACAGTAGTGGTGCCGCCCAACTCGACTTAAGCCGACCAGGCTACCGTTCGGTCAGTGACCAGGTAGAGCGGACCGATAGCATTGACACGTATAAGGCGACGGGTTCTGTGAATAAAGATACCATTCAAGAATTTATGAAGCTTTATGATGCACAGGCATCAAAAGCTAAAGCAGTCGACGCCTTTAACGGTGATCCGCTCAACCCTGAAGTTCTTGAGTTCGGCGCTCCTTCGAACGAGTAAACTCACTTAACATGAAAGCACGTTCTGCAAGCGGACGGGCACTGGCGCTGAAAGCAGCGTGACTAGGGCGCTCTTGGCTCATATAAAGCGGCAGCGCGGTCTCGATTTGATAGCGTAAACGGCTTTCTGGAGTTGGAAATGCCCTGTTGGCACGGTTATCAATGACCAGCCGTCTAACGTCGCGGCCTACACTGGTAGCGATGCTGGTCGGTAGTTCAAAGTGAAGGTCACGAACAGCAGTAAGGTCTTTGCTGCCAGCGTAGAGACCTTCAATAAGGATGAAAGGTAAGGGTGCTACTAATTCATCAAATACTGGCTCCTCAGTTTCAAAACTGAAGTGACGACGAATTAAAGGCGTTCCCTCGGCTAAGTTGTGTAAATCGAGTGCAAGTTCCTCGGTATTGTAGGTTCGCGGACTATCCCAGTCGCTATACGGTTTGCCATATCGTTCTTCAAGGTTTGTTTTACCAAAATGGTAGTCATCAGTTGAAATGATAATTGGCTTATAAGCTTCACCAAATAACTCAACGAGTCGTTCTTCAATAAGGCGAGTGACGGTAGTTTTACCCGAGCCTGACATCCCAGTAAGCCCGGCAACGACCTGTCTCTTGCCAGTTGCGTAGCGTGCTATCATTTCACCGACCACACACTCAGCAAAAGTATCAAGCGTTTCTTTTGAACGGATGAGTTCAGGATGCGCTTCTTTGCTGAAGTGGTGGGCGAGTGCTTCGTTTGTGAGAGAAGGGTCGCTTGAATGATCAATCAGATCGGAGCTCGTTAATTCTTCAACCAGTGCGACAAGTTTTGTACGTTCGACTGGGTCGTTATGCTCAACCTCCACGATTACGGGTACCTCAGGGCTATCATAAAAGTCGATTGAAATACCTTCGGCGATTGTGGCACGTAACTTGCGTAGGCGTGCGATGTTCTTCTGGGCGAAAAAGTCATAAGCTGCTTCGTTAATTGGCGTGTCGATTTCAGTACGATGGAGTGCACCTTCAACTATTTCACCGCGGTCTTTTTGGGTCGCGGTATAGCTGGTTCCTTCTGGATGATAGGTGGCACGAAGGCGAAGGCTAAACTCGTCATCGGGTGAGCTAAGATAAAGCTGTTCTATTGCAATCGCATCCGGCTTAAATAGACACTCAAATATTGCAGGGTTTTCGGGTATGAGTTTATGCTCTGCTTCATTTCGCTTCTCAAACTCACTGTTATTACGTGCACGCTCAACATTTTTCATTGTGATTTCTTTTTCGACTAACGCCATAGTGGTACTTCCTTGCTTATCTCTTGATGACATCCTCACTATATGGTGGTACTATACAAACATCTAGAAAGTATAATTTGAGTCAAATATGGTTGAGTATTCATCTGTTAATCACCACATCCAAAAACATATAGTTGACGTTTTAATGTATCAAAAAGTCGCTCGATTCCGCGATCTTCGTCCGCCACGTGTCGATACGAATTTATTTACATATCACCTCGGCGCTTTGGTGAAGTCAAACTTGGTAGAAAAAGTTGAGGGTGGATATACACTAAGCGCCGCCGGGTTGTCTTACGTGGACCGAGTGAGTACTGAAAAGAAAACAATCCGCACCCAACCCAAAATTATCACTATGTTTGTGGTCCAAAATGGCGATGGCGATATTTTGTTGCAGCGTCGAAAAAAACAACCGTATATCGATACCTGGACGCTTCCATATGGAAAGCTACACATTGAAGACGCTTCGGTACTGGCTGCTGCGAAGCGTGAAGTGCAAGAAAAACTAACACTTGAAGATCAAGAAGTTGAGCATGCAGGCGATTGTTATATCAGAGTCCGCAGTGACGACGAGTTGCTTTCTACCACCTTAGCGCACGTTTTTCGCTTTTATAAAGATGACATTACAACGACTGAAGACATTATATGGGCTCGCCCTCATAAGCTAAGCCAACTGGAATTAGCGCCAGCCGTAGAAGATGTTATGGCGCGCACCTTCTTTAAGGATGCTTTCTTTTTCGAAGAGTTCGATGTTAATTGGCTAAGCCGCTAAGTGATCGCGTACCCACTTATCGATTGTTCCGGCACCCATACAGAGCACGAGGTATCCATCGGTTCGGTAGGCTTCAATTGTTTGCCACAATTCATCATTCAATTCGCCATAACTCAGTGCTGCCTGGTTGGTGACATTGGTCGTGAGTTCTTGAGGTGTTAAGACTGCCTGATCGGGGTTTTCACGGGTCAAATAGGTCGGGAGCCAGATTACTTTACTGGCAGCGTCAAACTGTGTCGTATATTCATCACGTACGAAATGTTGGCGCCAGTTTTGGTGGGGCTGGTACACAAGCGCAACCTTGTCGGAAAGCTCGCGGGCCATTTGTAAGGTGGCGGCAATTTCTTCAGGGTGATGCCCATAATCGCTGTAAAGATTGTCGGCTAATTTTTCGAAGCGGCGATCGGTGCCAGGGAACTGCTCAAGAATTTTTTGGTTACTTGCGCTATCACCAAGCCCGAGGTGTTCGAGTGCCTTTAAGACGAGTGTAGCGTTGCGGCGGTTATGCTCACCGGCAAGATGAAGTGATGAAACCTCTTTGTTCGCTAGCGACCAAATAGAGTTGTTGGTCGGTTGCTCGAGGTATGCAAGATCTTTAGCCCAGCCAATCGTATGCGTCGACTGCGAAATGTACTGTCGAAAGGTTGCGCGGTAATCATCTTCGGTTGGGTAGGTATCGGGGTGGTCGTAATCGACTGAAGTAAGGAGTGAAAGAAACGGCGAGAAGTGAAGAAGGTTGCGATCATATTCGTCACATTCGTAAACGAAGTACTCACTACCCGGTATGTAAGCGCCACTTGAGCCAAATGAAATCGTTGTACCGACAGAGTAACTCACCGGCACGCCCAACTGTTTTAAGGCCCAGACAGCCATGCCGGTTGTAGTGGTCTTGCCATGAGTTCCGGCAATGGCGATTAGTTTAAGGTTGTGCGCCTTGAGGAGTTCGGCTAAAAACTCATCACGTTTACCAGTCCGAATACCAAGTTCCTTGGCCGCTAAAAGCTCTGGGTGGTCAACAGGGAGAGCTGCTGTATAAACAAACCAATCAAGCGGTCGTGCGGCATGAGAGCTTCGTAAAAAACTGCCATCCTGACCAATATTCACGGTAATGCCACGGGCTTCGAGTTGACGAGTGAGTGGACTAGCGGCTAAGTCTGAGCCAAGCACGGTATGACCGGCGTCGTGTGCAATCTCTGCAAGCGGTCCAATACCGACTCCACCAAGCCCTGAGAAATATACGTTCATAGCATTAGTATATCACTTGTCGTATTGAGGTGAGTATGGTGTAATGGAATAAAAGAATAACCACTATTCTGACAACACAAACATGGTACGAAATTTCCTGCACACTATCTTGCTGAGGCGTCATTTTTGGCGATACGCTACCTTTAGCGAGGTGGCTGAACTTTATGTTTCACGTATGCTCCGCATGGCTGCGTTGTACCTCGTAAATACTTTCATGTCGATTTATTTGTATCAAATGGGATACAGCGTGGCGACAATTGCTTTTTTGTGGGTCGGGTTTTATATGTTCAAGGCTGTCATGTCGCTACCGATTGCACGATTCGTAGGGTGGATGGGGCCAAAGCACGCCATTTTATTCTCAAACCTTTTGTATATCCCAGCGATGATTTCATTCGCGTTTTTGTCTGAATATAGTACGTGGTTACTGTTACTTACCTTTATTTTGCAGGGCCTTTCTGCGGCAATGTATTCCATTGCTTATAGTGTTGACTTCTCTAAAGTGAAGAGCCTCAGTCACGCCGGTAAGGAAATCGCCTATATGAATATTTTTGAAAAAGTAACGACCGGCCTGAGCCCGCTGGTCGGTGGGTTTATTGCATTCTTGCTTGGTCCACAGGTCGTAATTTTGCTGGCTGCATTGTTGTTTGCTATCGCAGCGATGCCGCTTCTTAAAACAGGTGAGCAGGTTCAGGTCAAGCAAAAACTTACTTTCCGTGGTTTTCCGTGGAAACTGTTTTTCCGCCAAGCTTTAGCCGAATTCTCACTCGGGTTTGATGTCTTTACTTCTGGTACGGCATGGACACTGTACGTAGCGATCGTAATTATTGGTATTTCAGGTAATGATGTGTATGCGGTAACGGGCATTCTTGTTTCGGTTGTACTTATCGTAGCCGTCTTCGCATCCTACACGTACGGCAAGCTGATTGATCGTAAAAAAGGTGGAGAGCTGATGAAGGTAGCTGCTATCGTCAACGCCTCGACTCACTTCCTGCGTCCTTTTGTGCAATCTCCTGTTGTAGTTGCCGGATTAAATGCCGGGAACGAACTGGCGACCACTGGCTATACCTTACCATTTACCCGAGCGGTATTTGATAACGCCGATATTTCAGGTGCGCGTGTTATGTATCTTGGCTTAGTAGAATCGCTGGCTAATCTCGGTGCCGGGATTGGTGCGCTTATCCTTGGTATTATGGCGTCAACCATGCAAGAGCAGGTCTCACTTCAAGCCTTCTTCTTTATTGCTGGAGCGGTCGTTTTACTGATTCTGACGGCTCGTTTCCCACTCTATAAAAAATAGGATTCATGCTACAATATAACCAAGTTATAAAGGTGGGAATCTCCGAGGGTGTGTGGCTGATAAGGGTCGAATTAGAAAGAATATCAAAGACCTGCAACGAATAAAAACGTGGCAGCTTGTTATTTTGTTGATTATCGTCGGTTTTGTGGCGGCTACTTTTTTGCGGCTGAATAACATCGGTATGGTCCAGCGCCGTGAGGCGGTGATTAACGCTGATAAAGAGGGGAATGCTGAAGACGTAACAAACCGGTTGTACGATTTACAACGGTATACGGCCTCTCATATGAATACCGATTTAGGTCGGGGGGTGTATCTTGAAAACGCCTATAGCCGCGACGTTCAAGCGTGGCAGCAAAGTCAGTACGGAGACTCCAATCCGAACGGAAATATCTACAAGCGAGCCCAAGAGGTTTGTGCGCCACAATTTAGCTCTTATTCGAATGCATACCTGCAATGTACCACTAATGAATTGGCAAAATATCCGGCCGCAACTGGTCCTGCCACCGATACGAGTAAGCCGCGACAAGAGGCTTATATCCATGATTTTTCATCACCACTTTGGACGTCTGATTTTGCCGGCTGGTCGGTCATTGCACTAGGGGTGATAATGCTATTGATTATCATTCGTATGGTCAGTATTGGAGTACTCCAATTGATGCTTCGTCGACGTTTTAAGCGAATTTAATGTTGACAGCACCCCTAGGGACGCTGTACGCTAACACCGTATAGCACTAATAGGAGGTATATACTTACAATGGCTTACAGTCACACTAACTCAAAGGGCGTTACTTACTACTTGCACAGCACTGAAGTTACACTTCGTGGTGGCAAACCACAAACCATCTTCTTCTTCGCAAAGGTTGCAAAGAACGAAAAGGGTACACCAGTTGATCTTCCAGCTGACCGTGTTGTTAAGGAAAACCCACGCAACGGTTTCCTTACTGTTTCAAAGAAGAAATAGTAGTAAAAAATACTATTGCGCCATAAGCAGTTTGCCCCTATACTTAGGTCAAACAAACAGGTGCCAAGATACCCCCCTTCCCCGGGGGTATTTTTTGTTATTTAGGTCATTGTAACAATGGCAGAGCAGCCCCGGCGGACGAATCCGACGGGGCAATTGCTCTTGGATGGATGGGGTGGGGTTCAAGCGGCGACGAGCGCGGTGAGCATCTCGGGGATGCCCTCGATCTTGCCTTCGCGGTAGCCGTACCAGCGCTGGCCTTCGTTCTCGGGCGTGAGACGGAAGTCGCGCCAGTCGCCCTCGTGGACCAGCATCATCGGCATCTTGGTCTCGCCGAGGCTGGCGACGAGTTCCGCAGCACCGGGCTCGGTGCGGGCGTTGATCACGACGTAGTTGTCCTTGCCGATGACCTTGTCCAACTTGCGGTACGTGGCGTTGCACTGCACGCAGTGCTCGACACTGAAGACGGTAACCTGCATTGGACTGCTCCTTCTCTCATGTACGACCGTCAGCGGCCGAAGCGGGTGATGGTCGTGATTCGATAGAGAACCCTATATATCCAAGAGCGATTCGAAAACACTCATGGACAAAGGAATACTACCCCCTATAGGTGTACTCTACCCTCCAGTGAGGTGTGAATCTGTCCATTATTTTAAACGCATACGACAGATTCTGCTAGCGTTTTTGTGGTGTAAAATTTACCGCGGCACGCTATATATAGCGGATAGAAAAATTCTTATTCTTTTCCTTGCTCTTGATAGGTAACAGGGGTAGAATAAGGGCATGACTCACATGGTAGAAGTGAAGAATCTCAAGAAGCGTTATGGCGACAAACAGGCCGTTGATGGCGTAAGCTTCACAGTAAAGAAGGGTGAAATATTTGGTATTCTTGGGCCAAATGGCGCCGGAAAAACGACCACACTTGAAATGATGGAGACGTTGCGTCCTATCGATGGTGGTTCAGTAACAATTGATGGCATCGATGTTGCCAAGGATCCGCAGGCGATTAAGTACATTATCGGCGTTCAGCCTCAGTCACCGGCTTTTCAGGATAAGACACGACTGACGGAAGTAATCGAAATGTTTGCGGCGGCATACGGCGAAAAAGTCGACCCTATGGAATTTCTACGCGACGTTGAGCTTGAAGAAAAAGCCAAAAGCTACGTAGAAGACTTGTCTGGTGGTCAAAAACAGCGCCTTAGTATTACCACAGCTCTGGTGCACGGCCCTAAAGTCTTTTTCTTAGATGAACCAACCACTGGGCTCGACCCACAAGCTCGTCGCCACCTTTGGGATCTTATTGAAAAGGTGCGCGACAAAGGGATTAGTGTGATTATGACGACTCACTATATGGACGAAGCCGAAATTCTTTGTGACCGTATTGCCGTAATGGATAACGGTAAGATTATCGCTATTGATACGCCGCGTAATCTTATTAAGCAGCTGCTTGATCGTGGCTTTAAAAAGAAGCAAGAAGTCCAACAAGCAAGCCTTGAGGATGTGTTTATCGACTTAACCGGAAAGGGCTTGAGGGACGGTTCATAATGAAAACAAGTTTGAAAAAACAATGGTATACCGTCGGAACGTTCGTTCGCATTAACACGAAGCGTTTCTTCCGTGACAAAACGGCTATCTTCTTTAGCGTTGGATTTCCGCTCATTTTCTTGTTTGTATTTGGAAACTTGAATAGCGGGTCAAATACGAATCTTTCGTTTAACGTCGCACTTATTAACCAGTCTGATTCTAGTTTTGCAAAAGACTTCGTTAAGCAAGCCAAAGACAGTGATGTTTTAAAAATTGACGAAGAAATTACTTCGCTTGACGCTGCCAAAGATAAAATGACTCGTTCAGAACTCGATGCGGCGATTGTCCTGCCAGAAAACTTTGGCGATACCGTTGAAGGGCAGCAATATCCAGGAGGAAATGCCAAGGTCGTTTATACACAAAACAACCAGCAATCCGGTTCGGCGTTAACCTCGATTTTAGGTAGCCAGTTTAACGACATTAACAGCAAGCTCGTACCGACGGTTGAACCCTTCACCGTAACGGGTGAGCAGCTTAATGAAAACAGCCTTTCGGCCTTTGATTACACCTTTGCTGGTTTGCTCGGGTTCGCAATTATCGGTATTGGTATTTTTGGTCCGATTAACGTCTTCCCTGAGCTTAAGAAAATGGGAATTCTGCGTCGCCTTAGCACCACACCGCTTCGGGTGTGGCAGTACTTTATTTCAACCATGATTGGACAGGCAGTGATCGGCCTCGTGTCGCTCGCGTTCATGTTCGGCGTCGCAATCTTTGCCTTTGATTTGCACGTAGTAGGGAATTGGTTCGAGCTTATTAGCTTCTTGATATTGGGTATTATCATGATTCTTGGTATTGGCCTTGCGTTGGGCGGATGGGCGAAAAACGAACGCCAAGTTGCACCACTTGCTAATGCAATTGTCTTTCCTATGATGTTCCTTTCGGGAACGTTCTTCCCACGCTTCTTAATGCCAGAATGGCTGCAAAACGTCTCAGCTTTCTTGCCGCTCACACCAGTGATTGATGGTATTCGCCTGATTGCAACCGAAGGTGCGCACCTCGTCAATATCTTGCCCCAAGTTGGGCTTGTGCTTGGGTGGATGGTAGTGATTTACGTGATCGCCTTTAAAGTATTCCGTTGGGAGTAAACCATGGAAAACGCGCCTTCTCACGATTTCGATAAAGAGGCTGCACAAGCTGCTGGAAGGTTTATGGAATCAAATTCACCAGAAGAAGCTGAGCAGTCACTTCCTTCACTTGATGAGTTAACATATGACGAAGCAGTGGAAAGGGTACAAGCAATGGAGGACCTTGGTGTTGATCCTGCTTTTGCCTGGAATAGAGAAGACCCAACAGGGGCAATTCGCGCTACTCATGAACAGCACCAAGAGACAAACCACCGAGCAACCGTTCGAAGAGCAATTGATGAGATGCAGCAAACCATCTATGAGGCTCAAGTGGCAGAAGCACAACAGATTCCACAGCCAAGGATTCGAGACAGCGAGTTGATTCGATTAAAGGCCTTAAAGGTGGCTCGTGAATCACGAAGGGGTCGCAGGGCATAAATAAAACCACCTTTTGGGTGGTTAGATAAATTCTGGTGGGGCTGGATGGAATCGAACCATCTACCAAGTGGTTATGAGCCGCCTGCTCTAACCGATGAGCTACAGCCCCGCTTGAGCAATTATACTACGGATGTAGCCATATCTGAAGCACCTCTGACGGGTAGCGTGTATAATAAAGAAAAGCCATAAGCGTCACCATGCCAAAGTTTGAACTGCATAAATTGATCTACAAGATTCGTCACGATTACCTGACGTTTAACAACCTTGTCATTTTGGTGGCATTCTTGATTGCCGCCGGATGGGTGTGGGGATCGTTGCAGGTGATGCAGCGTAACTTTGGCTTGCAAAAAGAAGTCGATTACAAGAGGCGACAATTGCAACTCGCTGAGCTTCAGAAGGACAGTCTTGAATTACAAAATCGCTATTATGCAACCGATGAGTATAAAGAACTTGCTCTGCGTGACTCACTCGGGTTGGTAATGCCGGGCGAGAAGGTGTTGATATTACCTGAAAACTCTCAAGCTGCCAAAGATGCTGACAAAGCTCGTGGCTCAACCGCTAGCGCCACACCGCAAGAGCAGACGAGTAATTTAGAGCAGTGGCTGAATTTCTTGTTTGGTGGGTATAGTCGAAGTATAAATTCTGGCGATACTAAAGAATAAAAAGTCTTAAATAAAAGTAAATCCGCTCCGTGTCTCTCGACGCAGAGCGGATTTACCGTTGCGGAGAGTGCGGAGCGGATGAGCGGAGCTGCGCGTCTCACTTTTGTGAGGACGATTGCAGTGCCTGGATGTAGCGCCAGGGGCGAACCCCTGCCACGGCTTGCCGAACGGGCGCCGGGTTGGTGCGGCGGATGACCCGCTTGACCGTCGGCTTCTTCTTGGTCTTGGCCTCGGTACCGGTTGGAGGTGCTCCCTCGCCCTCGACAGCGTCAGGAGTCAGCTTGGCCGGCTCCTCTTCGGACTCCGTAACCATACTGGTCGGCTCCTGCGCGATGATCTTGTCCCATCCTCGACTCTCGAGGTACTTGTTGATCACGACGCTAGCCCCCAAGCCGGCAGCGAGTAGGATGGCCAGGTCGTTGAAGGCCATCGGGTTCGTCAGGTCGGAGTTCGGATTGAAGACCTCGTCGGGTCTGAGGGTTGAGAACAAGACGAGTGCGGCTGCGAACGCGCCGACGCCTGCCTGACCGAGCACACCGGGCACCCACAGGCTCATCTTGCGAGTCGGTGAGTCTTCGACGTCGGGGTCGATGGGGACGTTGGCCTCGAAGGTTCTCGGCCAGACGACACCGTGGTAGACGCCCACGCCGTGGATGACACCACCGAGTGCTCCCAGCAGGAGGGCGAGCCAGATTGTATCTGCGACATTCATCATACTCTCCTCAAGGTTGGAGACGAATGTTGAAGCAGTTATACCACTACTTTATTTAAATGGCAAATTAAAAAGGTATTCGTATGTTTATGGCGAATAGTTGAAGAAACAAAAAAGGCTTTGAATCTCTTCAAAGTCTTTCTTGGTAGCGGGGGTAGGATTTGAACCTACGACCTTGTGGTTATGAGCCACACGAGCTAACCGGGCTGCTCCACCCCGCGGTACAGGATTAATAATAACAGATGTAGCGAACTTTTTCAACCTCTAAGAAGCAGGTAAAAAATATGAAAGTTAGAATTTTCTGATTCTGTAACATATCTTACAAAGTTATTAATGCGTACGTCATAGAATAAGTCCAGTTGCAAAGATAATTAAGGAGAATTTCATGAGTTACAAGTTCATTCCGACCAAAGTCCACGGCGTCCTCGACTATCTTGTAGGTGTTGCATTAATCTTTGCACCATTCCTATTCGGTTTTATGGATGTAGGCGGCCCAGCTGTTGTTGTACCTATGGTGCTCGGTGTCGGCCTCATTGCGTATAGTTTGTTTACAAAATATGAATGGGGTTTGGTACGCGTAATCGGTATGCCGTACCACCTCGTTATTGACGTAATTGCTGCTCTATTCTTAGCAGCATCGCCATTCATCTTCGGATTCAATGACATGGCGCTTAACGTCTGGCTACCTCACGTGGTAGTCGGTGTTACGATCATCTTGGTCGTACTCTTCTCACAATCACAACCACAACCTGAACCGCGTACGCTCTAGCGGTTCAGAAAAATAGTTCTACAATTTAAAACCCCGCGCGTAAGCCCGGGGTTTTAAATTTGGAACGTAGTGATTAGTTACGTCCGTGCGGCCAAGTCCAGTTGCGAACTTCGTCCATGTCTTCACCGTGTTCAACGATGTAGTTATTGTGCTCAATGAGCTTCTTTTGCATGTCTTCGTAGAGCTTTTGCGCTTCCTCGCTATCAAGGCCGGCACGTTCAATCACGTCCATCACAAGGTGGAAGCGGTCGAGTTCGTTCTTAACGGTCATATCGAAGGCGGTGGTAATCGTTCCTTCTTCTTTATAACCACGTACGTGGAGGCGTTGGTTCGCGCGGCGGTATACCAAACGGTGAATTAACCATGGGTACCCGTGGAAGGCGAAGATGATCGGCTTGTTAGTCGTAAACAACGCGTTGTAGTCGATGTCGCTGAGTCCGTGAGGGTGTTCAGTGTCAGGCTGCAAACGCATGAGGTCAACAATGTTGATCACGCGGATCTTCAACTCAGGCAAGCGTTCGCGCAAGATTGAAATCGCCGCCATGCTTTCTAGGGTTGGAATGTCACCAGCCGCTGCCATCACAACGTCAGGCTCGTCACTATTATCGGTTGAAGCCCAGTCCCAGATACTAATACCCTTCGTTGCATGTTCAACCGCTTGGTCCATCGTAAGCCATTGGGGTGCTTCGTGCTTACCCGTAATCGTAAGGTTGATGTAGCCACGACTGCGCAAACAGTGGTCCATAACACTGAGTGTTGTGTTGGCGTCTGGAGGTAGGTAAATACGAGCAACGTCAGCCTTCTTGTTGATAAGGTGGTCAATGAAACCAGGGTCTTGGTGGGTAAAGCCGTTGTGGTCTTGGCGCCAGACGTGAGAGGTGAGTAGGTAGTTGAGCGATGAAATTTCTTCACGCCAAGGTAATTCGCTACACATCTTCATCCACTTCGCGTGCTGGCTTACCATCGAGTCGACGATACGAATGAACGCTTCGTAGCTATGAAGGAGTCCGTGGCGACCGGTAAGAAGGTACCCTTCAAGCCAGCCCTGTGCCTGGTGTTCACTCAACATTGCATCGAAAACCATACCATCTTGGGCGAGGAAGTCGTCGCCGTCTTGAACGCGAGCGTTCCATTGGCGGCTCGTGGTTTCAAAAACGGCCTCCAAGCGGTTAGAAATCGTTTCGTCAGGTGCAAATACGCGGAAGTTGCGCGTACTCATGTTCATCTTTGTGACATCACGAAGCCATGGCCCGAGTGCGTGGGTGTTACCGCTATTTACGATACTTGGATAGGTCACATCAACAGCGTAGTCACGGAAGTTTGGCAATTGTAGTTCACGCAGGAGTGACCCGCCATTTGAATGAGGGTTAGCGCCCATACGGCGTTTACCAGTTGGCGCTAATTCGGCAAGCTCTGGAACCAGTCGTCCGTTTTCATCGAATAATTCATCTGGTCGATAGCTCTTAAGCCAGTCTTCGAGCATCTTGAGGTTTTCAGTGTGCGCATCGTCAACGAGGAATGGCACTTGGTGTGAGCGGAATGAGTTTTCGTTTGGTTTACCGCCAACCTCTTTAGGGCCGGTCCAACCCTTTGGAGAGCGAAGAATAATCATTGGCCAACGAGGACGTACCATATTATCATGCTCACGAGCTTGCGACTGGATGTGCTTGATTTCGGCAATCGCTTGATCCATCACTTCAGCCATACGAGCGTGCATAAACTCTGGATCGCTTCCTTCAACGAAGTAAGGAGTGTAGCCGTAGCCGCGGAAGAGTTGTTCAAGCTCCTCGTGCTCAATACGAGCCAGCAGAGTAGGGTTACTGATCTTATAACCGTTAAGGTGAAGAATTGGTAGTACTGCACCATCGGTTTTAGGGTTCAAGAACTTGTTTGAGTGCCATGCAGTTGCGAGTGGGCCGGTTTCAGCCTCGCCATCACCAACGACACAGGTAGCGATCAGGTCTGGGTTATCAAATACCGCACCAAAAGCGTGGCTCAAAGAGTAACCGAGCTCACCACCTTCGTGTAGGGACCCTGGAACTTGTGGAGAAACGTGGCTCGAAAGCCCACCTGGCCATGAGAATTTGCGGAATAACGTTGCCATACCCTCAGCGTTTTGAGGCATATCTGGGTAGACCTCACTCCACGTTCCTTCAAGGTAGGTGTTGCCCATAAGTGCTGGACCACCGTGACCTGGGCCAGAGATGTACACCATATTAAGGTCATTTTCTTTAATGACACGGTTTAAGTGCACGTAAATGAAGTTTTGACCAGGAGTGGTTCCCCAGTGGCCAAGAAGCATTTTCTTAACGTCGCCAACCTCTAGAGGCCGACGGAGGAGCGGGTTGTCTCTCAGATAAATCTGCCCCACTGATAAATAATTTGCTGCGCGCCAATAGGCGTCCATTTTATGCAACATGTCTGCTGAGACTGTCCCACCACTCATTTTGTTATGCTTCTCCCTTATTAATAACCGCTAACGATTGTGTAATGATACTGTAATCTTCTTGGGTTGGAATGACGTGAACGCCAACCTTTGAACTGTCTGTCGAAATCTGTCGTGCATTTTTACCGTTTCGTTCGTCATCGATTTCAAGCCCAACGAAGCCGAAGTTTTGCAGTACACGCGCACGGATTTCAGCTGAACGCTCACCAATACCACCGCTGAAAATGATACTATCAACACCACCCATAGCTGCTACGTAGCTACCAATTGTCTTGGTAATCTTGTAACAGAAGAGTTCGAGTGCCAGTGCAACACTTTCGTTGTCGTGTTGGTTCTGAAGAAGGGTGTACATGTCGGCGGTAAGTTCAGACACGCCAAGGAGCCCTGACTTGTGAGTCATAAGCTCAGAAACTTCCTGGACTGACATGCCGAGTTGAGTTTGAAGGTATGAGGCCACGCCTGGCTCGAGGTCGCCGGTACGAGTGCTCATCATAATGCCTGAAACAGGAGTGAATCCCATCGACATATCGATTGGCTGACCGTTTTTAACAGCTGCAATACTTGCGCCACTTCCAAGGTGAGCCATAATGACGCGTCCGCTGGCAGCTTCTTCGCCTTCATTTTCTTTAAAGCTACCAAGAAGGAACTGGTAAGAAAGCCCATGGAAGCCGTAACGACGAATATTGTTTTCACGTTGCAAGGTAAGAGGGATTGGAAGAGTCTTCGCTACCTCTGGGATATCGTGGAAGAAACTGGTGTCAAAACACGCTACCTGTGGTGCATCTGGATACGCCTCGGCAAAGGCGTTAATAGCGGTAAGCGTTGCTGGCATATGATTTGGTGCCAGGGCGGTGATTGATTCGAGGTATTGAAGAAGATCTTCAGTAACGAGTGAGGCTTCTTTGTAGCGTTCACCGCCGTGTACAACGCGGTACCCGATTGCTTCGATATCTTCAGCCTGTACATCGAGCTTAGAAGAAAGCCAGTGCTTTACTTGGTCGGCTGCATCGTCGAATGAGTTAATAGTTGGGTGTTCTGTTTCATCGCTGCCGTAGGCTCCGTTTGGAATCAGCGCTGCGTTTGGCGTGCCAATGTTTTCAACGGAAAGAGAGGCACGCGGGGTGTTGAGGTCGGTTTGGTCAAAGACAGCTACCTTCAGACTTGAAGATCCTGCATTAATAGACAGTAGTACCATGTATCTCCCTAGTGTAGTTATTATTTAGTTTTACTATAGCATTACCTCGCTCAACCATGAGTGATTTAGCTCACAAGTTTCTGAGCTGCGACGCGAATAGCTTCCGACCATGACAAAAAGGCATGCGGAGTATCGGCAAGTTGTGCGGCGGTAAGGTTAAATTTCACCGCTAAACCAATCTCGTGAATAAGATCAGCCGCAGAAGGCGCAACAATCGTGCCGCCAAGCACGACGCCTTTCTTGTCAGTAATGAGCTTAACGAAGCCATCTCGGAAGTCAGAAGTATTGCTACGAGCGATAATACTGAGTGGCGCAACGGCTTTGTTGATTGCGAGGTCACGACGACGGCAATCATCCTCGGTTAAGCCAACCTGAGCAATTTCTGGGGTAGTAAAGATGACGCTTGGGGTACCGGTGTAATCAACGGTAATACTCGAACGTTCAAAGATGTTATGGGCAGCTACACGGCTTTCCAGCAGAGCGGAGTGGGTGTGGCTTTCGCGGCCCAGTACATCACCGGCTGCATAAATGTGCTTAACGCTCGTTTGCAAATGTTCATTTACCTCAATACCTTTAGGGGTGTATTTCACGGAAGCGTTTTCCAGGCCAAAGTCGACATTTGGCATACGGCCGCTCGCAACTAAAATTTCATCAACTTTAATGTGTTTTTCGACGCCCCCACGAGTGATGAGGACTTTTTTTCCAAGCCCTTCTTTTTCAACTGAGAGTACACGGGTATGCGTTAAGATTGATGCACCTTTTTGCTCGGTAAGCACGCGCTCCATAAGCTCACCAACTTCTGGGTCTTGATGGGGGAGGAGTCGACCAGCCTGTTCGGCGATGTAAACTTTCGTACCGAAGGTAGCCATAAGTTGTGCGATTTCAACACCGTATTGTCCGCCACCTACGATAAACAATGTCTTAGGTGGGCGGAGTGCTTCGAGGATAGTGCGAGGGGTGAAGTATTCAATCTCATCGAGCCCTTGGATTTTAGGCGCCACCCAAGAAGAACCGCTCGCAATTAAGAAATGTGCTGCTGAAAGATGACGACGGTTAACGGTAATTTCATGAGGGGTTAAGAAGTGGGCCTTGCCATTGAAAGCGCTAATACCGTGGTTTTCGTAAAAACGGCGGTTGTTAGCTGCGCCCGTGCGCTTCACGACCGTTTCTTTCCAGGTACGGATAGAAGGGTAGTTGTAGCCAAGCGTTGAAGTGCGAAGCCCAAATCGGTTGGCATGTTTCGCTTCATCGAATACGCGCGCAACGTGTAGCAGTGCTTTGGTAGGAACGTCGCTCCAGTTTGGCGATTCACCGCCAAAAGAGCCCTCTTCCACAATAGCGACGCGCTTGCCGGCACGAGCAGCAATAGTAGCTGCAGCGCTACCGCCGGCGCCGCTTCCAATTACAATCAGGTCATAATCAAATGTGTGTTTTGCCACGAAGATCTCCTTATACTATCGATCGATGGTGTTCATATAAATAACTTGCGTCGGGGTGGTAGGTTCTCAGGTGCTTAGCGGTAATTCGGCGAATATCGGCACTTGTGACCTCAGGTCGGTCTTCAAGCCATTGTTTGACTTCTTCAACCACGCGGCGGGCAATACTTTCGGCGTATCCCGTTGGAGCTCCAGAGCTCAAGCATGCACTGACAATACTCTTATGTAGCTTCTCATCGTTAAAAGGCTCGGGGTGGTGATGGGGCCGCGTTTTAATAACGTGTGTAATTGGCCCACCCGGTTGCATCTAGATAGCTCCCCAAAGTGTTGCCATGATTTTATTCACGTAGACAAAGAATCCAAGCACGATTAGTGCACTACCGGCTGCAAACTGTAAAAAGCGCTTGTTATCGGTGCGCCATTTCTGAATGCGGCCAAGCGAACGACCACTGCCGATAAGCGACCAAGCGATGAGCAGCCCAAGGAGTGAAACGACAGTATAGATTGCGATTCCAACAAGTTGCCATTGGCTTGGAAGGCCTAGGAGCACCAAGGCTGAGATGGTCATTGACGGGACAATAAACACGAGTTCGGCAACAACACTCGTAAGTCCGAGACTAAATGCTTCGGCGCCGTAGTGGGTTGCCTTGCTGCGGTCATGAAGGTGACGCGCGAATGCACGTGGAATCCAAAGTTCGGTCCCATCGCCTTGGCGACGGTAATAAAATAGCCAAACGGCAATACCAATACCTAAAACCAAGCCACATGCCAACGCCCAAACAAGCAATGGAACATTCGCGCCGAATGAGTGCAAGAAGAGTAGGGAAATGAACGAGAGAAGCAACAGTGTCATAACACCAGCGCCAATAGTGTAACTAGTTGTAAGGCGAATAATGCGTGCACGAGACTTTTTTGCGCTAATAGCGTGACCACTAAGCAAAGACAAGACACCAACACTCAGCTGGAAACTGGCGTGGATGAGTGCAGCAAACGCAACGATTGCGAGAGAGGTGAAGATGTCCATAGTATTTCTGTTTTTGAGATTTTCCTCCACCTAAGTTATACCATAAGCACAACCGAGGCGTCAAAGCTCGCGTACAAGACTATTGACATTTAATCAAGCTTATGCTAGTATAAATACATAACACAACAAAACACAAAAAAGGCAACAAAAAAATGGAAAGCACCAAAGCATCAGTCGAACCAGTAACAATGAGCGAATTACTTGAACTCGCAACCTGGGACCGACCACGAACCAACGAAGAACTCCGTGATTTTATTTCAAAGCGTGAAGCCTTCGTCGGTCTTTAAGAAAACAAGTTTAGTTAGTTAACTTTTACGTCAACGTTCATATCTGAAGGTGCAGCTTGCTGAAGCTTATAGCAAGTTCGACCCTCACCGTGTGAATACGTACTAATGTAAGTACCGTAGCCCTCAGACCCGTTACCGTCATAATATCCGCTGCTATATCGACTATTGCCACTATCTGCCTTGTATTCGACACATAGTTGATAGCGGAAATATGATTCTGAGTTTACTTGTGAATTCTTGACTTTAACTGATTCAGTTTTACCGACGGCAATATATTCTACTTTATTTTCGTCAACCAGTTTTTGTGCATCTTCGTTGTTAATGGTTACATCTTTTAATGATGCAGGCAGTTTGTTGTTATCACTAATATACGTTTCAACTGCGGCCTGAACTGATGGCAAGCCTTGTTCGATAACACGGTCCCCACGGCTCGCTACAGAAGCTACGACTGGGCCCACAATAGCAAGGACTAATAACGTAACGGTTACGACAATCATAGCGATGCCATAACTTAATGAAAACTTGCGCGATTTGAAAGGATTAAGTGTACGAAGGAATAACGCAGCGTAAAGAAGCGCGGCAAATAGGGCGGTAAAGAGGCCAACCATTTGGCTATCAAGCGGTTCACCAACGTTAATGAGTGAGTTGACACCGATGAAGACGGCGATGATAAGTGAAATAATCCCGAGCAATGCGTACAGCACGGTGTGAATTACCATGATAACCATCGCACCGCCAGCCTTTTTGACTGGTTCGTGTTTGCGGTAGAAAAGATCGGTGAAAAAGGCGATAGGTAAGAGTACGACACTAGTTGCAATTGCATAAGGCACGGTTTCGCTGACCGATTCGTGCAAGATGAAGTTAGCAAGTACGACACCCATGAGCCATAGCAAGCCAAGGATGAGCCAACCCCAGAACGCGTAGGTGAGCCATTGAAGTACGACTACGCCAGCTGAACTGGTTTGTGGGACTGGTTTTTCTTCTTCTTTATCCTCTTCGCGAGGCTCTGTCTTTTGAAGCGGCTCGGGGTGAGTGAGGGGAGTTGATTGTTGCTCGAGCACTATGGTTTCTTCAGCTGGAGCTGATTGCTCGGTTTTTTGAGGCTCTTCAGGAGCCGGAGCTTCCGGTTGAGGCGTCGGGATATCTTTAAGTGTTGAATCTTCCTGGGGTGGAGGAGTCGTCTCGGTTTTTTCTACTGAACGAGGAGGTGTGTCATCCCCATGATTGTGCATTGAATTTGCGTCCATAACTTACCCTTTTCTGGTTATGGTTTTAGTATAGCAAGAAAGGTGCGTTGATACAGAAAAACACGAATCAGAAGAGTATAATATATATAGAGTACATTAATAGCTTAAGTTCCTTACCCAGCCACCCTACTGCGGACTTATTCCGTAGGGATGTACCTGGCCAGCAGTGCTTATGATGAAAGCCTTGCTGGTTGTGTACATCCTGGCTATGAGCGTAACTCCAATCCTAGAATTCAACGTAACTTCTGATGTAAATTCTAATATCCAATATGGCATTGCCGTGGAGGGGAAACGAGGGGCAACCATCAAAGAGAAAACGACCAGTGAAGTTGTGAAAACATCTTCCAAGAACAACAAAGAGCGTATTACACGTAAAGTTGCATCACGGCTGCTGGGTTAGTAACTGAAGCTATATAGAAAGAACCACCAAGGGGTGGTTCTAAATAATTTCCTGGTAGCAGCGACAGGGATTGAACCTGTGACCTCGAGCTTATGAGTCTCGCGCTCTAACCAACTGAGCTACGCTGCCATGAAGTACAGAGCTGATTTTAGCAAAGTTTTACCCTTTTGGCTAGGTGTATTACAGCAATAGGGCACTGCCGCGTAAATCGTTGAGCTCTTGATCGATTTGAGCAATGCGGGCGTCGTGCTCCTGGGAGATCTGGGCTTTTTGCGCTTCAAGTTCGGCAATACGCTGTTCGGTGCGTTCACGCTCGGTAGTTAATTGCTCAATTTCGTTTTCAAGTTCGTCGGCTTTTTGGTCATATCGCAGCGCTTCGCGCTCGTAATACGCTGGATCATTTGGATTGCCTTCCTGCGTACGCTGATCTGCCATCATGCGTTGGTTCACAGCTTGGCGACGTGCGTCGTCAATTTTAGCTTGGTCCGCTTGGATCTGTTTACTTATGTGCGATAAATCTGCCATTAAAACCTCCTGTAGTTCTATTATACCAAGTGCCAGCGAACGTGTATAATAAGAGGTAACCACGTGATACTCACTGACGGAAGTTAAGCGTCCCTCACGTTTTGGTCATTCATCGTCTACGGACTCCCAGCTAGAAACGGGCAGGGTAGGACGGGCGAACAATTCATCAACCGTTTCTCGAAGTAACTAAACGAGAAGTATTGAATATGAATGACGAAATCTTTTTAAACGAACAGGTGCAGGTGGTTGCTGTTTTTAGAGGCGGCCACCATCCGTGTATGCCGGTCAAATTTAAACGGGCGAATGGGCGAGAGGTGACTGTGACTGAACTAGGACTACGCCATCCCCTACCCCACGGCTTAAAAACCATTCACGCCTTTGATGTAACGGATGGTGGAACCGATTACCGATTAGAGTTTGATAGCGAGCGCTTAATTTGGCGCCTGACGATGGAGGCGGATCATTATGAATAATATTCCAAGTACGCATAGCACCGAGCGTCCCTTAATCATGCATATCGACCTGAACAGCTGTTTCGCGACCGTCGAGCAACAAGCCCGGCCGCTACTGCGTGGCAAGCCAGTGGCTATTGTGAATCGTCGCACCGATAAAACGGCTATCGTAACAGCGAGCTATGAAGCTAAGGCGAAAGGCGTGAAGGTGGGGATGAAACTGCGTGAGGCGAGGGAATTGTGCCCGGATATCATCCCACTCGAAAGCGATCCGTCAAAATATCGGTTTGTGTATCATAAGCTGCTTGATATCATGCGTGACTATTCGGCACACGTCACTATGAAAAGTATCGACGAGGGGGTGATTGATTTTCATTATGCCACCGAGGCCATGAAGAACCGTGATTTGGAGGATATTGGTAGGGAAATCAAACAGCGGCTTAAAGATGAAATCGGTGTATGGATGCGGTGTAATGTGGGTATCTCAACGAATAGATTTCTAGCTAAAACTGCAGCTGGTCTGCACAAGCCGGACGGCCTTGATGTGATAACGTCGCAAAATATTAGACAGGTATTAGGCGAGCTAAAATTAACTGATTTAACTGGCATCGCGCATCGTAATGAACACCGCCTTAATAGCGTCGGTATCTATACTCCCCTCGAATTTTTGGAAGCCGATGTCACTACGCTGCACAAGGTGGTGTTTAAAAGTGTCGTGGGCGAGTGGTGGTACAAGCGATTACGTGGGTATGAGGTAGATGATGTCGAAACCCAAATGCAGCGGGTCGGGCGACAATATGTATTGGAGCGCTTCGATTTAACCCATGAAGAAATAGTGCAACGACTCCATCATTTATGTGAGTCGGTCGGAAGCCGAATGCGCTCGCAGGATTTGTCAGCCAGGGGAGTATACGTCTATGCAAAAACCTTCGATCGAAACTACTGGCACTCCTCTTCCTTATCTCCCCTCCCCTTTTACAGCGACCAATCAATCTTTGCACAAGCTTTGCAGCTATTTAATAAAGCACCAGATAATATACGTGAAATAGGTGTGCATTGTTATGAATTGGCGCCGTTGGAAGATTCGCAGCTTAGTCTCTTTGCTGATGAAATTGCTCGTGAACGACAGGTAGTAGAGGCGATTGATACGCTCAATAAACGGTTTGGTGATCGAACAGTTCATTCGGCGGGTACGCTAGGGACGGGCATTTACGTGCGAACGAAGATTCCTTTTGGTAGTACGCGGTATTTGTAGGATTCTCCACGCCTCTTTAAAAGAGTAGTCTAATCTGTTATAATAGTGAAAACGACCGCAAAATAAACGGAGCTTTTCTTATGTCTGGACACAGTAAATGGTCAACTATTAAACGTGAAAAAGGTGCGAAAGACGCTAAGCGTGGCGCTGTCTTCACAAAAATCGGCAACCAAATTGCCATTGCTGCACGTGGTGGTACCGACCCTGCGATGAACTCAGCCCTTGCGCTTGCAATCGAAAAAGCAAAGCAGGCGAACATGCCTAACGCAAACATTCAGCGTTCAATCGACCGTGTGTCTGACAAGAACGCCGCGCAGCTTGAAGAAGCAACCTACGAGGCAATGGGTCCGGGTGGCGTTGGTATTATCATCGAGACTGCAACCGATAACAAAAACCGTACCTTCCCAGAAGTTCGCAATGCGCTTACTAAAAATGGCGGACGCATTGCTGACGCTGGAAGTGTCATGTTCCAGTTCACTCGCAAGGGTGTTATTACTGTGGCAGCAACAGGCGAGGACGCGCTTCTGACCGTGCTTGATGCTGGCGCTGAAGACGCGAACGAAGACGGCGAAGAACTGACTGTTTACACCGATCAAAAAGATCTAGCGAAAGTGCGCACCGCAATCGTTGAAGCCGGCTTGGAAGTTACTGGCGCGGAACTTCAATACGTTGCCAATAACCCAGTGCCTATTACTGATGAAGAAGTAGCTGCTAAGGTTTTGAAGGTACTCGACGCGATTGACGACCTCGACGACGTAACGAACGTTCACACGAACGCCGACATTCAAACCGAAGAATAGCCTAACTTGTTACAAAAATACCCCTTGAGCTAGGGGTATTTTTATTTTGACCCAAGATTCAATGGAGAGTTAATACTTGGTTTTTATACTAAGTTCCATGCTGAAGAAAACAAGAGTACTATTTTTGGGTTTGGTAGTCCTCGCAGGTAGTGCGTGCGTAACCCCTACGCACGCTTCTTCAGCGGATTCGGTCATTGTTACGCATGTACGAGCAGGTGGGGTAAATGCCGCTAAAGAAGAGCTGATCGTGCTGTATAATACAACCTCGCAAGTTCTCGATATTACAGATTGGTGTTTAACAAATAAAGCGAACGTAGCATTTATTTGCTTTGACCCAGAACTTGAGACCACTCGGCAACTGGCATATGCCCTCCTACCTCATTCATACATGACAGTCGCATCACATGAGTATGTCGCGACGGTACATACAAATAGTGTATTCTCGTTTATTTATACTGTGACTAATCAAAGCAGCGGAAGCCTTGTTGGCAGTGCAGATACAGTTTCAATACGTAATAAGGAAAATGAAATTATCGGAAGTGCTAGTTGGTCTGCGCCAATTCCAGCAGGGAAGGTGCTTTCGCGCATGCTTATTATGCCGATGCCCGATATGTATGCGGTAAATAATGACTCAACAGACTGGATGATTGCCGACGCAGTACCAAATCTACCAGACGGATTTGTTAAAGAGTATGCTCCCGAGGATCCGGGCGAAGAAGAGCCGGTGGATCCTATTGATCCGAGTACCCCTTCCGAACCATCAAATGTTATATATCCGTATATAACCGAGCTACTACCTAACCCAGCAGGTACCGATACGGGCAATGAGTTTATTGAATTTTATAATCCGCATACAACTAATGTCCTGTCGCTTGAAGGGCTCCGTCTCCGCATCGGGTTTGATGAGCCGAAGTGGTACAATCTTCCGGCGGTAGAAATCCCACCACTTGGGTATTACGCACTCACAAATCAACAAGTTAAATACACACTTTCTAATACCAGCGGAAAAGTTCAAATTTATAAAGGCGATGTTCCAGTTGGGGAGTCTATCGAATATTCTTCACCCAAAGATAACGAAGCGTGGGCGCTCATAGATTCGAGCTGGCGGTACACTACAATGCCTACTCCCGGGACCTTCAACCAAGCATCACCTGATAGCGAAACTGACGAAACCTTACCAGTGTCAACGCAAAAACCATGTGCATCTAACCAATACCGAAACCCAGAAACGGGGAGATGCAAACTTGTAGCCTCGGCAAGTACTACACAGGCCGCCTGTAAAGCGGGGCAGGAGCGGAATCCTGAGACAAATCGGTGCCGCAATGTTGCCGGTGCCTCAACAGGACCAACTCCTTGCAAAGAGGGTCAAGAACGCAACCCGGAGACGAATCGCTGTCGAACTATCGTTAAGATGTCGAACGCTGGTTATCCGGTGGATGATGTCAAAGAAGGCGAGAGTAACCAACCGGGCTGGTACTATTGGTTGGCGCTCGGCGGGGTAGTCTTGTCGGTTCTTGGGTATGCGGTTTGGGAGTGGCGTGAGGAATTGTTAGGAGCTTGGGGCCGAGCCAAGGCTGCGCTGGGTCGATGACTGCTATACTAAAGGTATGAGAATTCTTGGTATCGACCCGGGCACTGGTATCCTTGGTTTTGGCGTAGTAGACACAGGTAAGAGCCTACACTCTGGTTTTACGATGGTTGATGCCGGCGTTATAACTACGCCGCCTCACACGGCCCACGATATTCGTCTTGAAGACATCTATAATAGCCTCACTGAAATTATTGAAGCAACCAAGCCGGATGTATGTTCGGTAGAAAAACTCTTTTTTACGCGTAATATTACAACTGCCATGTCGGTAGCTGAAGCGCGAGGCGTGGCATTACTTGTAGCTCGTCAGCATAAAGTACCAATCTTTGAATACACGCCACCGCAGATCAAACAAACCTTAACAGGGTATGGCAAGGCTGATAAAAAACAGGTTCAAGAAATGGTCCGTGTTCAATTAGGCCTTAAAGAAGTACCGAAACCCGATGACTGTGCCGACGCCTTGGCGGCCGCAATTACCCATGCTGTTATGGGGCGATTATCTGAAGTTCAGTAGCTGCTAACTCAAGCGGCTGTAGTTTGTTTGTGAGGAGTCGGTAGTAATTTGCCGGATCATTTTCATAGAGCATGGCGAGGCGCCAGGTGCGCATCCAATCACCGCGTCTATCGTGCAGATAAAAACCGACACTAGAATAGCGATCATATTCCCAATCGTCGTGGCGCAGGTGAAGTTCAGCGGAACGGGCAAGTGCTTGATGTGGTCCGGAAAGTTGTTTCATTTGTGCGTGGGGCATAGTTGCTGATTTGATGGGGAAAAGCTCTTGTTTATACTCCCCCACTCGTTTAGCAATACAATCCGCAAAATAATGAGCAATATCCTTGTCAATTGCAAATAGTAATAACTCAATAGAATGAGTAGTGATAGAAAACGCCAATAAATCAATGCAAGAAGCCAGCTGTTTATGGGCTGGAATTTCATCGAGAATAAGCCGAGGGCTGAGCAGGTCTTGGAGTTGAGCTATAGTAAAAGCCCGCTCGCTATTTGAACGCATGAGAATAGCAGAACTCTGCGCAGTTATTGAAATATGATAATACCCATAGGTGCCCACTCGTTTTTTCATGTCCTTACTATAGAAAAACAAACTATGCTTTCTATGAATTTTCTATGCAAAATAGGGAACAGTAGTCTACTGGTGGTCGATGTGTCATAATATAAAGAATGATTGCACATATTTCTGGGGTTGTTGCCGAAAAAGTTGGAAATTCTATCATCGTTGATGTTCACGGTGTCGGGTATGAAATCCAGGTTGCAGCGGGTGATTTTGATCGCACGCTTCTTAATGAAACGGTAAAATTTTACACCTATCACCACATTCGCGAACAGTCACAAGAACTCTTTGGGTTTAGTTCATTAGCAGCAAAGAAATTATTTGAGCTCCTCATTACTGTGCAGGGAGTTGGTCCAAAAGCAGCGCTCTCAATTCTTTCAGTTGGCGAAAGCGAACAAGTACGCAACGCGATTGCCAATAGTGATAGTGGCTATGTCGCTAAGGCGAGTGGTGTCGGTAAAAAGATTGCCGAGCGTGTTGTAGTGGATTTATCCGATAAAGTTGGTCTTGCGGTTAACGTGGCTCATGCGAGTGGTGCGGCGCCAGTTGAAGTTGGTGACGAGGCGCTTGAAGCCCTTATGGCACTCGGTTACACACTCAACGATGCGCTTACGGCACTTGAAAACGTACCTAAAGATGCGCCAACAGCCGAGCGCGTTACTCTGGCGTTGAGGGGCTAATTATGGCAATTGAACGCATTGTCGACACTTCAAATCACGACGAGGATAACGAAGAGCAGATTATTGAAATTAGCCTTCGTCCTCAATCATTTGCTGAGTATGTGGGGCAAGAACGGCTTAAAACGAACCTGAAGCTGGCGATTGATGCTGCAAAAAAGCGCAATGAGCCACTCGATCACATTCTTCTTTACGGGCCTCCAGGACTTGGTAAAACAACTATGGCAACGGTCATTGCACGGGAAATGGGTGCGAATATTCGAGTAACGGCCGGCCCTGCGATTGAGCGTGCCGCTGATCTTGCGAGTATCTTAACAAGCCTTACCGACGGTGATATCCTTTTTATCGATGAAATCCACCGCTTAAGTCGCACGGTTGAAGAAGTGCTGTATGCTGCAATGGAAGATTACAAACTCGATATTATGATTGGTAAGGGTCCAGGTGCTCGTAGTGTACGCCTTGATTTGCCTAAGTTTACCGTCATTGGCGCCACTACTCGTACTGGTGCATTGGCTGCGCCGCTCCGTGATCGTTTTGGTCACATTTATCGGCTCGAATTCTATACACATGATGAAATCGCCCGAATTATTAGCCGTGCTTCAGATATTTTGGGAACTAAAATTGAGCCGTCAGCTGCAACGACGCTTTCAACCCGAGCGCGCTTAACACCTCGAATTGCTAACCGTCTATTAAAACGTGTTCGTGACTACGCTGACGTAAACGGTGACGGTATTATCGATACGGTTGTGACAAACCAGGCACTGACACTTCTAGAGATAGACGAGCTTGGCCTAGACTCGGGTGACCGTAATCTTCTCATGCGTATGATCGATATGTATGGCACGAATCCGGTCGGTCTTACTACTCTTGCGGCACTCACCGGTGATGAAGCGAGTACAATTGAAGACTTCTACGAACCATACCTATTGCAGGTCGGATTAATTGAACGAACGCCACGAGGCCGTCGTGCAACTGCGCGAGCATTTACGCATTTAAACCGTACACCAGATACGGATAGCGAGTAATCTTGGTATAATACAACTATGAATCAAGACCCTCAGGCTCCAACTCCACAGCCTCAACAGCCAGAACAGCCGCAACAGCCTATTCAGCAACCTACCCAGGTTGTGCATGTCGCGCGCTCCCTTGAACCACAAAAGCCAGTGATGAGCCCTGAGGTCATGCGTCTTCACCAGCGCTCAGCTCGTCTTTACCCAATGCTTAACTTAAGCCCAGGGGAATTTGTGATTGCCGCTGTCCGGCGCCACCCTATTGGTATTATTGCACCGCTTGTAATTGGGACGCTTCTTATTGCAATCGTACTATCTATCTTCTTTAGTTACGACCTTATCGCAGAGAACCTCGCCCTTACTGGTATTCTTGCTGATATGTCGGCAATTGCTATCCCAGTTTGGATTTTTGTAGCGATTGTGGCGCTGGGTATGGGTATTTCTTACTATGTATATGTAAATAATAAATTCTTTTTAACGAACGAAAGTGTTATTCAGGAAATTCAGCATTCTTTATTCTCTCGTCAAGAACAGACGGTAAGCCTAGCGAACATTGAAGACGCAAGCTTTACACAGGTTGGTATTATGCAACAAATCTTTAATTATGGTGATATCAGGCTCAGTACAGAAGGTGATGAGACTACCTATCGCTTTAGTTACGTGGCTCGACCAAAAGAACATATTGCACGCTTAAATAACGCCGTTGAAGCGTTCAAAAACGGCCGTCCAGTCGACGATAACTAGTTTCGATTTTTCTTTATGTAGTCGTCTTCGTTTTCGAGAGTGGTACGAAGCGTATAGCTTTGGCATGAGTCATTGCTACAGTTAGTAGGCTCGTAACGGAACTCACTCGCGCTTTCGCCAATTTTAACGTCGTTGGTGTCTTTAAACAGTTCTGGGTCGATTGTAGGAAGTACCTCAGAATTAATAGTTTGAGGGTACGACTTGTGTTCTTTGTAGTATACCTCTTCAAGCGCGTAGTACATTGCATTGATCGAAGTTTTGCGAGCTTCGTCTCGACCAGCTGTTTCAACGTGGTTCTTTTGAACAAAGAAAACCACGCTCGCCACTGCAAATAATGCAATAACGATAACGAGTTCTATAACAGTAAATCCGCGTGATGATTTCATCTCTATAGATTATAGCAAATTAAGATTCGTCTGCGTATAATAGATAGTAGAGAAAGAGAGGGAATTTATGGCAACTAAGAAAACTGACACGTCTGCTACTACCAAGACAGAAAAAGCCCAATCAAATGTTGCATCTGATGCGAAGCTCAAGGCGCTTGGCCTTGCTCAAGAGCAAATTAATAAGCAATTTGGCGATGGAGCAATTCGTCGTCTTGGTGATACAAAAACAGTAGATGTCGAACTTATCAGCAGTGGTGCGTTAAGTCTCGACCTCGCACTCGGCGGTGGATATCCAAAGGGTCGTATTGTTGAGATTTATGGTCCAGAGTCTTCTGGTAAGACAACACTTACACTTCATGCTATTGCTGAAATCCAAAAGCAGGGTGGTACAGCGGCTTTTGTGGACGCTGAGCACGCACTTGACCCAGCATACGCACGTCGCCTTGGCGTTGATACTGATAACTTGCTTGTAGCACAGCCAGACAACGGTGAGCAAGCACTTGAAATCGTTGAAACATTGGTGCGTTCGAATGCGGTCGACCTCGTGATTGTCGACTCAGTAGCGGCACTTGTTCCTCAAGCTGAAATTGAAGGTGAGATGGGTGATAGCCACATGGGTCTTCAGGCTCGTCTGATGAGTCAGGCACTTCGTAAGCTCACTGGTATTATCAATAAGAGTAAAACGATCGTTGTCTTCATTAACCAAATCCGTATGAAGATTGGTGTGATGTTTGGTAACCCAGAAACTACTACTGGTGGTAATGCTTTGAAGTTCTACGCATCAGTCCGTATGGATATCCGTCGTACTGGGCAGATTAAGTCCGGCGAAGAGATAATAGGTAACCGTACAAAGGTGAAGATTGTTAAAAACAAGATCGCACCTCCATTCCGTACTGCCGAGTTCGATATCATGTACAACGAAGGTATTTCACGTACCGGAGACGTACTCGATTTAGCAGTTCTTCATGGAATCGTTGGTAAGAGCGGTGCATGGTTTGACTACTCAGACGCTAAAATTGGTCAGGGTCGTGAAGCCGCTAAGCAATTCCTTGCAAAAAACCCAGAAGTTCTTGAAGAAGTTGAAGCAAAGGTTCGCAAAAAAGTTATCGCTGAAGATAGCGGTGAAGCACCTGCTGAAGCTGAAACCGAAGAGCAATAAAGTTGAAAAGGGTGTAGCGTCAAACCTACACCCTCACTTTTTATGAAGATTACTGCTTTAAAAATGCAAGTCCGCGATAAAGCGCGGGTCAATGTGTTTGTGGATGGCACGTATCGATTTTCGCTTGATATCAATCAAGTTGCTGAGCTTGGTATTGCAACAGGTAAAGAATATACCGAAGAAGAGCTCGCTAAACTTGAAGACGAAAGTCAGTTTGGTAAACTCTACACACGTTCTCTTGAATATGCTCTAACGCGCCCTCGTAGCCAGCGTGAAATGCGCGACTACTTATATCGAAAGACCCGCGATACACTCACTAAGACCGGTACGGTGAAAAAAGGGGTGAGTAAAGAACTTACCGAACGTGTTTATGACCGGCTTATGGAAAAGGGGTACTTGAATGATGAGAAATTCGCTCAATTTTGGGTGGAAAATCGAAACGTCCGTAAGGGAACGAGCCGTCGCAAGCTCCAGTCGGAACTGATGGCTAAAGGGGTTAATCAGGCAATTATCGAGCACACTCTTGGCCAATCTGATCGTGTAGACACCAATGAACTGCAAAAGATTATCACTAAAAAGGCCCGTCGCTATGATGATGAACAGAAGTTCATAGCCTATTTAATGCGTCAGGGGTTTAGTTATGATGATGTTAAAACGGCTTTGCAAGAATACAGACAATCAGACGAATCAGATTAAGATTTCGTTATAGGTTCTGTGTTTGGCTGAGGGTTTCTAAATGGATTTACGAACTCACCGCGAATCGCTTGCATAACAGGCTCGTTACTTTTAACAGATGGCGCCCTGACAATAACGGCGCTATTATTTATTTCTACAATTTGAGTACGATTAACAAGGAACCCGGTGTCGGTAATGCCTTTTAAGAATCCGCGGCGTACACTGAGCTGCTGGATGATAAAATTACCAGTCTCCAGGGTATAATCATCTACTTTGCCTAGTTTGCGACCATGCTCATCGATAACTTGTAATCCAACCAACGAGAAATTAAGGGAGTGTACTTTCTTTACTTGAATAACATCATCAAGTCCGATGAGTTCATCATTGCTATCAATAATCATACCGAGTCGTCCATATTCGCGGACATCTTCTGTGCGGATAAATGAAGGCTTTTCTGATAATAAATCGCCATCAACTTCGTATGCAATAATTTGAAGATTAGAGGGGTCAATAATAGGCCGGACCGCAGTCGCAAGACGAGTGCCTGTTTGTAGGCTCATGATTGGAGTTTGAAGGAGTCGAGATCCGAGGATTAGCATGTCTCTAGTATAAGCTTTTTACCGCTCTGTTTCCACTTCTTATTCAGCAAATGGATTTACTCTGCCGGGTGGAAGGCCTGCTGACGGAGTTGGCTGGCCACTTGTGTGGAGTGATTGAATACGCTCGAGAGTTGACTGGTCGATGGTGCCGGCGTTAATTGTTGGAATGTAATCTTCAGAAGAAGAGTCGGTGAGTGTTTTATTGATCATAATGACACCGGCTGAAAGACAACCGACGACGACGATAAAAAACAATAGTAGGTGGAAGCGGCGAATAAAGGCAATCAAATATTTGACTGAAAGGCTTTGTTGCTTTTTAATGACAATTTTTTCCATACCTTCTTACCTTACCGACACGTTAATTTTAATTTCGTTAACTTTTACGCTATCTGGTGCGCCGTTATCTGAGCGACTCAATGACAATGAACTTACCTGGAGTTTTGGAAGGTTACTTTCGATATTAGTCAAAAATGTAATGAGCTTGCTGTAAGAGGTTGGTGAGGCGAGCCGAACGGTCACTGTATGTGCGGCATTTCTGTCAAAAGTAGTGCTTGCAACGGTCACGCCGGCTGCGTCAGCGTAGTTCTTGATATCGGTAAGCGCTTGGGATTCATACTTATCGGGTGTTGAAAACAGTTGCTGTGCCTTGCTGACGAGCTCGGTACTCTGTGTGAGCTGGCTTTTAAGAGACTGGAGCTTCTCGACCTGCTGACCGCTTGCCTCTGCGTTAGCAAGCTGCTGGTTTACTTCTTCTGAATAATCTCGTACGATGCCGAGCCCCATGTAAAAGATTGCTCCGCCGCCCGCAAGAATCACAAAGAAAAGCAGTGACAAAATCGTCCGTAAGTCTTGTGCTTGGAATTGACGCTTTGGTTTCATACTATATTCCCGTCCTATTTAACCCAACAGTAAGGGTTACGACTACTGGATATCCTGCGATGCCGCCGCTCGTGTCGGTGCCTTGAAGATTTACTTGGTTGAATAGAGATGAGCCTTGAAGACGAGCTTGAAGCGTGCTTGCTTCGGTCGCCGAACGTGCATAGGCTTTCAGTTCTGTCGCTGCTCCAGTAAAAGTTGTGTCGTTAAGTGACAAGTTAGCAAGTACGGTGCCTTCAGGCATGAGCTGACCAATTTTAATAAGTACTTGAGAGTAGCGGACTTCTTGGTTGAGAATTTCTTTTGCTTCAGTCAGTTGCCCGCTGAGCGCTGTCACCTGCTGTTGGGTGTCGTCGTAGACATCGGCTTTCACATCGTTTGATTCAATAAGGGTGGTAGCACTCTCCATAGTGTTTTGTAGAAGTGTGTAAGAAACGTACAGGGCGCCACTCATAAAAGCGAAGGCGAGCAAAATAATAGCAATATAGCGCGTTATAATGGTGTTCGCGCGGGCGGCAACGATATTTGCTTTGCGTGCATCTGCCAGGAGATTTATCATTTCCAAATACTCCCCGGGTTAAGGCTGGCAATACCCGCAACGGTAATATAACGGGGGCGGAACTGACGTGGCGGCTCTTGGATTTTACCAAAGTCGAGTTTTTGCCATGGGCTTGCCACGCGAGCGGCAATAATAAGGTTTTCCGTAAAGTATTCACCAATACCAGGGATGTTACTACCACCGCCGACTACGAGGAGTTGCTCGAGTTTGCGTTCGCTGTTGATACGTTCGTTGTAATAGCGCATTACCTTCTTAGTTTCAACTAAAATCCTCTCGAGGCTTGGTTCAAGAGCTTCGCGAAGCTTTTGTTGGCGAGGACCAGCGCTAAGGCCATTTAGGACCTTTAACTGGTGAGCATTCTCGAGCGAGATATTAAGCTTTTTAGCGATATCAAGCGTAAAGGTATTACCGCCAACAGGTACACCGCCCGTCACACGGATTGACCCACGGTCGAGAATAGCAATATCGGTCGTAGCGGGGCCAATATCAACGATAACCGTAGGGAGTGTGCCATCTTCAGTGGCAGTCAGGACGCGGCCAACTGAGTTGATGCTTGGCTCAACGAATATAGGGTCAAGTCCGGCTAGCTCGATGTTTCGAGTGATATTATCAACAATTACCTTAGAAACCGCGCTCATGAGTACGGTAATCGTTTTACGGGTGCGTTCAATGATTTGGTAGTCAACGTACAGAGTAGAGACGGGGATAGGGATATACTGTTCGGCCTCAAGCACTACCGCTTCGTCCAGTGATTTTTCGGCTGAAGCAGGCAAGGTAAAAGTTCGCGTGTAGCTGCGGGCGGTTGGAACGGTTACGGCGACGCGAGATTCAGTTACTTCGCCGATAATTTTACCGCTTAGCAGAGACCTGATGTTATCTGCTAGGAAGGTGCTGCTATCACTTTCGAGCGCCTCTTTCATCTTGAGTGGGTCAAGATCAAGCGAGCCGTAGCCGTTAACGAGCCACCGCCTTGAGTCAATTGACATCAGCTTGATACCAGTACTACTAATATCAAGTCCGATGATTGGTTTATCTTTATAGAAGAATTTTGACATATGCCCACTAATGTAATTACTGCTCGTATTATAGCATGAGCAGTATAGCTTCGATACTACTATTTAATGTTTTGAGAGAGCTGTGCAATAGGTGTCATCACGCTCGCTGCGATAAGCCCAACCATGCTTCCCATAACAACAATCATTACTGGCTCGATAATAGCGCTAATACCTTCAATAGCAAGGTCAACTTCTTCTTCGTAGAAGTCGGCGACTTTCAAAAGCACGGTGTCGGTTTGACCTGTTTCTTCACCAACGGCAAGCATCTGCGCGACGATTGACGGAAAGAGTTCGTTGTTCTCAAGGCTAGCTGAAAGCAGCATACCATTTTTGACTTGAATACCAGCTTGAGTAAGTGATTCTTGGTAGATAACATTACCTACGGCCCTTGAGGTAACATCGAGTGCCTCAAGTACGGCAACACCAGCGCCCATGAGTGCCGAGAAGGTACGAGCAAAGCGCGCCACAGCAACCTTTTTAATGATCGTATTAATTCCAGGAATTTTAAGAATAAGACTGTCGAACTGCCGACGACCCTTTGGACTCTTTCTGACGTAATAGACAAGCCCGACGATTACGCCAAGCAAAGCCGGGAACACAATAAACCAGTATGAAACGAAGAAGTCACTGAGCCCAAGCATGAATTTGGTAATCGCAGGAAGCTCAGCATCAGGGCCACCAAGGTCTGTAAGGATAGTACCAATTTGCGGTACGACGAAAAGCATCAACCCGAAGAAGGCGAGAATAGTAATAGCAAGTAGGACCATAGGATAGGCCATAGCACTACGGATTTTCTTACGGATTGCGGCACTTTTTTCGAGCTGTGCCGCGAGGCGCTTAAGAATATCATCAAGAATACCAGCAGATTCACCTGCACGGACCATGTTTACGTAAATATCGCTAAAGGTATCAGGGTGCTTGCCGAGCGCGTCACCAAGGGGCATACCGCCTTCAACGTCTTTAACAACTCCAGCGAGGAGTTTTTGGAGAGCCTTATCCTCAGAGTGCTTTTGAATAGAGGTGAGAGAGCGAAGGAGTGGTACACCGGCACCAATCATGGCGCTAAGCTGCCTCGTAAATGATACTAAGCTGTCCTGCTTTACTTTTGTTGATTCAAATAAATGATCAAAGTCGATTGAAGATTTCTTCTTCTCTTTTATCTTACGAATACTAATCGGACGAAGCCCTTGTTTTGTAAGCGCAGTAATAACACTCGACCTATCGGGAAGGTCGGTTTTACCCTTAATGGTATTATTTTGGGTATCAGCGGCTATATAAGAGAAGTGTGCCATGGTTGATTATTCTCGACTTACCCTAAGTACTTCTTCGATTGTTGTTTCGCCGCGAAGCGCCTTAATGAGACCGTCAATCTGCATCGTTACCATGCCTTCGCGGATGGCTTGTTCTTGAATAGTATCACTTGTCGCGTGGGCCATAATGAGCTTTTTAATCTCAGCAGAGTTATACAGCACCTCATAGACACCAACACGGCCACGATAGCCTTCCTGGACATCTTCTTGGTTGAACTCTTTGTCAGCACGCCAGAGTGTTTTAATACCGTTCTCATCGGTACTTAGCGGGGTGTCGCCACCTAGTCCTGCAGCTGCGGCTTGTTTTTCAAGCTCGTGAATAACACGGAAATCTTGACCTTCACGGAGGTTAAACAGCTTAATGATTGCCGCCTTTTCCTCTTCGCTTGGAACGTAACTCTGGCGTGATTCTGGATGAAGACGACGAATAAGGCGCTGACCTACAACGGCGCGGATCGTACTGGCGATAAGGAATGGTTCAATACCCATGTCGAGCAAACGTGGCAAGCTGGTAGCGGCATTGTTGGTGTGAAGGGTACTGAACACCATGTGTCCAGTAAGCGCGGCCTGAATAGCCAAACTGGCCGTTTCGCTGTCGCGAACCTCACCAACCATGATGATGTTCGGGTCTTGACGCAGCAAGGCGCGTAGACCAGTTGCGAAGGTCATACCTGCTTTCACGTTTGTCTGGGTTTGGTTGACGCCCAGGATCTTATATTCAACCGGGTCTTCAATAGTTGAAATGTTTACATTCGGCTTATTAAGCGTTGTAAGAATACTAAACAGACTAGTCGACTTACCTGAACCGGTCGGACCAGTCATAAGGACAATACCGTCGGGCTCGCTCATTTCTCGGGTAATATCAACAAGTGCGCGGCCCCAATAACCAAGTTGCTTAAGGTCGACAGCCTGGTTTGATTCGTCAAGAATACGCATAACAATCTTTTCACCGTCGACGATTGGCAGGGTGCTGACACGAAGTGCGTACTGGCGGCTGCTGACGTTAATCTTGAAACGACCATCTTGTGGAACGCGACGTTCGTCAATCTTCAGGTTGGCTAAGATTTTAATACGGCTCGTCAAAGGGCTAATAACATTCTTTGGCAAACGGTTCACCTCTTTAAGAATACCGTCGATTCGGTAGCGGACTTGAATGTACTCTTCACGCGGCTCAATGTGAACGTCACTGGCGTGAGAGCGGATGGCGTATTCGAGCAGAAGATTAACAGTTTGAGCGATAGGCGAGTCTTCCGAAATGTCCTGCTCAGTCGCAAGTGTTGTTGTCGTGTTTTCATTTTCGTTTCGCTGACCTTCAATAACTTCGTTGAGTTCTTTGTTCACGTCGCCGCGATACATGTCGAGTACGGAAAGAATATTATCTTTCGTTGCAATATATATGCGTGAGTTAGTGCCAATTTCCTTTTGGATGAAGTTTACAGCCTGGACATCGTCAGGGTCTTCCATGGCTAAGTGGTGAACACCGTCAGGATCGACCTTAAAGAGTACGGCCATGTACTGCCGGGCAACTCGCTCTGGAATAAGCTTCAATACTTCAGGTGGAACTGAGCGCGGATCAACTTCAATATAAGGAATGTCAGTATATTCTGAAAAAGCCTTTACCAGCGTTTTCTCGTCGGCGACTTTTGCGTCGATAACGATATCTTGCAGAGGGTGCTTCGAACGGACCGCCTCTTCTTTCAAGGTGGCAAGCTGCTCAGGAGTTACAAGTTTTGCCCGCCCAAGCAACGTTTCCAGGATACTATCGGAAATGCGCATAATGGTTATGCTCCATTGTAAATGAACGAGATAAAAAGTACCAGATAATAAATGATATAATATGGAAGATGATTATAGAGGTGACGGGCGAAAATGCCACAAAAGAACTCGGTGCGCGTATTGGTGCTCGGCTTCGTGGCGGCGAAATTTTTCAGCTTATTGGTGATGTTGGTGCCGGAAAAACAACCTTCGTTAAAGGCCTTGCTAAAGGGCTTGGTATTAACGATGAAGTGCAAAGTCCAAGCTTTACGATTAGTCGCGTATACGATGGTCGCGACGGTCTTCAGCTAGTTCATTACGATTTCTATCGATTGACTGACCCTGGCATTATGGCAAACGAAGTGGCTGAAATGGTAAATGACCCTACGACTATTACGGTGATTGAATGGGCTGACATTGTTGAAGGTGTACTGCCTGCTAAGCATTTTACGATTACCTTCAGTACCCCTGCTGAAGAAACCCGTGCCATTGAATTACCCGATGAATTAGGAGAAGGCGAAGCATGATTTTACTATTAGATACCTCGACACCAGTTTGTCAGCTCTCTTTTATTGAGGGTGACTGGCGGTATGATACGAGCTGGGAATCAGGACGCGGCCTTGCTAAAGGGTTACTTTCTTATCTTGAAGACGAACTACAATCGCAAGCAAAATATTGGAGTGATGTGACGGGTCTCGTTGTATTCAAGGGTCCCGGTAGCTTTACAGGGCTTCGTATTGGTATTACCGTTTGGAATTCATTAGCATACGCGAACCATCTTCCTATTGTCGGAACTACCGGCGAGAATTGGCAGCAAGAGGGCGTAGATGCACTCGAAAATGGCACGAATGACGAGATTGTTCTGCCTGAATACGGTGGGGAAGCTAATATCACCCAGCCACGAAAATAATCTTGACAATTGGCATTGCCAAGTCTTTTATATGAGCGCTACAATGTAAGTAGTCCGTTGTATTTTTATCCAGGGACTTTTGCAATATTTTTTATTTTTGAACTTTCAAGAAGGTTTGTGATTACAGATTAGCCAAGATGAACACTTGGCCGGGCTTTCTTGAGGAAGGACTACAATATGGTAGAAGGAATTATCGCCGCGGTTATCGGAGTGCTTGCTGGCGTTGGCGGAACAATTACGTATGATCGTCAGCGACGTGCCGGTGGAAAACATAAAGCCGATCAACTTTTAGCTGATGCAAAAACCAAGGCGAGCGACATTGTTTTAAAAGCTAAAGACGAAGCGCTCGAACTTGCTAACGATGCGAAAAAAGAGGAAGCGAACCGTCGTAAGGTTTGGGAAAAGACTGAAAGCCGTTTGGCTGATCGTGAAACAAATCTCGACAAGAAGCTCGACGAACTCGACAAGCGTGCCGAATCACTTCGTTCGCAAGAAGACGAAGTTGAAGAATTGAAGAATGAGATTCGTGAAATCCGCACCCGACAACAAGAAAAGCTTGAAAAGATTGCTGGTCTAAAGAAAAAAGAAGCCGCTGAAAAGCTTCTTGAAATGACTGAGCGTGACATTAAGCAAGACCTTACTGGACTTGTAGCGAAGTTACAAAACGAAGCACGTGACAACGCTGAGGAAAAAGCACAGCTTATTCTTGTTTCAGCAATGGAGCGAATGAGCAGTGAAGTAACGGCCGAGCGTACAGTTACAGCAATTAAGCTGACTGATGATGAAATGAAGGGCCGAATTATTGGTAAAGAAGGTCGTAATATTCAGTCACTGCAGCGTGCAACTGGTGTCGATATTCTTGTCGATGATACCCCTGGAATGATTATTCTTTCAAGCTTCGATCCACTGCGCCGACAAGTTGCACGTCTCACGCTTGAACTTCTTATGAAAGATGGTCGTATTCACCCGGGCCGCATTGAAGAAGTGGTTGCTAAGGCTGAAAAAGAAATTGAAAAAGAAGTGATGCGCGCCGGTGAAGACGCCGCTCGTGAAGTTGGCGTGCTTGGTATTCCAAAAGAAATGCTTCATTTACTCGGTGAGCTGAAGTTCCGTACGAGTTACGGCCAAAACGTGCTGCTTCACAGTACTGAAATGGCCCACATGGCTGGACTTATCGCTGAAGAAATCGGTGCCGATGTACGTATTACTAAAACGGCTACCTTGCTTCACGATGTAGGCAAGGCTGTTACGCACAAGGTTGAAGGCAAGCATCACCATATTGGTGCTGAGCTAGCGCGTAAATACGGTATGGACGACCGCATTGTTCACGCCATTGAAGCTCACCACGATGACATTGAAGCAACGACCGTCGAAGCTTTGGTGGTTCGTGTGTGTGACGCACTTTCTGCGGCACGCCCGGGTGCTCGTAACATTAGCGCTGAGAACTTTGCTGAACGTATGCGTGAACTTGAGAACATCGCTAACGGATTCCCTGGTATTGAAAAATCATACGCAATTAGCGCCGGTCGTGAAGTCCGTGTGATCGTTCGGCCAGAGAACGTTGATGATCTTTCTGCTATTAAGCTAGCACGTGATATTGCGAACAAGATTGAAAGCACTATGCAGTACCCAGGCACCATAAAGGTGAATGTCATCCGCGAAACGCGGGCGATCGAGTTCGCTAAATAGTCGGTGCTTAGATGTAGCCTAGGCGTACATGTTTGAATGTACGCCTAACTAGTAGGATGTGATGTACATCATAGACATACCTAAGTTAAGCAGTATATTAGAGAGCAATAGGAGGATATATGAAGAAATGGGTCATGGGAACGGTAGCGGCACTTGTTATTACAACTGTTGCTCTCACAACGTTTGTTGGTGCACAAACATTTAAATCTGGAGATACATCAACAATATCAAAAGATGAAGTAGTTGACGGTTCGGCGTTTCTAGCCGGTTCATCAATTAATGTCGAAGGGCGCGTTGATGGAGATCTCTATTGTGCTGGTCAAAACATTGTCATTAGCGGTCAAGTAACCGGTGACGTGCTTTGTGCCGGCCAAACAATTGATGTGAGCGGTGACGTTGCTGGAGATGTACGGCTTGCTGGTCAAACAGTCACACTTCGTGGAACTGTTGGTGGCAACGCTTCATTAGCGGGCCAGCAATTGTCATTTGAAACGAACGGACGAGTAAATAAAGACTTTGTCGCAGTCGGTCAAGCCGTGGCATTACGTGGAGCTGTTGGTCGAGACGCCGTACTTACGGGAAGTACAACGACGATAAGTTCAACAGTAGGAAGAAATGTGACAGCAGAGGTTGAACTCCTCACGCTGACTTCGAGCGCAGCCGTAAACGGTTCAATGAACTACACGGCGCCTCAACAACTTGCTGAGAGTGACGAGGATCGAGTTGTGGGAGAGGTTACTTATACTCCCCGTGAAGAGCGCAAGGCAAACTACGAAACAGGCTACAATGTTGTTGGTGCTTTGATTGGCTCACTCATGTTCATCATTACGGCACTGCTAATCGCATTGTTGGTTCCTCGCTTACTTCACAATGTAACCGCTCCGAGTGTAAAATCGTTTTCTCAAACGATGCTCGCGGTACTCGTTGGGTTTATCGCATGTATCGTTGTTCCTGTCTTTGCGGTCTTATTTATGTTCACGATAGTCGCGATTCCATTCGTATTTATCGTATTCATTGCATGGGCGTTAGTACTTGTTGTGAGTGGCTTTTTTACCGCTTACTACATTGGCCGTATCGCGTGGCGAAAGCAAAGCAATATACTACTCGTTACAATGACGGGGTCACTTATTATCGCCTTCCTGCTTCTTATACCGTTTGTGAATGTGTTTGTATTCTTTATGAGTGTTTGGTACGGAAGTGGCGCCTTACTCCTCTATGTAAAGACAAAGTGGATGACACCACGATATTCAATAGAACCTATTTCTAAGACTAAGATGAAAGCTTAGAAGTTCTAGTAACACAAAATAAAAAGAACCCTTGTGAGGGTTCTTTTTTACGATAAGTTCGTTTATGGTCGGGGTGAAAGGACTCAAACCTTCGACCTCTCGGTCCCAAACCGAGCGCGCTATCAACTGCGCCACACCCCGATGGTGTGATAACTAGGGTAGTATACAACACTTTTACGGTGAATGCTAGCCCCTTAACAGGGTAATTTGCCAGCGTCACCAGCGTTGTCGCGACAGAAACGTTCATGGTATGATGAGGGTACTTTATGAAACAGCTATTCCGTTCTTCACGTGTCTTCTTTCAAAATCACCCAAAAACAGATTACATTATCCTTGGAGTAGGATTAGCAATCTTTTTGGCTATCACATTATTCAATGCACCGCGTGCGTCTATTTGGTTTGACGAAGCCTTTAGTACATATATTGCTCAATTTAGTTTCTGGGATATCGCTCGCTATACTTCAGCCGATGTTCACCCACCGCTTTACTACTGGCTTTTAAAGGTCTGGTCGAGTCTATTTGGTACGACTGAGCTGGCGTATCGATCGCTAAGTATTGTCTTTGGTGCCGGCGCAACGGTGGTTGCCTTTATTTTGTCGCGTAAGTTTTTCGGTCGTAAGGTCGCTACACTTTCATTACTCTTTATGGTGCTTTCACCGATGCTTATTCGTTATAGCGATGAAGCCCGTATGTATACGCTTGCGACGCTTATTGTCATGGCTGCAACGTACTTACTTGTTCGTGCGAAAGAAACAGGCAAAAGAAGTCTTTGGATTTGGTATGGTGTGCTTGTCTCGTTAGGTATGTGGACGCACTACTTCACTGCCTTAGCGTGGCTTGCGCACTGGGTATGGTGGGGTACACAAACCTGGCGTAGCGATACCACGTACAAAAAGTTCTTTGCTTCGTTTTTCACAAAAGACTGGTTAATTGCATATGGTCTTGCGGTTGCGTTGTACTTGCCATGGCTTCCGTTCCTTGTATTACAGCTTGGTGTTGTACAAGGCGGTGGGTTCTGGATTGGTCCAGTCGGAGTTGATACACCGTCGAACTACTTTACTAATTATTTCTTCTACCTAGAGCATGGAGAAGTTCGCAGCTGGATTGCACTCGCAATGCTGTTTGTAGTTATCATTACGCTCACGGCAATTCCACGCACCTATAAGCATCTTAATGTGCGTGAAAAGAAGTCATTCCTTTTGATTGCGGCGCTTACCTGGATTCCGCCAGTACTCCTATTCTTTGCGTCATTGCCGCCACTTCGTTCGTCATTTGTTGAACGATATCTTGTGCCGTCAATTCTTGCGTTATCAATTTTCTTTGCAGTCGTATTGATTGTTGGTACGCGAAAGTGGAAAAAAGTATGGCGCGTGCTGCCGATTGTACTAATTGTCGGCATGATGATTTTTGGTATTACGAATGTTTATAAATACGGCAACTACAACAAGAATTCAAACACTCATATTCTTACTCGGCAGATCGTTCAAGAGGCCCAGGCAAACTCACCAGTTGGTACGCCAATTGTTGCTAATGCACCATGGATTTTCTATGAAGCTGCTCCGTATGCAACCGAAGACTATCCAATTTACTTTATCGATGAAAGTACTGATTACAAATATGGCTCGCTTGATATGTTGAAGTATAACGATATGCACAAGATTAAAGACATCGACGCCTTTACCGCCACACATCCGGTTATCTGGTATATTGCTAACACTCAAGACGAAGACGTGGCACCATTCGATAAGTCATGGAAAAAGATTGAAACAATTGGAATCAAAGATAGTATTAGTGGCAATACACTCTACAAAGCCACGAAATATCAGGTTAGCGCGGAATAACCTTCATTAAGAAGTGCGTACGCACGGCGAGCTGAACGAGGCCAAGTGCTAGGAGTGAAACGACCAGATTAAGCAAGAAATTACCAAGTCCTGGCGGCGCAATAATTAAATGTGCAAAGAATACGACAAAAGCTGAAATTGTATAAACGTACAATGAATTTGTACCAAATCCCATCAGGAAATTGCCAGCATATCGAATAATTGTCGATTCAAAGCGACGGACGATGTAAAACAGTCCCCAGAACCATATAACTCCTAGTGCCATGCGTGGAATTGGTAGGCGGTTTTTATTGAAGTACTGCTCGACAATTCGATGGAGTGCTGTTAAACGTTCGCCTAATGCACCACTAAATTCGTGTCCGAATACGAGTGCGAACGAAATAAGTAAGGTGACTACGAACGCGGTTGCAAACGACCAGCCAATTATTTTACGGATCTTAAGAGATAATTGGCGCCACCTAGCAAGGATTGTTTCCCAGTAAAAGCCGATGACGAAGCCGGCAAAGAAGATGAACTGCCAGCTAAATGGCTGTGAAATTGCAGTGATTTGCGGTACGAAAGGATAGAGCGCCCAGACGCCGAAGCTCGTGAGTAGTACCACGTACCACCAACCTTTTCGTAGCAACCAGAGTGCAAGTGGAGCGAAGAAAATGAAGATTGCATACAGGCGAAGGAAATCGGCCCAACCATACGAATAGCTAAGGGTGATTGTTTCCCAAATGAAGCGCCACCAGTTTGCCCAGTCGGAATAGATACCAAACTTCAGGCCAGTATTACCGAGGAAGAATTGACCGATCATTGTAAAGAGTAGAGTAAGAACAATGCTGGTAATGTAGAGTTGAAATGCTCGTTTCCATAATAATTTTGTAGCAACTCGTAGCGGTTGGCCGAGTAGTTTACGCCCTCTGACGATTCCCAGTACAATACCGGAAACTACAAAAAATCCTTCGGCGGTTGAGACGTATAAGATTCCGCGACCAGTAAGAAAATCGAGTCCGCTTGGGTAGTACTGTAGGTGGTTAAACAGAATAACGAATAGAAAATACCCGCGAAGCAAATCAAAGGCAAGAATGCGTTCTGAGGCAGATTTTTTGATAGCAGCTGAGATTTTAGACATTGTTAGCTATTATATCAACTAACTCGGTAGCTTATACTTAAATATATGAAGTATATCGTAGCGGTTAGTGGTGGTGTCGATTCAATGGTGCTATTGGATATGATGACGCGTGAAGGAAATAATGAGCTCATCGTCGCTCATTTCGACCATGGCATTCGCCCTGATTCGCACCTGGATGCAAGTTTCGTAAAACAAACTGCTCAGCGTTACGGTCTGCCCTTTGAAATGAAACGAGAAGAACTCGGTGCACACGCCAGTGAGGAGTTGGCTCGAAATCGTCGTTATGCGTTTTTACGAGACCTTGCTCGTAAACACGATGCTACGATTGCTACCGCTCATCACCTTGATGATTTAGTTGAAACCGTGGCGATTAATCTTACGCGTGGAACGGGGTGGCGAGGTTTAGCGGCGCTTGACTCGGATGTTGTGCGCCCACTGTTAGATACCGAAAAAGCTGCACTTATTACTTACGCATTGCGCAATAAAATTGAGTGGCGAGAAGATTCAACCAATCAAAGTGATGCATATTTACGAAATAGAGTGCGATCTCAAAGCCGAGATATGAAAGAACAAGCTAAGCGAGAAATTCGTGCGCTCCATGCTCATCAAAAGTCACTACGCCGAGCGATTGACGAAGAAGTAAAAAATCTGGTAGGCGAAGGCCCAGAGTATAGCCGATACTTATTTACGCATATGCCCGTCAAAGCTGCTCTTGAGAGTCTCCGCTTTGTAACAGGGGCCAAACTGACTCGACCGCAACTTGCTCGGCTGCTCCATGCTATTAAAGTTGCGAAACCAGGTGCGAAATTTGAGGCAGGAAACGGCGTGAAGGTACATTTCAGTACTCGCCATTTTAGCCTGTAACTGATAAAATTATATAGATATACCTAGGTTTCTTATAACGCCCGAAAGGAAGAGATAGCTTTTTATGCCAGCAACTGCACCCTCACCAAAGAAAAAACCGAGCACTATTTTACGAATCACACTTTTTTGGGTGGTCATCGTTTTTGGAGTGCTCTTTGCCTTTGCGCTCACCGGTAATCACGAAAATCTCAAGGAAGTACCGCTTTCTGATGTGATTAAGCGTGCAAACAATGGTGAGATTTCTAAAATTGTCGTAGAAGGTAATACATTAAAGATTACCCCTGAAGGCAGCGACAAGCCTACCGAGACTTCAACCAAGGATCCAACTGGTTCACTTCAAGACCAGGGTTTAAAGGCTGATAGCGAGGCTACTATTGAAGTGAAGACCCCATCAGCGACTGGTGATATTCTCTGGAATTTAGCAATTATTGTTATTCCTGTGGTGTTGATTGCAGCGTTCTTTATGTTCATGATGCGTCAGGCGCAAGGCCAAAACAATCAGGCTATGGGCTTTGGTAAGTCAAAAGCTATTCTTTATGGGGACGACAAAAAGAAAGTAGTCTTTTCTGACATCGCTGGTAATGATGCTGCGAAGCAAGACCTTGAAGAAGTTGTTGACTTCCTTAAGCACCCTAAAAAGTACGAATCACTTGGTGCGAAGATTCCAAAGGGTGTACTGCTGGTCGGTAACCCTGGTACTGGTAAGACGATGCTAGCCCGTGCTGTAGCCGGTGAAGCAAATGTTCCATTCTTTAGTATTAGTGGTTCAGAGTTCGTTGAAATGTTCGTAGGTGTTGGTGCATCTCGTGTGCGTGACCTTTTTGCGAAGGCAAAGAAGAACTCTCCGGCGATTATCTTTATCGATGAAATTGATGCCGTTGGCCGTCGCCGCGGTAGTGGTATGGGTGGTGGTCACGACGAACGTGAGCAAACTCTTAACCAGATTCTTGTTGAGATGGACGGATTTGATACCGGTACAAACGTAATCGTACTGGCTGCTACCAACCGTGCTGACGTACTTGACCCAGCGTTGCTTCGCCCTGGCCGTTTCGACCGCCGTACAAACATTACACTGCCTGAGCGTAAAGACCGCGAAGCGATTTTGAAGGTTCACTTCAAAAATAAGCCGGTTGAAGACGACGTAAATCTTGATGCGCTTGCCGCTAAGACGGCTGGTTCATCAGGTGCTGATCTCGCGAATATTGCAAACGAAGCAGCTATTGTAGCCGCTCGCCGTAGCAGCAAGAAAATTTCTAACGCTGACATTACCGAAGCCTTTGAAAAGGTTGCGATTGGTCCAGAGCGTAAAGCTAAGGTTATGAATGAAGAAGAAAAGCTCATGACCGCTTACCACGAAGCTGGTCACGCACTAGTTGGTCATGTTGCTCCAGATAGCGACCCGGTTCACAAAGTAACTATTATTCCTCGCGGCGGTACCGGTGGTGTTACCTGGTTCCTCCCACCGGAAGATCGAAACTACACCAGTGTGATTGAGTTTAAAGATATCCTGGCTCGTGCACTCGGTGGCCGTATTGCTGAAAAGATTATTTACGGTGCTGATCGCGTAACAACCGGTGCCGGATCAGACCTTCGAAAAGCAACTGAAATTGCTCGTGACATGGTGATCGAACAAGGTATGGGTTCTAAACTTCGCGATCAAGTTTTCCATGAAGATAACGGTGGTATGGTATTCGATAAAATTACCCACGAACGCCCATACAGTGACGACACTGCTCGCGAAATCGATAATGAAGTTGCCGAGCTTATCAAAGAAGCAAGTCAACGTGCTGAAACTATCATTACGGCGAATCGCAAGAGTCTCGATGAACTTGCTAAGGCGCTAGTGAAGAAAGAAACGATTGAAGAAAAAGAAGTTGTTGAAATACTAAAGGACGCAAAACTTCCAAAGGAAGCCGCTCTCTACTAACCTAGGCGCGGACGAAGGTTTGAATGATAAATTTTCGCGCTACGATCTCGAAGGCGAATAGAAGGTTGCCGCTCAAGTTAGCGGCAGCCTTGCTTGCTGGGTCGTCACTCGTTGGAAGCTTGCTTGGGTTATTCCGAGACCGTCTTCTTAACAGTCTTTACTACGAAACCTATCCAACGGGTATCGACGCGTATACTGTAGCATTCACAATCCCGGACTTTATGTTCTTCATTCTTGTTTCCGGGGCCTTGAGTGTCACATTTATCCCTGTCTTTAACCAGCGTCTTTCAAAAGGTAATAAAAAGTCTGCTTGGGAGCTTTCAACGAGTTTGTTGAACCTATTGGCACTTGTCACACTTGCTACTAGTGTACTTATTATTATCTTTGCTGACCCGCTCGTCCATTATGTTGTTGGCCCTGGTCTCGACGAATCAAGTCGTTCGTTGGCAGTAAGTATGATGCGAGTCATCGCGATTAACCCGTTCCTGTTTGCTATTGCGACGGTATTTGCAAGTATGCAGCAAGCGGTTGGACGCTTTGCATTCTTTGCTTTAGCGCCGGTCCTCTATAACATCGGTATTATTATTGGTGCGTTCTTCTTTACGAATGGCATTAACTTGTTTGGCTGGCAAATCTTTGATGGTGGAATTATGGGTGTGGCACTCGGTGTTGTACTCGGTTCGATTTTGCAGATGATTGTAAGTAGTTTGGGTCTATATGGTATGGGCTTTGACTACCGGTTTAAAATTTATTGGAAGAATAAGGGACTTAAACAAGTGCTTCGCCTTTTGCCGCCACGCTCACTCGACCAAGGTATCGACTACGTGAACAGTATTGTTGAAACTAACCTTGCCTCACGCATGGCCTCAGGTAGTGTCCGTGCTTACCAACAGGCAATGACACTTTCATTCGTACCGATTAACCTCATTGGTGTAGCGATTAGTACGGCGGCCTTTCCGAAGATGACCGAGCGGCTCGGGCAGGGGCGCCCTGACCTCTTTAAAAGCGAACTGCAAACGGTGCTTCGTGTGATTATTTGGTTGGCGCTACCGGTTACTGTCGTAGCGTATTTCGGTCGTGGCTATCTCGTGCACTTTATTAACCCAGGCGGTGACCCATATATGGCGGGTATTTTGGCGGTGCTCGCGCTCACGATTCTTTTTCGTTCGATTTACTTCATTTCAGCACGAAGTTTCTATGCTCAACAAGATACGAAAACCCCACTTTATATCTCACTCTTTACTATTAGCCTCAATATTATTTTGGCGATTTGGTTCTCAACCGGACTTAATATGGGTGTCTACGGTTTGGCGTGGGCGGCAGTGATCGTATCGGCAGTTGAAGCTGCAATCTTGTTCATCATTATGTCGCGTCGAATTAAGGGTATTTTTGACAAACCGTTCCTTAATGCAATTTGGCGCATGATGAGCGCGACTGGTTTTACGGCGATTGTAACGTATATATTGGTAGCAACAATGCCGCTTGGTGTTGAAGACGTGTTCTTCTCTGCATTTATCAAATTCGTATTTATCGTGAGTATTAGCGTATTAACCTATATAATAGTATGTCGACTGTTCAAGCTCGAAGAGGTGAATCCAATTATTAAACGCACTCGAGATATATTATTTAAACAACCTAAAGTAGACTAAATGACCCAAGACAATATTCGCAACTTCTGTATTATCGCGCACATCGACCACGGCAAGTCGACACTTGCTGACCGTATGCTCGAATTAACAGGCACCGTTGAAAAGCGCGATATGAAATCTCAGCTCCTCGATAGTATGGATCTTGAGCGCGAAAAGGGTATTACTATTAAGCTCGCACCGGTTCGCATGAACTACAAAGACCATGAGCTTAACCTTATCGACACCCCAGGGCATGTTGACTTTAGCTATGAAGTTTCGCGAAGTCTTCAAGCCTGCGAAGGTGCTATCCTTGTAGTCGACGCTTCACAAGGTATTCAAGCGCAAACACTAGCTAACGTGTATCTTGCGATGGCAGCTGACCTTACGATTATTCCGGTGCTAAATAAGATTGATCTTCCAGCTGCCGATGTTCCAAAAGTAAGTGCAGAAGTAATTAACTTACTTGGATGTAAAGAAGAGGACATTATTAAAATTAGTGCCAAGACGGGTGAGGGTGTTGACGATGTGCTTGATGCAGTTGTCGAAAAGATCGATCCGCCACAGGGTGCTCAAGACGACGCAACTCGTTCACTGATTTTCGACAGCTACTTCGACGACTATCGCGGTGTGATTCTTTACGTTCGTACTTTCGATGGGGAAATCAAAAAGGGCGACACAATTGACATGATGGCAACCGGTGCATCGGGTATTGCACTCGAGGTTGGATCATTGAGCCCAACCATGAAGCCAAGTGATTCACTAAAAACAGGTGAAATTGGGTATATCGTTACGAACCTTCGATCAACTCGTGAAGCTCGTGTGGGCGATACAGTGACTGTTCGTCGTAAGCCTGCTTCAGAATCACTGCCGGGCTATAAACTTGTCAAACCATTTGTGTATGCTGGCTTCTTTCCGGTGAGCAATGACGATTACCAAGACCTGAAGGATGCAATTGAAAAGCTCAGTATGAGTGACTCTGCCTTGCAATTCGAACCTGAGAACTCACCGGTATTAGGATTCGGCGTTCGTATCGGGTTCCTGGGTCTGCTTCACCTGGATATCATTCGCGAGCGACTGGAGCGTGAATATAATCTTGATTTGGTTGTCACTAACCCTTCTACTGACTATCAAGTTTCGCTCAGCTCAGGTGAAGAACTTGACATTAAAAGCGCGAGCAACCTGCCGGATGTGAGTAAGGTGACTGAAATTCGTGAGCCGTGGATTAAGGGAGAAATCGTCGTACCACAACAATTTATCGGCCCAGTGATTCAATTGATTATTTCAAAGCGTGGGCGCCAATCGAACCTTAGCTACATCGATGAACGTGCACTGGTTAGTTTTGAAGCACCACTTGCAAATTTGCTGACCGACTTTTACGACCAGCTCAAGTCGATTACTAGTGGATATGGGTCATTCAATTATGAACTTGATACTTACCGTGCGGAAGATCTTGTGCGAGTTGACTTTTATGTTTCTGGTGAAATGGTAGATGCACTAAGTGTGATGGCGCACCGTTCTGAATCACAAAGTCTGGGGCGCGAGATGGTTAAAAAACTCAAAGAAGTAATTCCAAGACAGAGTTTCCAAGTTTCTTTACAAGCAGGTATTGGTGGTAAATTTATCGCCCGTGAAGACATTAGTGCCTATCGTAAAGACGTGACCGGCTACCTCTATGGTGGTGACGTTTCTCGTAAGAAAAAACTCCTCGCAAAGCAGGCAAAGGGTAAGAAGCGCATGAAGCGATTTGGAAAAGTGGACATTCCATCTGAAGCATTCATGGTGATGCTCAAGCGCGACTAATGCTATACTGAGACATGGATTTAGAACAGCTCATCGAAGATTATGAACCGCCAAAAGAAGCGGTTGAGGTTATTAAAAACACAAAAATTGCCCTTCTTGTCGGAATCTCCGGTGCTGGTAAAGATACAATTAAACGTGCACTTTTAAAGAAGCCTCACTTTAGTGAAATTATTTCGCATACCACTCGTAAGCCGCGGTATAACGAAGGTGTGCTTGAAATAGATGGCGAAGACTATCACTTTATCGATGAAGAAACCGCTCGTACGATGCTAAAAAAGGGCGCCTTTATTGAAGCAAAGTTTGTACACGGAACTGTGTACGGGACATCTATCAGTGAAGTCGAGCGAGCCGCAGAGGCGGGTATTGCGATTACTGATATTGATGTGCAAGGGGTTCAAGAATATAAAAACGTATCAAATGAGGTTGTCGCTATTTTTGTAGTGCCACCCGATTATGAAACATGGGTGTCTCGTTTAAGGCGACGCTATGCGACATCAGAAGAATTCGCCAAAGAATGGCCAAAGCGACGCACTACTGCAATCAAAGAGCTCACCCGTGCGCTTGAATTACCGTACTATCACTTTATTATCAATGATGACCTCGACCGCGCAGTTCATGCCTCAATGGAAATCGCTCATCGTGCCGATGTCTTTACGCGTAAGGATGACGAAGCGCGCTTAGCCGCTCGTGATCTGCTTTTACAGATTCAACTTCAAGCCTAGTTTGGCACTCATTGACACAGAGTGCTAATATCTCGTACAATAAGGATATGACAGAGCGACAACGTCTGATTTTAGCTGCTATTATTGAGCAACATGCCGAAATTGCGGCACCCGTAGGAAGCGTCATGCTTGCGAAATTATTTGGTGTTTCGAGTGCGACTATTCGTAGTGAAATGGCCAAACTTGAAGAGATGGGCTTTATTGAACAGCCACACACGAGTGCGGGTCGCATTCCAACTGACGCTGGGTACCGTTTCTACGTGAACAGCCTTAACGAAGCGCAGGCTAATCAGCCTCAACTTCTCGATCGTAGTGCGAGAGCGATTGAAGCCAGGGTCTCAACACATGGTGACCGCGCCGACCGTGCGATTCGCAGTGCCGTCGATAGCCTTGTTGAGTTGACGCAAAACCTCGGTATCGCGACAATTGGTGACGAGCTTTATCTCAGCGGTATGGGAAATCTCTTTTCTCAACCAGAATTCATGCAAGGTGAACACGCCCAACAAGTTGCTCGTTTGCTCGATAACCTCGAACCGTGGCTTCGTGAAGCGGCGCCTAATGAACCACTCAATGTATATATTGGTTCAGAAAATCCAATCGGAAAAAGCAGTGGTGCTACTTTAATTATTAGTCGTTTCCGCTCACCGTACAGCGACAACAGCTACATCGGCGTCATTGGCCCAACCCGTCAAAGTTATGCAAAGGTGATGCGTCTGGTTCGTCATACCGGCGCAATGTTAGAGGAGATTTTATAATGGCAGATAAGAAAGCAAAACAAGATGATATTCAAAACGAGTTTGAACAACAACTTGGTGAACTTACCTTAGACTTACAGCGAACCAGAGCTGATTTTGAAAACTACCGCAAGCGCGTAGATGCTGAAAAAGCGGCTGCACGTGAAGCTGGGCAATCAAGCGCAATTTTAAAACTGCTGCCAGTTATCGATAATATTGAACGCGCCGTTGTATATATGCCTGAAGAACTCAAGGATAACAAATGGGCACAAAGTGTTGCTGGTCTTGTGAAGAACCTAGAAAAGTCACTCGAGTCACTTAACTTAAAGCGAATCGAATCAGCGCCAGGTACCGAATTCAACCCAGAGCTTCACGAAGCAATTCAATTTGACGAAGATGCTACGGGTGATAAAGAAGTGATTGCCGAAGAGCTTCAGTCTGGGTATGAGCTTAATGGCCGAGTTATTCGCCATGCGATGGTAAAAGTTACTCGTCAATAATAGGAATGAAAAGTATAATTAGCACTCTTGACATGAGAGTGCTAATTTTATTACAATGAGAGTACTTGGCAATCTCAGCAACAGAGTGCTAAAATAATTACTAGATACAATCCAGATTTTTAATGAATAGGAGAGGATAATATGGGTAAAATCATCGGAATCGACCTTGGTACTACCAACAGCGCTATGGCTTATATGGTAGCTGGAAAGCCTGAAGTTATTGCTAACGCCGAAGGTAACCGTACAACGCCAAGCGTCGTTGCTATTAATAAATCAGGTGAACGCCTTGTTGGGCAGGTTGCTCAGCGTCAACGCGTTACTAACGCTAAAAACACTATTTATGGTGTAAAGCGTCTTATTGGCCGTAAGTTTAGCGATAAAGAGGTCCAAAAAGACCACGATATCATGCCATACGAAATCGTCAGCAAAGGCGATGGCGTAGCGGTAAAGATGGGCGACAAGGATTACACTCCTGAAGAAGTTTCAGCAATGATCCTTTCAAAGCTAAAAGCTGACGCCGAGGCCTTTCTTGGTGAAAAAGTCACCGAAGCAGTTATTACTGTTCCTGCGTACTTCGATGACTCACAACGACAGGCTACAAAAGACGCTGGTAAAATTGCCGGCCTTGAAGTAAAGCGTATTATTAACGAACCAACTGCTGCGGCACTTGCATACGGTCTTGAAAGCAAGAAAGATGAAAAGATTGTTGTCTTCGACCTTGGTGGTGGTACTTTTGACGTTTCAGTCCTTGAACTGGGCGACGGTGTCTTTGAAGTAAAGAGTACTAATGGTGATACTCACCTTGGTGGTGAAGACTTCGACAACCGTATCGTTAACCACTTCCTCGATGAATTTAAGAAAGAAACCGGTATCGACCTTAAGGGCGACAACGCAGCTATGCAACGCCTTAAGGACGAAGCTGAAAAAGCTAAGAAGGAACTTTCAACTACTAACGAATATGAAGTAAATCTTCCATTCATTACTGCTGATGCTGAAGGTCCAAAGCACTTTGAAACGAAGCTTACTCGTGCGAAGCTTGAAGAGCTTGTAAAAGACCTTATTGACCGTCTTGCTGAACCAGTGGAGAAAGCCCTTAAAGACGCTGGACTTAAGGCAAGCGAAATCAACGAAATCGTTCTCGTTGGTGGTATGACTCGTATGCCAGCTGTCGTTGAAAAGGTGAAAGCTGTCTTCGGTAAAGACCCACTTAAGGGCGTGAACCCTGACGAAGTTGTAGCCATTGGCGCTGCAGTTCAAGGTGGTGTGCTTGCGGGTGATGTTAAGGATGTACTCCTTCTCGACGTGACTCCACTTAGCCTCGGTATTGAAACTATGGGTGGTGTATCAACCAAGCTTATTGAGCGAAACACTACTATCCCAACTTCTAAGAGCGAAACATTCTCAACTGCTGCTGATAACCAGCCACAAGTTGAAATCCACGTTCTCCAAGGTGAGCGCGAAATGGCTACTGATAACAAGAGTCTTGGTCGCTTCATTCTTGATGGTATTGCGCCGGCACCTCGCGGTGTTCCACAAATTGAAGTTACCTTCAACCTCGACGCTAACGGTATCTTGAATGTTACCGCTAAGGACAAGGGTACCGGTAAGGAACAATCAATTACCATCCAAAACAGTGGTAACTTGAGCAAGGAAGATATCGAAAAGGCTGCGAAGGAAGCTGAAGAGCACGCAGAAGAAGACAAGAAGAAGCGTGAAGCAGTTGATGTTCGTAACCAACTCGAGAATGCTATCTACCAAGCAGAAAAGATGCCTGACCAAGATGAGTTCAAGGACAAGATTTCTGACGAAGATAAAAAAGTGATTCTTGACGCAGTTGAAGAAGCGAAGAAGCACAAGGATGCAACTGATAAGGACGAACTTGAAGCTGCTTTGAAGGCACTCAACGACGCAATCATGCCAATTGGTGCGAAGCTTTATGAGCAAGCTGCCAAGGAAGCGCCAGCTGAAGACGGTGAAGACAAGACTGATGAGAAGAAGTCTGACGAAGCTGTTGAAGGCGAAGTAGTTGACGAAAAGAAATAGTCACTAAAAACGAAAATAGCCGGTGATAAGCCGGCTATTTTTATATCTAGAAATTAATGTGCCCCGCGGCCCTACCCGGTAAAGGGTGAGCCGCGGGGCGGAGGGTCAGGCGGTGACGATCGACGGGATGTTGATCGGGCCGGCGAAGATCTTGGGGTCGAAGGAACCCGTGAAGGTCTCGCCGGACTCGGCGACCGTGCCCTTGATGCCGATGGAGCCGTCGGAGTTGCGCCACGCCTCCATGACGTAGAGGCCGATGGTCTCGACGCCCTGGTCCGTACGGAACAACAGCACCCTGAGGTGCCGGCGACCGCGGATCTGCGCGCGCTGGTTGCGACGCGCGGTGCGGAAGAGGCGCTCCGGGGTGATGAAGCCCCGACCGGAGATGTACTTGCGGGTGGGCTTCCTCAGCGTTGCGGTGGTCATAGCCTGCCCCTCTATGATGCCGATGTGAGCTCGGCGACGCTCGTTATCTACAGAAAACTGCAGACCTTACCCTTACGAGTTAAATAATACTATATCAGTAAAATAGAAAAAGTCAATTTATTCTTGAGGTAGTTCAAGGAATAGCGCCGCCCATACCATGCCCGGGTCGGCTCTATAAAACGGAGCATAATACCAAGATCCGTCGGGCTTAGTAAGCTCGGGGTAGGTGCCGTGCCGTTCAATCAACTCGCTAAATTTAGCATACTGGGCTTTATATTCATCACGCCCATAGCGGTGAAGCAGATGAAGGTAATAGGTTGCATGCCAGGTCCACAAAGACGTTTCGGTATAGTTTGGCATTGAAATTGGCCCCATACCAAAACGATAGCGCAACTTCTTCGAAGGTTTTTCACCATACTTCATTGGATAAGGAAGGTTGAGCTCTTTCTCGTTAATATAGTCGAGGGTTTTATTGACCATCTCTTCGTCATCGACAACGCGGAGGAAGAAAGGAATCAGAGAGCTATCTGAGCTGAAGTTTGTACTGGTGCGATCGGCTTTAAAAAAGTGGCCGGTCCAATAATGTTTAATTAAAAGGGCGCTATAAATCGAGGGTGCAAAAGGGAAATCAAGTCGTAAAATATCAGTACATTGCGCCATGCGTCCAATTAAAGCAACTGCATACGCGCTTCGATCGTAATATACTGCATCGCGCATCTCGGCATATCGGACGCGTTGTTTGATATCGCCCTCTTCGGTTAAGAACCGATCAACAAACCGGGCTAACTCTGCGTTAAGAAACTCTTTTTCATCGGCGTTGAGATAATAATGGCTTACAACCAGTGAATGCAATAGCCAGGCGAGCGCATCAATGCTAGGAAGGCCTGGCGCGTTAAATACATTTCCACTCTTATCAATACATAGCTTCACGCGGCCACTGCGACGATAATGGCGCATTGCCCAGCGTAGTGTATGGTGAACATGCGTAGTTTCGTTAAGATGAACCAGTGATTCTGCAACCGTGCCAAAATCGCGCATCCAAAAGAAGTTGTAGTGCCCTAAGCTTGTGCGATAGAAGTCGCCGTACCAGAGCCGATCAAGTATTTGCTGTGATATCTCGCGGGCATTGCCAGGAAAACGTTCAATATCGGTAAAGTAACGGTTGGCAATTTGCCGGTACTCTGCGCGCAAAATTCCAAATGTGGCTCCGAAGGCTCTAATTAGCGGTTTCATTGAGGTAAGTGTAGCATGAAGCCCTTGTGCTTACTACTAATAATTGCGAGATGAATGCGGATGAGGCTTGATGCTGGTAAGGTGCCAGTTTCGGCAGGTTGGGCAGTGATACACCCCAAGCGAAACGCTCATATTTTCGAGCATTCCAATATCAGCGGCCTCTAACGCCTCTTTTTCAGTAGCAAAAAAACGCTTTCCCTCGCAGGTAAGGTCGAAGCGATACACTTTATTTTCTGATACTTTTTTATTGAGGCGAGACATACTACTCAGTATACCTTTTGTGGGCGGGCACAAGAAGTGGGAGTATAATAAGGAGTGTATCACCTAACGTTAAGGAGGGATGTAATATGGGATTATGGGACATCATAACATGGGTGGTCGTTGGTGGATTAGCCGGATGGGTAGCCTCAATGATCACTAAAACTGACGCAGAGCAGGGATTGCTGGGTAATATCGTCGCAGGTATTATCGGTGGAGTTGTCGGTGGTTTCCTGGTTGGGCTGCTTGGCGGTGAAGGGTTCACTGGCTTTAACATCTGGAGCTTCTTGGTTGCACTTCTCGGTGCAGTCGTAGTGCTCTTTATCTGGAAGGCTATTACTGGTCGCCGACGCGCGGTATAGCTCTCTACTCTTTAAAATGGTCGCCTCAGTGCGGCCATTTTTTTATTTAGCACTCTAGACATATGAGTGCTAAATACGTATACTAAATACAGATATGAGTAAGCGTGATTACTATGAAGTACTTGGGGTTTCTAAGAATGCCTCGGCTGATGAACTAAAGAAGGCGTATCGTCGTCTTGCTGTTCAGCACCACCCGGATAAAGAAGGTGGAAATGAAGAAAAGTTCAAAGAGATTAATGAAGCGTACGACGTTCTAAAGGACGCCCAAAAGAGACAACGTTACGACCAATTCGGTCACGCAGGTGTCGGCGGTGCTGCTGGCGGTGGTGCCGGCGGGTATGGTGGCGGCAATCCTTTTGAAGGCTTCGGTGGCTTTGGTGGACAAAGTGCAAACTTTGACTTTGGTGGTGGCTTTGGTGATATCTTCGACCAGTTCTTTGGTGGTGGCAGTTCTCGCCAGCGTGGTCCTAAAAAAGGTCGTGATGTTGAGGTACAACTCCAACTTACCTTTGAAGAGGCGATTTTTGGGCTTGAGCACGAAATGTCGCTTGATCTTGAAGATACTTGTGAGCATTGTAAGGGCTCAACGGTTGAGCCGGGCTATCAAATGAAGACTTGTGAAACCTGTCATGGGGCCGGTCAACAAACCCGTGTAATGAATACAATGTTCGGTGCGATTCAACAGACTGTTCCTTGTGAAACCTGTCATGGTGCTGGTAAGGTACCGGAAAAAGTTTGTAGCGTTTGTCGCGGCGTTGGTACGCAGCGCAAAAAGCAGGCAATTAAAGTTAAGATCCCTGCTGGTGTTGATGACGGCGCTACTATTCGACTCAGCGGTCGCGGTGAAGCAATTGGCGGTGGTGAAAAGGGTGACCTTTATATCCATATTCGCGTCAAAGCTCACAAACACTTTACTCGTGAAGGCGATATTATTCTTTCGGAAGAGCACGTTTCAATGGTTGATGCCGCGCTTGGTACTGAAATTGATGTTGAAACTGTCGACGGAATGGTTCGCATGAAGGTTCCAGCCGGAACGCAAAGTGGAACCGACTTCAAGCTTTCTAACCATGGCGTGCCGCACCTTCGCAATGAAGACAAGCGGGGGCCGCATATTGTAAGTATTGTGGTTGATACGCCAACGAAGCTCTCGAAGAAGCAGCGAAAACTGCTTGAGGAGCTTGCTCAAGAATCCGGTAGCTGGCGAGGATAGAGCGATGGGAAGTGTCCTAGCTCGTGCTGTAAAGATCGAGGACCTTCCTGAATTGTATGCTATTTCGTCGCTCGTTCACCGAGAAAATTACACAGCATTGATTGCTCAAGATAATTATCAACGGTTCCTGAAAAGATATGAGCCGAATCAAAGTAGTAAAAGACGGTTTGTACATTCCTTGGAGCAAAAAATAGCAAAGGATGAAACGTATATACTGGTTGCAACATCTACATCAGACGAGATCACCGGATATATACTAGTAAATCGTGGTGGTAATCAGATGACGGAAATAGGCGGGCTATTTGTAGCGCCAACATTTCAAAGCCAAGGTGCTGGCAGTGCGTTGCTTGAAAAAACGATTCAACTATTTGGCAACAAACCTATAGATCTTTCGGTTCTTAAAGCAAATACAAGGGCAATTTCGCTTTATGAACGCTTTGGATTTCAACAAATAAAACAAGCTCCGGACAAGACGTTTTATGGCGCTCCGCTCATTCGAATGCGACGACCCGCCCTGTTGGCGAACGCTAGTCTGTGATAAGGTAAAAGGAGTATATGATTTCTACTCAAATAGAAACATTAAACGATATTTATAAATATTTTCCCCTAGAGACGAAAAACAATTAATGAAGTTATCCGCCAACCCATATGCATCGCATAAGCTTCTTGCTGCTGAATTGAAAGCAAGAGGATATGAAATAACCGAGAGCCTTGAAAATGGGCACTTAATTGTTAGCTATGGTTCGCCTTGGGGAAATTCATGGGTAACGCCGGCTGCTCATATTCGCTATCCATTTACGAGTAAAGCTGCTCAACAATTTTCTGTTAATAAAGCGGCTGCCTATACGTATGCAAATCAACAGGGTATTCCAACTCCGTTTACCAAGGAACTTGAGGTAGACGATACGCTTTCAAGTGAGGAGGCGCAGTCTCTACTTAATCAGTACGCACCACTAATTGTAAAACCAAACAACTCCTCGTTATCTCAGGGCTTAACGCGACACATCTATGACATTGAAACATTAGAAAATGCCTGCCTAACGGCGCGATCGATCAAACAGTCTACAGTTTTGATTCAGCAGCAGGTGAGTGGTGATGAGATTCGTTTTATTATTATGAAGGGCAGAATAGTTGCCGCATTATTACGGCAAACGCCACGAGTTGTAGGAGACGGAATTCATACCGTTGAAGCGCTTATCCAAAGAGAGAACGAAGAGCGTAAGCTCCTGACATTCCCATATATTACGTACCCACTTCTGACTGAGCAGATTATCGATAAGGATTTCTTAACAGATCAGAGGGTGCTCGCAGATGGAGAGGTCCTTGAATTAAGCAGCGCTTCAATGATTCGTGAGGGATGTTCAATTTATCAAGTGCTCAATGAAATACACCAGGATTACATAGCCGAGATCGAGACATTCGTTGAAAAATTTCAAGCAGACTTTTTAGTAGCAGATTTTCTTATTCAGGACTATAGGCAGGTCCCAAGCCAGACAAATCACTGGTTTCTTGAATTTAACGCCTCACCCGTACTAAAGCTTTGCTATGGCTGCCGAGATGGTAATATGTTTGATATCGTTCCTCGTATCGCTGATCTCATCGACGAAGCCCTCCATAAGCGGTAGCAGTATTGACTTTATTTACTTATTATGTTAAAATTATAAGGTTAAGTAATTCATAGGAACGCGTAGAAATGAGCAACAACAAACAATCTGTTCTTGGCATTATTGAACCGATTGCCTTCCCTGAACTTGGCGTCGTCGAAGTATTGGCGAAAGTTGATACCGGCGCTTATTCTGGTGCCCTTCACTGTGAACTGATTGAAGAGTTCGTAGATCCTAAAACCCGCAAAAAGGTACTGAAGATTGTTCCGGTTGACTCACAGTACAAACCAGTAATCATCGAAAAGTTTGCCACCGTCTATACGCGTAGCTCGAGCGGACACCGACTGCGACGATACCTCATTGATACAACGGTGGTGATCCAGGGGCAAGAATATCCAATACGCATCGGGATAACAAAACGCACAATGATGAATATGAAGGTGCTAATCGGTCGTCGTTTCTTACGAAATAACACCATGCTCGTAGATGTAACACGTAACGCAGAACTTGATAATGACGGAGGTCGAAAACTATGAAAATTGCAATCCTTTCGAACGGTAACGGTAACTATTCGACAAAACGTCTTAAAGAAGAGGCGATTAAGCGCGGACACGAAGTAACGATTGTTAAATATCGTGACTGTTATGCTTCAATTGAAAAAAACAACCCAACTGTAAGCTACAAGGGCGAAGACCTTGGTAAGTTCGATGCTATTATTCCGCGCATTGCTGCGAATATGACTCGATACGGTACGGCGATTGTGCGTCAACTAGAGATGCAGGGTGTTTATACTGTTTCTGGCTCACTAGCTATTAACCGTTCTCGTGACAAACTGCGTAGTATGCAGCTTCTTGCTAAGGCTGGTGTAGGTATCCCTAAAACGGTCGTATCACGAAACTCTGCCGACATCGACGACCTTATTGATAAGCTCGGTGGAACACCTGTGATTATTAAGCTTGCACGTGGTACCCATGGAAATGGTGTGGTACTCGCAGAGACCAAGAAAGCCGCAAAGTCTGTACTTCAGGCCTTCTACCTTACAAACGAAGACGGAACAAACATTTTGCTTCAAGAGTTTGTGAAAGAGTCTGCTGGTACTGATATTCGCGCCTTTGTTGTGGGTGGTCGCGTTGTTGCGAGCATGCAGCGGCAGAGCCTTGATGACGATTTTCGATCAAACCTCCACAAGGGTGGTGAAGGTACGAAGATTAAGCTCACAGAAGAAGAACGCAAGATGGCAATCAAGGCGGCTAAGGCTATGGGTCTTAACGTTGCCGGTGTCGACATGATGCGTTCTGAGCGTGGACCATTGATTCTTGAAGTTAACGCGAGTCCTGGGTTTGGTATTGAAAATGTTACTGGACGTAATGTGGCAGCACCAATTATTGAATACATTGAACTTAATGCGAAGCGACGCAATAAAAAAGACAAGGTTGGCGCTTAACCTTATCCTCAAAATAAGAAAATTCAATGATATACTGGGCTTATGAATAGGCCCAGTGGTATTACATGGCGACCAATGACGACGGTAATTCTTATCTGTGGCCTTGTAGCGCTTTTAGTCTACTCGGTGGGTGCATATGCAGCGACTCATTTTCAACCGACTGTAGAATTCCGGGTTGGTAGCGGTATCTACCACCTAGCAGTAGCAGACGATAATGCCGAGCGGACACAAGGGCTCTCTGGAGTAAGTCAGCTTGCTCTTGATGGTGGGCTGCTTATGAAATTTGAAAGCGACGACCAATGGGGTATATGGATGAAGGACATGAAAGTGCCGCTGGATATTTTATGGCTCAATAATGATAAGAAAGTGGTCTATGTCGTAAAAAATGCGGGGCCTGAACTCTCAACTGATACGATTTTTAAGCCTAAAGAAAAAGCTCGGTATGTCGTAGAATTACCTGCGGGCAGCGTTGAAAAGGCTGGTATAAAGACTGGTATTGTTGCTGAATTCGATGAAACAAGCGACGGGAGTCTTTGGTAGTGATACCGATTCTGGTATTTGCTGGCGTTGCTGTTATTTTGTTTACAGGCGCATTTATTTCAAAGCGTCGCTTTGGCCTTCTTGGACTAGCCCTCACTGCCGGTGCAATGCTCAGTACGCTTTGGAGCTATGACGCCGGGCTGCTTGTTTCAAGTACAGGGTTGTTTCCAGAGGGTGTCATCACACAGGCTGTCACGCAGTCATTAGTAGTGTTGCTGCCGGCTATATTATTACTCTTTCATGGGTACGCATATAAAAAACCGATTCCTCGCGTGATTGGGTCATTATTATTTACGGCATTGGCACTCGCCTTCTTGGTTGAGCCAATTGGGTATGCATTGCCACTTGAGGGTGATGGGGCGACAGTATACACGGTTCTAAAAGAGTACAAAGACGTCATTATTAGCGCTGGCGTAATATTAGCAATTGTCGATCTCTTCTTTACGAAGCCTGCTCATTTAGCTGAAAAATCTGATAAAAAACACTAAAAAGAAGTCGATTTTTAACTCAAGTATTGGTTATGTAATTGACAGCGTACCTCTGTTGCTGTATAGTGCATAAGGCCGGGACCATAGCTCAGCTGGTTAGAGCACCTGCCTTTTAAGCAGGGTGTCGTGGGTTCAAGCCCCACTGGTCCCTCCAAGGAATGATTATTCATTTATAGAAAACACCCCATAATCGCTACCGGGGGTGTTTTTTATTTTTGCTCATAAGTTAAAACTGAACATAGATTATGTTTCTACACTGAGTGCATGTGGCGGTGGAAACGACAAATTCATTCATCATGGATTATTGCACTGGTGTGTACCGGCTTCGTGTGCGGCGTGACGCTTGCACTTCTTTTTAAACTTACTTTTGTATGGGGTCTCATCGGTGTTATTTGTGTATCGGCATGTTTGTGGGTGGGAAAGGTTTATACATTACCGTTCGCAGTGTTAAGTGCTTTGCTTGTAGGCTGTAGCTACGGGTCGGCCCACTTAATTGAGCGCAGCCGGTATGAACCGTGGATAGGGAATATAGTGACGGTGCGCGGGCGAGTCAAGGAAGATCCTTCCAAAAACAGCTCTGGCTCAACTTCCTTACAAATCGATACGGTGAGTTTAAATGGTAAACCTATGTCGGGTCCGGTGTTTTTAAGTGTGCGCAGCATACGCGATATAAAGCGCGGTGATGTTATTGAAGGGAAGGGCGAGGCGAGAACAGGCTTTGCTAACTTCCCTCTTTCACTCAGTCTCACTAAACTCGACTCTGTGATGCGATCACCTACCGCCGACATGGGCCGGGTAGTACGCGACTGGTTTGCGGATAAAGTTCGTACCGTTATTAAAGAGCCGCAGGCTAGTCTTGGTATTGGGTTTTTGACGGGTCAGAAAAGCGCCCTACCGACTGACCTCGCTGATGCGCTTAAAATCGCCGGGTTAACCCATATCGTAGTCGCAAGTGGGTATAACCTTACCATATTAGTGCGTATGGCTCGTAAATTATTGCTTCGGGTTTCCAAGTATCTATCGGTTGTATCGTCGAGTCTGATGATCTTTGCCTTTATGGCCGTTACGGGCTTAAGCCCCAGTATGACGCGTGCCGGCCTTGTTTCTGGTATGAGTCTGCTTTCGTGGTATTACGGCCATGCTTTTCATCCGTTAGTATTGCTACCGATCGCAGCGGCCCTAACCGTTGCCTTTCAGCCAAGTTACGTTTGGGGTGATTTGGGATGGCAACTCAGCTTCTCGGCTTTTGCTGGAGTGATGATTGTGGCGCCGCTCTTGCAAACATATTTCTTTGGGCCAAAAGAACCAGGTGCCTTCAGGGCCATCTTGGGCGAAACGATTTCCGCACACCTTGTAACTGTTCCAGTTATCGCACTAAGTTTTGGCGTTATTTCCAATGTCGCTATTATTGCGAATATATTAGTAGTTCCACTTGTTCCTTTGGCGATGCTACTCACTTTTCTATGTGGGGTAGGGGTTATTATTTCACTCCCATGTATCGAATTGCTCGCCGTACCAACTTCTTGGCTCCTTGAGTATATGGTTTCAGTAGCGCGTTTTGTGTCAGAAATTCCGTGGGCGCAAAGTGAACTAGCTATCCCTATTAGCATATGGGGTGTATATGTCAGCCTGCTCTCGGCCGCTTGTCTCTGGATGTACAAGAAAACGAATTATAATTTCCGAGGTAGGTGAGCAGTCTAACGAGGTCGTTCCCGCGCAACTTCACGCGCAAGGTCGGCAAACATGTCGTCGATAAGGTCATGGCTAAATTTCCCGTATTTTCGCTTAACTGCAGTTTTAATAAGGAAGTCGGCAAGCGCAGGGTTCTTCGGCAAAATAGAGCCGTGCAGGTAGGTTCCAATCACGTTCTTATAAATTGCTCCCTCGTGGCCATCTTTCGAGTTGTTGCCAGCACCACGAACTACTGTTGCAAATGGTTTTGTATTTTCACCCAAGAAGGTTTGTCCGCTGTGGTTTTCGTACCCAATAATCTCACCAAAAGAGTCGCTCGTGGTAACGATATTACCGATAAGTCGTTCCGTTGTGCCATATGTTTCAACATCAAGAATACCAATACCTTCAAGCATCGTGTTGTTAAGTGTTTTAAAGAAACGGCCAAATAGCTGATAAAGACCACACACCATTAACATTGGGGTACCGTTATCTGCCCATTTTTTAAGAGTGGGCCCAATCTTCAAAAGGTCGGCGTGAATCTTCTCTTGTCCACTATCCTGGCCACCACCACCAATGACAAGATCGGCTTCGGCTGGCAGCTTATCGCCAACATTATATGAAATAACTTGTGGCGTATATCCGTACCACTCGAGTCGGCGAATAATAACCTGAAGGTTACCGTGGTCGCCGTAAATGTTCATGTCGCGAGGGTAAAGTTGCAAGACGGTGATAGTTTGCTTGGTTGCCGCGTTGGTCATGAGACTACCTCCACTCGAGTAATTTTAGACAGTTCTTTACGAAGGGCGAGCATGGCTGTGTAGGTACAATAAATACGCTTAGGGGTATCGGGATGCCGCGCAATAAAGTCACTGAGCGCTTCACTTAAGCTGGTTTCAACTTTTTCCATACCAACTTCATCATATTGCAGGCGTAGTGCCATATCGTATGCACGCACGCCGGTAACGTACACAGGATAATCGATTAACTTGGTGAAATCGACATCCCAAAGCCATGACATGTCGCGACCGTCGGCGTAATTGTCATTAATAGCGATCATAGTGGCATAGCCCTCGGGGCTGTACGATTCAAGGCCGAGGCGGAATCCAGCCGGGTTTTTAACGAGAACTAATTCAAGCGGTTGCCCACCTACAGTTACTGTTTCGCCTCGTCCAAAAGCTGGAGTAACGGTTGAGAGGGCACCAAGCAGGCTGTTAATAGAGGCTTTTGGTGTGATTGATCGAACAAGTGCTAGGGCAGCGGCACTATTGTAGATGTTGTAGACGCCCTTCAGTTTGAGTGGTGTTACGAAGTCTTTACGCGCAACCGTAAAAGCAGCGCCTTTTTCATTGAAATCTTTCAGTAAGACATCGGCTTCGGGGCGGTCTTTTGCTGCTTTGATAGTAGTTTTGGTAGCTGGACTATCATGAAGACTGTCGTCGTTAGGGAACTGAGAAAGTAATTGATCGGCGAGCCCAAAATAGCGGACGGTCGTGGTTTTAGGGAGCTTTGTGGCAATTTGGCGAACTCTGTCGTCTTCTCGGTTAATAACGACAGTGTCAGTGGTTGCAAGGGCAATCTTCTCAAGCATTTTAGCGGTGCTGTCAATTTCACCAAATCGGTCAAGTTGGTCGCGCATAACATTAAGCAGTAACGAATAGCGTGGTGGTACAATTTCAACAAATTTCACAGCGTGAGCTTCATCGAGCTCCAAAACGGCGATATCGGCATCGAGTTTACCTTTGGTATCTATATCACCAAGTAGTGCTGCGGCAACACCACGTACAAAGTTACTCCCGGTTCGGTTGGTGAAGACTTTTAATCCTTGAGATTCGAGCAAAGAAACAACCATCTTGGTTGTAGTGGTTTTTCCATTCGTACCACTAACAACCACTACTCCGTGAGGAAGTTGTGCGAGCGTATCTGGAACAAAGGTTGGGCTGATTCGCTCAACGAAAAGCCCGGGTAGGGCAGAGCCACCCCCGCGAAGGCGCGCGGCGTATCGGACGGCTTTGCCAAGAATAATCGTAAAAGATTGAGGCATATCTTCTATTATATCCTACTATTTAACCTCTATGCTGCTATAATATAACCATGTTCTTGGTGGGTCTTATTTCTTGGTGGTACGGTCGCGGCTGGACAGATCAGTGGGCTCGTACAACGCAGCGTTTTGCTACGACGCTCGATTTCTTTTCGATTGGTCAATTATTATCGACGCTTTTCTCGCCGTTTCGTCAGATTTCGGCTGGTAATGGGAGCGATGGTACCTTTGGCGGTGCCATGCGGGCATTCTTAGATAAGCTTATCTCAAGAGTGATCGGTTCTATTATCAGGTTCTTTACGATTCTTTTCGGGGTGGTGGTTATTATTGTTCAGGCGTTTTATAGTTTTGTTGTTCTGTTTGCCTGGTGGTTTGTGCCACTCTTACCGATTGTAGGGGCAATTTTATTTGCGATTGGATGGGTACCGTCATGGACGTAGGGTTATTTAATTGGCACGCGCGTCGAGCGCAATTAGCTCGCTACAGTAAAGCGCTCAAGCCATGGATATTTGTTTTTGAACTTCTAGCGGTTCTTCTGTTGGCATTTGCAATTTTCTTGCTTATCGCCGGTATGTCGCTGGGTTGGTTGCTCTTAGGCTTTGCTGCTATTCCTGCTGTCATTGCCCAGTGGTATAACTCTGAACTTCAATCGGTGCCAATCAATACCTCAGAACGGACGATTCATGCTCGCGCAGAATCTGAATTACTAGCTCACTTACCGCTCCAGCCTACTCCTAAACAATTGGCGCTTGCATTACTGCAAGTAAATAGCGGTTTGTTCTTTGACGTTCGCTTTGGAATAGGCGGTGGATTCCTAAAAGAAGTTTCATCTGATTCCTCGGAGCAAACGAAAGCCATTTTTGATGAAGCACTTCGGATTGCCGATAGTGTTGACGGCAAAGTAAGTGGTGGCGTTCTAATTTTGGCGATGGTGCGTCAAATGCCTGCTCGTGAAACACTGCTGGGGCACCTACAGCTCAGTGAAGATGACTTGCTGCAGGGTATTCAGTGGTATCATCACCTTACCAATCTAATTGAAAAGAATCGTAAGAAAACCAAGCAACCAGGTGGCATTGGCCGTGACTGGTCATTTGGCTGGATTCCTCGCCTTTCCCAATATGGGGTGAACATTTCACAAGGCGGCACGATGGCGCGAGGTGAAATTCGCACTGAAACGCTCAACCAGCTTCTTTCAGGGCTCAATAATAGCGGCGGAACAATAGCATTAATTGGAAAAGATGGCGTCGGAAAGACAGAATTAGTATATGAGCTCGCTTCAAAACTTATTCGCCCAGATAATTCAGTCCCTAAGGGTTTGTGGTATCAACAGGTCTTTATGCTCGATGCTTCACGGCTCTTATCGGTTGCAGGTGCACGTGGTGGCTTAGAGAACCTTGTGAGCGCGTTGCTGGGTGAAGCGTATGCTGCTAAAAACATTATCGTTTGTCTTGATAATGCTGAATTGTTCTTTGAAGAAGGGGTTGGGTCGGTAGACCTTACGCCGCTCTTACTACCAATCGTTGAAGCTGGTCGGTTGCGTATGATTATGACGATGGACGAGCAAAAATATCTGCAAATTAGCAAGCGCACCCCAGCACTTGCCGGTGCGATGAACCGAATCATCGTACAGCCAACCAATGAGATCGACACGCTTAAGGTGCTCGAAGATCATATTCCAATGATTGAGCACCGTCGCAAGGTTACCTTTATGTACCAAGCCCTGAAAGAGTCATACCGTTTAAGTCAGCGATATGTATACGATATTGCAATGCCAGGGCAGGCAATTACTCTTCTTGAACAAGCGGCAGAATTTGCTGAAAATGGATTAGTATCTGCGAAATCGGTGAATGCGGCAATTGAGCGAACAACGGGTATTAAAACAGCTGCCGCCAATGATGTTAGTGAGCGTGAAACACTCCTGAACTTAGAGTCACTGATTCACCAACGTATGATCGGCCAAGAGAGGGCAGTGAGTGTTGTGTCTGACGCGCTTCGTCGTGCTCGTTCGGGGGTTCGTAATGTAAATAGGCCTGTTGGTACGTTCTTGTTCCTTGGCCCTACTGGTGTGGGTAAGACAGAACTAGCAAAGTCGTTGGCGGCGGTATACTTTGGCGGTGAAAAGAATATCATTCGCCTTGATATGAACGAGTTTGTTTCACCGGATGATGTCGCTCGTCTAATTGCTGATGGCGCTGATGACCCAAGTAGTTTGACCGCGCAGGTTATGAAGCAGCCGTTTAGTGTAGTATTGCTCGATGAAATTGAAAAAGCACATTCGAGTGTTTTGACTACCCTTCTGCAATTGCTCGACGAAGGAATTCTACGTGATGTACGAAATAGGGAAGTGAGCTTTAGGGATGCGGTGGTGATTGCAACCAGTAATGCCGGCTCCGATCGGATTCAAGAGTACATTCAGCGCGGTTACAGTTTGCAGCAATTTGAAGAGACCTTTGTAAGCGAGCTTATTAGCAGTCATATCTTCCACCCAGAATTCCTCAACCGTTTCGATGAAATGGTCGTATTTGCGCCGCTTAATAAGACTGAACTTCTCCAGGTCGTCGACCTTATCTTGAATGATGTTAATAAAAACCTGGCCGAACAAAAGATTACAATTGCGGTTGCGCCAGATGCGAAAGAGTACTTGGTTGAAGCTGGCTACGACCCTCGTCTTGGAGCGCGTCCGATGCGACGAGTTGTACAGCGTGCGGTAGAAAATACGGTCGCAAAACTGTTGCTTTCTAATGAAGCGATGCCAGGCAGCACTATTACTATTACACGTGAACAGGTTGAAGGTATTTTAGCCTCAAGAACTCAGGCTGACCAAATTGCCGAACAAAATAATAGCCCCGTTTAGAACGAGGCTATTGAATGATTTCTTGGGGCGAAAGACGGGAATTGAACCCGCGACCTCCTGGACCACAATCAGGCGCTCTAACCAACTGAGCTACATCCGCCATGGGATTTTGCTATAAAAACGGCACAGGTGGTAACAGTGCCAAGCAGTAGCTATTGTAACAGATTGAGCTCTGAAATAAAATATGCTACAATACCTATCTATGCGGGCGTCGTATAATGGCTAATATACGTGCCTTCCAAGCATGTGATGAGAGTTCGATTCTCTCCGCCCGCACCAAGAACGATACTTACAGTACTCTGAAAAGAGTACTATTTTTATTTGCTATAGTAAGGGTATGTTACGTGATTTTCAATATAATCCACAAAAACAGCAAATAACTGAAGTGCTTCAGGCTTTTGATCTTGATTTCATGTCTGAAAAATCTTACTTAGATCTAGTAAGATATGAGTTGCTAAGCCCTGACTCATTTATGTGGAAGCTGGTTAAGGGCGGTATAGTGTACTACCTTTATGCTGAAGATTATGTGTCGAGCCTTCAATATGTAAAAGACGTGTTTAATGAGTATATCGGAAGTAATAAGTGGGACTTTGTGCTCGTTCGAGATGGTCTTGAGCTAGACGCATCCGATAAAGCCGAAGGCGCGCTTGAATTTGCACAATATTCCGTCATTTCTGGATATGATTATGTTTTCCTAGCAAAAACATTAGAGAGTCCTGACGACGCTCACTTTCCAGAACGTAAAGCAGAGAGATTGGTATAATTAATATATGAAAAGACTTTACCGCTCAACTACAGATAAAAAGATTGCCGGTGTTTGCGGCGGACTTGCTGAATATTTTAATATCGATGCAACTATTATTCGAGTAATTTTCGCTATCCTTTTATTACCAGGTGGGCTTCCTGGTTTTATTCCGTATGTAATTTTATGGATTGTTGTACCACTCAAACCGAGTGTTTCACGTAATAACGTCATCGATATTAACGAATAATCAACTATGGCATCAGAGAAATTTCGTGCAAACGTAGGTATCGCTCTCGTTAGAAATGATCAAATTCTTATTTTTGAGAGAGTGAACGTCAAAGATGCCTGGCAACTGCCTCAAGGTGGTATTGATTTAGGCGAAAAGCCGGCTCAGGCTGCGCTACGAGAGTTATGGGAAGAAACCGGCCTCAAAGAAGATGATGTAAGGCTGATCGGTGAATATCCAGAATGGCTGGCCTATGAATTGCCTGATGACTTAAAGACAGGCAAGTATATGGGCCAAGTGCAACGATGGTTTGTATTTGAGTTTAAAAGTGATGAGAGTAGTATTAACCTTGATGCAGATGGTCACCGTGAATTTAATCAATTTCGCTGGATACAAGTTGACGACCTAGAGGATATTGCAATATCATTCCGTCAGCCGATATATCGAAAACTCGCAGCCTTTATTAAATCACTCAATCAATAGGAAATATATGAAGAATATCGACAGCTTAACTGTTCCCGAATACCAATTGCTTATCAAAAAGCTCGTCATCGAGCGTGGGTTCGATAAAGAAACGGTTTCTGAAGTATTCACGTTACTAGTTGAGGAAATCGGTGAGCTTGCTAAGGCGATTCGTAAGAAAAACGGTCAGAAAGTTGACCTCTCTCGTCGTCAACACGATGTTGAGGAAGAAGCCGCTGATGTATTTTGGCTTCTGCTCGATGTATGTAATCGGCTTGATATCAATTTAGCGAAAGCTTTCGCCGAAAAGGAAGCAAAAAACGCTACTCGCACCTGGGAGTAGCGTTTTTATAGTAAGACTAATCTTAGTGGTCGTGTTCGGCCGCGTCGGCAATTGCCTTGGTTTCGTGAATTGTTCCGTGGGCATGCTCGGCGGGTGCGTAAATTGAATACAGCTTCAACGCGTCATCGCCGGTGTTGATGATGTTGTGCCACATACCAGCTGGAACGAAAATGGCGTAGTCATCTTCAGCACTCCACTGTTCAAGCTCGGTCTCTGTTGGTCCCATTTCAACCCGAGCCGTACCTTGTTCGATACGAAGGAACTGATCGTGATCCTCGTGCACCTCAAGGCCAATATCTTCCCCTGGCTGGATCGTCATAAGGGTCATTTGTAAGTTATTTCCGGTCCAGGCGGCAGTACGAAAGTTCTCGTTTTGCAGCGTAAGCTCTTCAACGTTTACGACATAAGGGTTGGGTCCGTGATCTTGCATAATAATTCCTCCAATTAACTATTCTTATTATACCTCTTTAGGCCATCCTTGGTGGGTTTGGTATAATGACAGAGCGGTAAATCGCACACGCCCCGGTAGCTCAGTTGGATAGAGCAGAGGACTTCTAAGCCTAAGGTCACTGGTTCAAATCCAGTCCGGGGTACCAATATTGCTATCGCTTACGTTTTGCTTATAATAAAAGCACAATGATAAAAACAAAAAAGAAAAACGCACAGTCCCCGCTCATAGTAACGGGATATATCTTATTTGCACTCCTTGTCATTGGGGTGCTTCTTTCTACTACGATTCCTTTTGGAAGGATGCTCTTTAATCCGAACGTTTTGCATTATAACGTGGCATTATTTACGATTGCACTGACTGTTGGGGCAATTCTACCGGCGACGATTGGATATATTATTGGTGATCGTGCCGTAAAGTCAAAGAATAAAACGAGCCACCATTTTAACGGAATGCTTTTTGGTCTTTTAGCATATTGGGTCATGATGATACTAACAGTGCTTGTTTCGATCCCTTCTGAGCACTTTTCAAGCTCGCCAGGGGCATGGGCGCTCATTGTTAATGTGGTGCCAAGTATTGGGGTTGCTTTTGTTACTACCATTCTAGCTTTAAATCACGTGCACGGACGACAGGCAAAGAAAGATCTTATCGGCTACAAACCTTATAGAGTTGCACACATAGGAGCGATCGTACTCGTACCTGTTTATTCGCTGGCGAGTATGATGTTCGCCGGAGATATGAACGTAAGTTCATTTTCATCATTAGGCTTGCTTGTTTTCTTGGGAGTAATTTCTTACGTCACACTTCGTAAGACGAAGTTAGATAAAGCAAGTAAGCTTGCGTGGTCAGCAGTTTCTGTCTCTATATCTTTTATTATGGTATATGTTTCGTATCAACTTGTGCCGACAATGGTGTATTACTTTGAAACGATGCCAACTATGGAATTTCAAACCGCTACCAGTAGTATCGCGTGGATAGTAGCGATAGTGGGGTGGGTGGTATATTGGTCGGTCCAGGTGAAGAGGCTAAAGTAATATTATGAAAAAGGACATAGCTGGTTGGCTCGGTGTAGTATTGGTTCTCGGTGCATTTATTCTGACCACTTTTGGGCTGATTTCTCCAAAAGATATTGTGTATGGAGCGCTGAACGGTCTTGGTGCACTTGGTATTATCGCGTCTTCGTACCAGAAAAAAGATTTCCAGCCGATCGCCCTTAATATCGTCTGGCTGATTGTTGCGATTATTGGAATTATTCGTGCGCTCATTGGTTAGCTCGCAGGAAGCCTTGTTTCCAGCTATACTAGATATATGAAAGATCAAATCCCCCCGCGTCTTAATTATGTAGCCGGTTTGTCATGGCGGCTGCTTGCAATCATCGGTGTTATCGGTGTGTTTATTTTTATTGTCATGCAGCTTAAGATTATTGTTATTCCATTTCTTGTCGCTCTGCTGGTGACGGCACTGCTTTTTCCAGCAGTACGATGGATGAGTCGTAAAGGTGTAAAACGAGGGCTGGCTGTTGCAATTAGTCTTGCGGCACTTTTAGTGATTATTGCCGGATTAGTCTTTTTAGTGACAAAGCAGGTGCAAGGTGCATACCCTGATTTACGTGATCAGTTTGGAGTGTTTATTAATGATACTCGCAGCGTTCTGTCGAATGAGCCGTTTAATATAGATACGCGTGAACTTAACAGCTACACTCAAGAGGCTGTTTCTTACGCGCAGGAAAATTCATCAACGCTTATCTCTGGGATTTCAAGTGCAGGCTCGACAGCCGGACATGTGTTCGCCGGTATTTTCTTGACGCTTTTCTCAGTTATTTTCCTACTGCTCGATGGAAAAAATATTTGGCGCTGGGTAACGAACCTTTTTCCGCGTGCGCATCGTAAGAATATCCTTGAAGCGGGTAATAAGGGTTGGGATACGTTGATTGGCTTTGTGAAGTCGCAAGTTGCCGTTGCGGGCGTGGACGCACTTGGTATTGGCCTTGGAGCGCTGATTCTGCAGGTGCCACTTGCTATTCCGATTGCTGTTATGGTATTCCTCGGCTCGTTTATTCCAGTGGTCGGTGCGGTAGTGACCGGGCTTATTGCTGTGGTAATTGCGCTTATTTTCAACGGCTGGGTAACCGCCTTCTTGATGCTTGGCGTGGTACTGCTTGTTCAGTTCCTCGAAGGGCACGTGTTGCAGCCATTCCTTATCGGTAAGGCGGTCAAAATTCATCCGCTCGCTATCGTGTTGGCGGTTGCGATGGGTACGCTTCTGGCCGGAATTCCTGGTGCGCTTTTTGCGGTGCCGATCGTGGCAGTTTTAAATGTGATGGCTGTCTCGCTTTTAAGCCGTAAACAACCTTCTACCAATCACGTCCTATGATCATAGGTGTTATCTCTGATACTCACGATAAACTTGAAACCATTGAACGTGCACTAAAGTATTTTAATGATCGTACGGTAGAATATATCGTTCATTGCGGCGACTGGAAAAATATTTCTACTATGATGTATTTTGCCGAACTTGCGGCTCAGCTAAGCCTACCGGTCAGGGCGGTGCTCGGTAATAGAGACGAGGATGTAAGTGCATTTACGTCGTATGCAGTCGGTACGCCGGGCGATTTTATCTTAATTGAAGATATTATTTCTTTAGACGAGGGGAAGGTTATAGCAGTTCATGGCCACCACCTGCCAACTCTGAAAAAGGTAATGAAAGATGAGTCGGTGCGAATTGTATTAAGAGGCCACAGTCATAAACCGCTGATTGAAAAACAAGACGACAAGTTAATCGTAAACCCTGGCTCAACCGCCTTTTCAATACCGCGCAGTAAGCAGTGGCGACCCTCTGTTGCGATTGTTGATACCGACAAAGGTAGCGCTGAGCTGGTGTACTTAGACTAACGAATATCGATTCGTACGAAACTTTCAGCGAGGGTGAATCCGGCTTTTTGGCCCTGCACCTCAGCAATATTTTGCAGCCAATTTAGTATTTCAAAATCACCAAATTGACTCGGGTGACATCGAAGCGCTTTTACCTTCGTTTCAAAACTATTACTGATATCAACGGCAAAGTTACTTGTATTGAAATTAACCATTAGAACAGTTGGGGTCTTATGTGGTTGGTAGCCGGCTTCGTGTAACTCTGGGAATGCCAACCAATCACGAGCAAGTGGGAAGACGGCATCGAGTGTTGCCTGACCGGCTGCGCGGTGGTCGGGGTGATTAATAATGCCATTTTCAGCGGAGTAAATAACCGTCGGATCCATCGTAATAACAACATCCGGTTTGACGGTACGTATGACTTTAACGATCTCTCGCTTTAATTCCATAGTCACTTCAAGCTCGCCATCTGGATAATCAAGAAAAGTAATTGATTTGCCGCCAATTGCTTCGAGTCCTGCCTGCTGTTCGGCGTGACGAATTTCAGTAAGCTTTGCTGAGGTCATCGAGAGGTCGTCCGAGCCCTTGCCTCCGTCAGTCAAAATAAGATAGTGAACTTCGGCTCCTTCTGCTGCGTAGCGGGCGAGTGTGCCGCCGGCGCCCACGTCTAAATCATCAGGGTGAGCGGCGATGCCGAGAATAACTTTTGGTGCAAGTGGTGTAAATTGGGCTGACATAGTTTTACTATATCATCACTGGTTGAGCTGAATGAAATCTTAGAAAGTGCTATAGTAAGAGGACCACTAGGTAACCAGGAGGTGTGAAATGCAAGAAGATCGTCAAACTACTGAAGTACGTGAAACTAATGAGCAAGTCGGGCCAACAACTGTTCAGCGCCAAAGCGTTGAAACAAGAGCGGCCGCACCTGGTGCCATCGTTGCAAAACGAGTCGTCTACTATATCGGAGGGGTAATCGTTAGCTTGCTAGCTTTACGATTTATTCTGCAGCTACTTGGTGCTAATCAAGGGAATGGGTTTGTCGATTTTGTTTACGGATTAAGTTCTCTGTTCGTCGCGCCATTCTTTGGGATATTTGGCGAACCGACCTTTGGTCAGTCACAAATTGAAACCTCAACCCTGGTGGCCATTATCGTGTATGCGCTCCTTACGGTAGGAATTGGCAAGTTATTTACTCTCGGCCGACCGCGTGAGGAAGTCTAGCTTTTTAGAATCTTAGTAACTTGATTTTTATCGATATTGAAAGTTTGTCGTCGGATTCGTACAAGCCGTAAAATATCAGGGTCTTTCAGCGTGATATTAACTGTTTCACGAGTAAGTCCAGTTAAATCGGCCAGGGTTTGCTGGGTGAGGGGGAAATTAACCTTAAACCATTTATTAGTACGACCTTCGGTAGCGTGTTGTGTGCTGAGGTAATAGAATGCTTGAAGTACTTTTTCCTTAGCGGAGCTTTTCTCCATGCTTTTAAGGCGCAAGACAATATGATCCATCTCAGCTGCGTACCAACGGAGCGTGCGGAACGCGTAGTCTGCGGAAGTTTTTAATTTGTTTTGAAAGTCTATAAGCGGGACTAAAAGAACCTTTGTTTCAGTAAGGGTGGCATAAAAGGCGTCAACACTTTTCTTGTCTTCAAATGAGTAAAAGAGGGGGAATATGCTGGCTTCACCGCCAATATGCATAATCTTTTCGTTTCCTTCGGTATCAGTATCGTAGAACTTAACGGCTCCGCTGACGATAAACATGACATGATTAGGCGCGTCACCATGGTAAATGACGATTTGCCCTGCTCCATATGTCCGCTCTACGGCATTTGGAAAGTGCTTTTTTACCTCGGATGAAGTGAAAATATTCACATTATTATTGTCGCATATAGCGCTTCTTTTGAGTAGGGTATTCAACGCTAATGGTATGATGCAATCAACAGACACGTAGTACGAAATCTCCTATAGTGAAAGCACTACCAATATAAAAACGGTAGAAGGAGAAGGTATGTATGAAAAAAACTCATTATGACCGCCGAGCACTGCTCGACCATCTAGAGAAAAAATACATAAAAAAAGTTCAGCTCCACGCTTTTAAGCGTGAAAGTGAACAACTAAAGCATCAACTAACGGCTATGCGAGGGTCAAGTGTCGATCGGTTTTATGATCGCGACTCTGAATCATTTGATATGCCGGACTACAGACTGACATATTCGTAAACTTATCTACCTGGGTGCAGGGTAAGACCTCTTGAAATAGGAGGTCTTTTCTTGTGGCTAGGCGGGCTTCGTTTTTGAAACGTATTTATTATTGGTAATGTAAAATCGCCACGGTACATCTTTTGCTTGGTTGATACCGATTCTAGAGGTGGTTGTAATTGCGGATTCGTCGAGCGGAGGGTGAACGATAAGTTTCAGAGGGGGTACTAAAAGGTCCTGACCGTTGAGTTCTTTATTAATTCCAAGTGCCTGGCACACTTTTGCAGGGCCGTTTGACAGCTCAATCCCACTTCTAGGCCGTAATTCCTGCATTGCCCATTCGCCTTCGATTGGTTCAACGGCACGGATTAAAACGGCAGCCCCATTACCCTCGGGCCCCGTTACAACATTGCAGCAATAGTGCATGCCGTACGTAAAATAGACGTATAAATGACCAGCTGGCCCAAACATAATATCAGTACGAGGTGTTCTGCCTTTGTAGCTATGGCTCGCGGCGTCGGTTTCATCGTAAGCTTCGGTCTCAACGATTTTAACTCGAACTTTCGTGCCATTTAGATTTCTTTCAAGTTCACATCCAAGCAGAGCGCGGGCAACAACCGGCGCACTGTCTTTGAGGAATGTAAAATCTTGCTTACTCATCCTTTTACTATATACGCAGTAGTAATAGTTTGTATACTAAGTATAGTAAGTAATTAAAGTGAGATTGAATGAATCAAAAGAAAAAGCTCCATCCAGCCCTCGCGTCTCTTATTGTCATTGCACTTATCGGTATTGTTGCAAGCGCCGCGATAGTTATTAATGCTGCAAATAACAATGACACTGCCAATGAAACGACACACGATCACGGCGATCATGACCATGCCGATCACGATCACTCGAATGGAGCAACCGATCCAGCAACTTCGCCTGAATCAACTGATACTTCACAATACGAAAACGGAACATATAGCGCGACCGGGAGTTATCTTACACCGGGTGGCCGTCAGTCAATTGAACTCACGGTTACCATTACAGATGGTGTTATTACCGACACTTCAGTAAAAAACAATGCTACCGATGCCGAATCTCGTGAGCACCAGAAATTATTTTCAGATAACTATAAATCACTGGTAGTTGGGAAGAAAGTTAGCGAAGTTTCGCTTTCCCGGGTATCTGGATCGTCACTCACCTCAAGTGGCTTTAATACTGCACTTAATCAAATCAAGGATGATGCCAGGGTTTAGTTGGCGCTTTACGGCAATTGGTACTGAATGGGAGATTGTAACCCCTCAGGTGCTCTCTGCGGAGATAAAACAGCGAATTGCGTCAGGTATTGAACAGTTTGATGCGACGTATTCTCGATTTCGAAACGATTCGCTCCTTTCGAAAATAGCGAATGAGCCTGGCGTATATACGTTTCCAGATGACGCTCGGGTAATCTTTGATTTATACGATTCGCTTTGGGAATTGACTGATGGAAAAGTCACTCCTATGGTGGGTGATATGCTTGTTTCGGCTGGATATGATAGCCACTATTCATTAAAACCAAAAGAAATAATTAAGCCACCGCTTAACTATAAAGAGGTGCTGCAAAGAGATGAAAATGTGCTTACACTTTCTAAAACCACCCAGCTCGATATTGGCGCCATTGGAAAAGGGTATTTGATCGACTGGATTGCAGGTGAACTTATTACGGCCGGTATTCGTGACTATGTTGTAGATGGAAGTGGAGACATACGAATCGGTGGTGGCCAGATTGAAAAGGTCGGTTTAGAAGATCCGAGAGATACGACTAAGGTTATAGGGGTAATTGAAGTTGCTAATAATTCGCTCTGTGCTTCGGCAACGAATCGCCGGGCATGGGGTGGGTGGCATCATATCGTTGACCCAGTAACAGTGAAGCCGGTAAAAGATATAATTGCTACATGGGTAATTGCCGAGACGGCTATGGTTTCTGATGGCCTTGCGACAGCGCTCTTTTTCGTTGCACCGCAAAAGCTAGCGACGCGGTATACTTACGAATATATGCGTATGCACGCCGATGGTAGTATTGAATGTTCAGATTATTTTAATAAGGGAGTGTTTTGATGAAGTTTTTAGGATTCATAGATAAAGCCACGAGCTCATTTTCAATGTACAAGGGGATAATTATGGGGCTTTTGGGTATCTGGATGGCTGCTATCGCCTTGGCATTCTTCGATTTAACCGGTTTTTCGCCTTTAGCGCTTGTTGTAAGTGCAGCCGTACTGGTGGCTGCCACATATCTCACGAGCTTTTTGTGTGCAAAACTCTTTGGGCTTGCAACACACCTCGACTCTTCAATAATTACTGGCCTTATCTTGTCGCTTATTTTCCTCCCAACGCTTGAGGTTGGCGGGCTGGTAGTTTTGGCGTTTGTCGGTATGATAGCCGGCGCTTCGAAATTCATACTAACTTGGCGTGGCCGTCACGTATTTAATCCAGCGGCAATTGCAGCGGTTGTGATTGGTGTGACAGGGCTTGGCGGGGCGAGTTGGTGGGTAGCGACTCCCCTCTTAACTCCGGTCGTGGCGATTGCAGCACTTATAGCGCTCTATCGAACAAAACAGTTTGTGATGGCGGGTATCTTTTTGGCCATTACGATTCCAGGTCTGATTATTCAGTTTTTGATGTTTGGGGCGAGCCCGAGTGAAAGTCTTGTGCTATTGATGTCGTGGCCGCTTCTATTCTTGGCTGGCATTATGCTTACCGAACCACTCACTTTGCCACCACGTGCTTGGCAGCGGTATGTTGTTGCCGCCGTGGTGGCGGTAGCATTCCTGCTTCCATTTAAGATTGGTCCAGTTCAGATGACACCAGCGCTCGCATTGGTAATTGGTAATATCGTCGCCGCTGTGTTTGCAGCTCGATATGCACTGACGCTGACGTTCAAAGAGCGGCGCGTCTTAACGCCAACAACTGACGAACTTGTCTTTGCAACGAATCTTCCGGTGCGTTTTCAGCCGGGGCAGTATATGGAGTTGCAGTTGCCGCATAAGAAAGCCGACTTACGTGGGATTCGCCGAAGCTTTAGCCTCACATCACTTCCAGGTGAAAAACAAGTAACGTTTGGTGTAAAATTCTATGAACCATCGAGTAGTCTTAAGAAAACACTACGCGCACTAAAATCGGGTGACACAGTTGGCGCAGTGCAGATTTCAGGTGATTTTGTATTACCGAAAGATACTACAAAGCCGCTGCTTTTAGTCGCAGGTGGAATTGGAATTACGCCGTTTGTGAGCCAACTTAAAAGTATTAAAAAGGGTGAGCGCGACATCGTGCTCGTACATACGGTGAGTAACAAAGAAGAATTTTCGTATCAGGAAGTTCTCGAAGCGTCTGGTGTGAAAGTTATTGCGTTGTCTTCGCGTATTGATTATGACGAAATCGCGCAGCTCATACCTGATGTTGCTAGTAGGTGGGCGTACGTTTCAGGACCAACCGCGTTTGTTCAAGGTGCAAAAAGCAAATTACGCCACGCTGGAGTGCGCGGCGTAAAGAGCGATTATTTTGTCGGTTACTAATTATTCGGTAATATCGCGAATAACGGTAATCTTCGCACCAATACTGTTAAGGCGGCGGGCGAGGTCTTCATAACCACGGTTAATCGAATAAACATTACGCAAGGTTGAAGTTCCAGGTGCGGCCAGCATAGCAAGTAAGATGACCACTGCAGGGCGAAGGGCTGGTGGGGTAATGATTTCCGCTGGCTTCCACTTAGTTGGGCCTTCAACGTACAGACGGTGCGGGTCAACCAATTCAACCTTAGCATTCAGCTTAGTGAGCTCGGTAAGGTAAATAGCACGATTTTCGTACACCCAGTCGTGAATCAAGGTGCGACCCTTTGAAACAGCGGCAATAAGCGCAAAGAACGGCAAGTTGTCGATATTAAGACCAGGGAATGGCATTGGGTGAATCTTGTCGACTGACGAGTGAAGATTGCTTACTTTTGTCGTGATGTCTACAAGACGAGTGCGGCCGTTACGAGCGGTATACTCGTCGCTGAGTTCGTATTCGAAGCCCATATTCTCGAGGAACTTGAGGTCAATTTCGAGGAATTCAATTGGAGCGCGCTCAATAGTAATTTCAGATTTCGTCACAATTGCAGCGGCAATAAAACTCATGACTTCAATTGGGTCTTCGGCTGGGGCATATTCAACGTTCTTGTTAATGTCGCGAACACCAGTAACGGTAAGGGTCGTGCTACCGATGCCTTCAATTTTTACCCCAAGCTTCTCAAGGTAAAAACAGAGGTCCTGTACCATGTAATTTGGACTGGCGTTACGGATAACGGTAGTGCCGTCGTTGAGGGCTGCGGCCATAAGGACGTTTTCAGTAACGGTGTCGCCGCGCTCTGAAAGAACAATTGTACGCTCAGGCTTTACTGGAGTAGCGGTCGCCTGGTACTTTTCGGTGATTGTGTGAACATCAAGACCAAACGGCTTAAGGCCATCAAGGTGTGGTTCAACGGTACGCTCACCAAGGCTACAACCACCAGCGAATGGCAGCTCGAACTTCTTGTACTGGTGCATAAGAGGGCCGAGGAACATGATAATGCTACGAGTTTTCTTAGCGGCTTCGACATCCATCTCTTCAAGCTTCAGACGAGCTGGTGGAATAATCTCGAGGTCGCTTTCGTTAAACCAACGAGTTTTCACGCCAATACTGTTAAGTACTTCAAGAATACGGTTCACTTCTTCAATGCGGGCAACATTACGAAGGGTAGTGGTACCACGGTTAAGGAGAGATGCACAAAGCAAAGCTACGGCAGCGTTTTTACTTGTTTTAGCGGTAATATGACCAGAAAGCTGGTGACCCCCTTCAACCCGGAAATTAACCGATCCTGGCTGGTTAAGGCTCACAATAGGGCTTGATAATACTTCACTAATACGTCCAATCATATCAAGACTGATATTTTGACCACCCTTCTCAATTCGGTTAATCGCGCTTTGGCTGGTGCCAAGTGCTTTTGCCAATTCAAGCTGGGTCATACCCTTTGATTGACGGGTTTCTAGAATAAGTGCTCCAATTTTTGCTGCGTAGTTCTTTGAATCCATAGTGTTTATGATATATCACAGGTGAGATAATGTCAATACATTTAATATGCACGACCTCTGTACTATAATAGGTACAAAGAGGAGATATTAATAATGCCTGATAATCGACCTAAGGTTCAGAATGACGACGCGGTTGCGCGCCTGATTGCGGCTGAAGAAGTACGTCAACAAGAAGTGATTGAGCTGATTCCAAGCGAGAATTATGTAAGTGAGGATGTACTTGCAGCGCTTGGAAGCGTGTTTACCAATAAATACTCTGAAGGGTACCCTGGACGTCGTTATTATGGCGGACAGCAAAACACCGACCAGCTTGAGCAATTAGCGATTGACCGCGCTAAAGAGCTTTTCAGGGCAGATCACGCCAACGTTCAGCCGCACTCGGGCGCGCCCGCGAATGAGGCGGTGTATAGTGCGTGGCTTGAACCAGGCGATACAGTGTTAGCGATGGACCTTGGTCATGGCGGCCACTTAACGCACGGTGCACCCGTCACTCGGAGCGCAAAGCTATATAACTTTATTCGGTATAAGATGAAAGACATCGAAACTGGTGAAATTGATTACGATCAACTTCGTGAATTAGCACTTGAACATAAACCAAAAATTATCCTAGCTGGCTTTAGTGCATATCCGGGCGAACTCGATTACGAAAAATTTGCAGCTATTGGCAATGAAGTCGGTGCGCTGCTTATGGCGGATATGGCGCATGTTGCCGGACTTATTGCTGGTGGCGTCGCGAAGAACCCACTTGATTACGGCTTCCATGTTATGACAACAACAACCCATAAGACACTGCGTGGTCCACGCGGCGGCCTTATTCTTTCTAAGGGCGTAGTGGGTAACCCCCTCAAGGCTCCTGAAAAGACAATTGAAAACATTCCAACCCTCATTGACCGTGCGGTATTCCCGGGCACACAAGGGGGTCCTCATATGCACGTAGTGGCGGCTAAAGCTGTAGCCTTTCACGAGGCAATGCAACCTGATTTTAAGGAGTACGCCCAACAGGTAGTTAAAAATGCCGCAGTGCTTGCTGAAGAGCTAAAAAAAGGTGGGCTAACGCTTGTTACTGGCGGAACGAAGAATCATCTTATATTGGCAAATGTATACGAAAGCTTTGGTATTGATGGTAAAGAGGCGCAAGAGCGTCTTGAGGCGGCGGGAATTATCGTTAATGCGAATGCTGTTCCAGATGACCCATTGCCTCCGTTTAGGCCAAGTGGGATACGCTTAGGAACGCCAGCGGTAACCACGAGAGGGATGAAAGAGAATGATATGGTGCGGATTGCCGGTATAATTATCACCACCTTGTCTAGTGCTGAATAATAAATACATTTATTATTCAATCATGTCAGATAAGTTAGCGGTTATATCGCAATTATCTCCTAAATTTATGTACGCTCGTTTATCGGTGCCCGTTTTCTCGTAATCATAATAAGTGATTCTCGTACCAGTTACATTGACAATTGTAGGGGTACCAGCGGCATTTTGGCATATTTGAAGCCGAACATATGAGGTCCCTTTTGTTCCCGCGTCATTCGCAGTAGGGTCGCTTACCCCACCGAAACTTGAAGGTGAAAGATAATAGGACTTGGATGTATTGTTTGAAAGTGCCGAAGCGCCTAGCGGATAAATCCCTTGCTCCGCATGATATAGTTCAATTTTTTTCTGTACTGTAGTGGCAGTTGATTTAGCTGCACTTGCATTCGCACGGTTGGTAATGCCGTTATAAGAGACTATAGTTATTGCAGCCAAGATCGCAATTACAACTACGACAATTAAGAGTTCAACAATAGTGAACCCCTGGTTCTGTATGTTAATTTTTGCGGCCATGTTTAAGTTGAATATGCCTCAATTTATCAATAATGTTATTTACATATAATTTTAACATAAGCAATTTAAGACAGACAAGGTGTTCTGTCGGTCATAATAAGATGGTGGAGGTATCGGTTTTAACAAGATACTTGAGGTCGCTATATAAAAATAAGACAGCTATTTGCCGTCTTATTTTTATATAGATATATTCCTAGTTGAATACAGTGCTTGAGGTTAATGGAGTTGCACAAGCGCCTAGTGTTGCAAAGTCTGCAACTGCCTTTGCGTCATATGACCAGTAAACGACTTTAGCACCTGTAACAGTTGTGGCGTCAAGAGTTGAGCCACTTGCTACACATGGAATGAGTTGTGCGTAGCTGGTACCCTTGGTTCCAGCGGTGTCCGCCGTAGGGGCTGCGCTACCAAATGCTGATGCTGGAATGTAATATGATTTTGCTGTGTCACCAGTTAGGTTTGCTTTGGCGATCGGGTAGTTACCCGCTTCGGCAAAGTAAAGCTCAACCTTCTTCTGAAGTGTTGCTGCTGCTGACTTTGAAGCGCTTTGGTTTGCGCGGCTCGTAATACCATTATAAGAAACAATAGTAATGGCAGCCAAAATGGCGATCACAACTACGACGATCAAGAGCTCGACGATGGTGAAACCTTGGTTCTTAGTTTTTATATCTGTGAAACTCATATTGAGTTGCCCCCTATTTAAAATACATTATTATCCTGAAGCAACTTTACTACGTTTAATATATAAGCGCAAGCATTTTTATAGCTATTGCTCAGCTATAAAGGTGACGTTATCGAGTGATATCCAACCACTGTTGGCTGTACTCTGGATTGACACAACTCCAGTCGGGAGGATATCAAGGCGCATGTACGTACCGAAAGTTGCTGTGGTATAAAGAATTCGTTCTTTTGGCCTATAGCCTGCGGGTAGGGTAGTAAGCGTAGTACCAGAGGTGGTAGTACCAGCCCTAATGAGACCCTTAAGCTGAACGACATTATCACTTTGTTTCGTGTACTGCGGCGTCGAGTATGATCCGCTATATACCACCCAGCTGTTAGCAAGTGTCATGGTTGTCCAGCTGGCACCTGAGTTTGAAGCAAGGTACGTGTTATTAAGCGAGAGCCACGCGTTGGAGCCGGTTCCTTTCGCTGTAACAGCGGGGGTAGTATTAACGCCCATCATACCAAAGACATTTGCAGTGAGAGAGGCAAGGTGAAGATACTGAGGGGGTGTATAGGTGGCTGCCATTGTGAAGATGACGGTTCCATCAGTATTCGTTCCACCTGCTACAAGTCCTTGTACTGCAACGCGACCGTTTGCATCGCGTGTATAAGAGGCTGGTGCGTAACCACTTCCATAATTTGACCATCCATTCGAGAATGAAGATGGAGTCACGACGGTGGCGCTCGCTGTTGATGACATGTAGCGAATCGTATCAAGTGATAACCAGTTTTGATCATTTCCAGATCGCAAGGTAATAGCGCCATCGGCTCCTACGTCAACTCGTGCAGAGGCATTAGGGCTTGTTGATGTACTAAATATCAGCATACCTCCGCGTGGCCGGTAGTCTGCTGGAAGTATCGCTGCAACTTCACCCGGGTTGACACCTGTAGATTTTTTAATCATTCCTTTTATAAGTACTAACCCTGTTTTTGTTCGTGTGTACGCTGGCGTTGTGTAAGGTGTCGAATACGTTGTCCAGCCAGCTTGTAAAATCAGTGGTGCCCAAAGTGGAATAACGATATCGGTAGTGCTGTAAGCTGATGGAGTTGCGAATGTATTGCTCGCTCTCGTACGGACACAAACTCGATCGGTGTGTGAACCGGCAGTGATAGTGAACGTACGGTTGTTGTTGTCGAGGTTGGTACTACCGGTTGTCCATGTTCCACTGTTGGCTGCGTCACAGGCAGCACCGCTCGCCTTAATTTGGTAATCGATACGGTACGAGGTTGCATTAGCGACACGAGGCCACGTTACTGTAACGTTGTGACCGTCCGAGACCACGGCGGATGGCTGAGGGGCGTCGGGCGCTGCAGTATCGGCCGGTATTCGCGCAATACTCGATGCGTTAGTGTCGAGACGAGTTGCTCGCAGTGAAGCAGTTCGTTCGATACTGCGACCAGCAATCGTTTGTTTGGCCGTGATGGTAACTCCTACGGTTGGAGTGGACTGAAGGGCGGTATTTCGCACGTCATCGGTCAAACTCGGGTTGACCGCTGAAGCATTCGGTGTCGTAGAACTCGCGGTGGTGTAGTACTGGAAGTTAAAATCTGCCGGAGTGACCCCTTCGATGAGCTTCTCATCATTTGCCTTACAAAATGGCAGCGACCCTGTATTATAACCATTAATACAGCTCGGGATTTGCCATGGGGCGTTGCCGCAACGCATATTTGCATCTGTGTAGTAAGAGGGCATAATGACGCGGCGCCATAGCGTATTAGTACTATCAACAAAATAAACGACATTCATCGTCATAGGTCGGTTTTTGATGTATTCAGCATAGGTTGTACAAGCGTTCGGCAGGTCTTTAATATACACAAGCTCAGTGTCGCTTGAGAGCGGGCTTCCATCGGTGACGAGCCCGTTTAAAATAAGGCTTGCGCTCGATCCACTCGAGCTGGTTTTATCGACGTTAGTAAAGTTAACCGTGCTACCGGCGCTTGTTGTGCCTCCGTAACCTTGCTTAGTGCTGGTGAGGTCGATATTGTTAACCGCCAGGTAGGTTGTACTAAGCCTGACATCTTCTTCTATACGGTTTAAGGTGTCCTGAACATCAAACGTGAGCACATTTGCACCACGTGAAGACATTACTTCACCTGTTAAGTTAACAATTAGTCCAATAAACGTACCGATGAGAAGAATAATAATCGGTGCTACTACTACTAATTCGACTAGTGTAAAGCCGGCGCGCAGTGACGAGTGTAACGAGCGCACTACCATTACTGAGCACCTCGTGAATTGTCGACATACGTTGCATATTTAACCGTCTTAGCATCAGAGCCAAGCCCGTAACTAATTGATACTTCAATTCGACTTAAAGTAGTTGTCGCGCTCTGGGGGCAGGTAATTGCAATAGTAACGATAGGGCTAGCAACACCTTCAATGGTGATCGATTCATCGGAGAGCGGGGTAGAGGCAACGCACGGATTAACAGTAGAGTCGGTGTAGCGGCGAAGGTAATCGTAGGCAACATTACTTGCGGCTGACTCAGCGCGCGTATTACCACCATCTTTAATAACAAGGTTAAATAGTTGATATCCTGCTGCTAAAAAAGCCGCTGCGACAAAGAGCGTGATAAGGAGTTCGATAGCAGTGAAGCCAGAAGAAGAAGTGCGTTGTGTCATGATTGGTGCCTGCTTGTAACCATTTGAACAGAATTATCAATTTCGAGGCGGTAATAAAGGTTAAACCGGCGACAGTCGCCCTTTTGCAAGATTTGCGTACAAAGACTGCCATCTTTTTTAATCGGCTGATAGACATAGCTGTTTATTGTTGGCTGGGGAAGGACCCCAGACGTCGAAGCGGTGCTATTGGTGGCGGGTACAATGCTTCGTGGTGAAGTGAGTTCAACATCGGGTGCGCGTACTGACTTTTGATCGATATCGGGAAACGCTGTTTGAAAAGCGGCATCACTTGAGAGACTTGCAGTTGAAGGGTATGAATCACCTGACATGTCATAAATACCCGAAGAAGCAGAATCTTCGTTGCCGTAGTAAGCTTCGAGTGCCATAGAAATCGCTTCAATATCAGCTTTGCGCTCGGTATCGCGGGCGTTTATCTGCGAGGCATTAATGTTAACGACGGCAACCGCCAAAAGAATACCCATTATGGTAAGCACAATAACAAGTTCCACAATAGTGAACCCACGCCGCATCATGTATATAGCATAAGGGCTTTGGGGTGAATGCGCAAGCTGAACCTACGTCGATATTTCAAGCGGTTCTTGTTCGATAATGATACGGAATGTGTCACGGACTTTTCCGATAATTTCATCGCGGGCAGCAGCGAGGTCGTTGTAACTTGCGGCCGATTCGTTAATAAGAACGAGCGCATTTTTATCGTTCACGCGCATACCATGTAAAAGTTGACCCTTCAGACCAGCATTTTCAATGAGCCAGCCGGTTGGTACTTTAATCATTCCGTTACCCATTTCGTAGCCCTTAGCTTCCGGAAATTGAGCCTTCAGTTCATCAAATTGCCATGATTCAACAATAGCGTTTTTGAAGAATGATCCAGTATTTGGTTTTACAGCTGGATCTGGGAGTTTATCAGCCCGGATTGCAGTGACGGCATCGCGAACAGTTTGCTGGGTAAACACCGAAATATTGTGTTCGTCGAAATATTTTTGAAGCGCATCGTAAAATGGCGGGGTAGGGAGTGACTTTGAAAGCTTTAAGGTAATGCTGGTGATAACATACCGACCCTGTTGGCTACCGCGGAAAATACTGTGACGGTATGCGAATTCGCAGTCGGCGTTCTGGAGGGTGACAATACTGCTGGTTTGTGAATCATACGCCTCTAGAGAAACGAGGGTTTCGGCAATTTCCTGGCCGTAGGCTCCGACGTTTTGTACAGGTGCAGCTCCGGCGGTTCCTGGAATAGCTGACATCGCTTCAATGCCACTGAGGCGCATGTCAACCGTTCGTCTGACAACTTCATCCCAGTTTTCACCAGCGCCAATTTTAATAGTTGTCGAGTAAAGGTCGTCGGCAACAACATCAAAGCCGGGAATTCTCATTCGTAAAACGAGGCCAGGGTAGCCTTCGTCGTGAGCGATGACGTTACTGCCGCCACCAAGAATAAAGATTGGCACGTTTTTCGCGACCGCATCTTGGTAGAGTTCATGCAGTTCTTGAACAGTATGAACTTCGGCGAAGTATTGCGTAGGACCGCCAAGTTTCATCGTCGTGAGGTTTTTAAGAGAAATGTTCGTGTGAATATCCATAGGTAAATAGATTATAGCTTTTATAAAAATATTATGCTACAATTACCTCTGTACTTTTGGTACGATGTGACCTTGTATGCACCCGTAGCTCAGTGGATTAGAGCACTGGTCTTCGGAACCAGGTGTCGCAAGTTCGAATCTTGCCGGGTGTACCACATTGACTTATAGTTCCATATGTGCTATAATAATCACATATGGGTCAGTAGCTCAGCTGGTTAGAGCGTCTGCCTCTTAAGCAGAATGTCGTGGGTTCAAGTCCCACCTGACCCTCCAAAGAAAATACCGCTCGTTTTGAGCGGTTTTTTCTTTGCAAGTCCAGATGACCGGTTTATTTCCCCCTCTTATTTTGGTAGGCTAAGTATATGAAGATACTCGACGGGCGCGAACTAGCCGACTATGTAAAAGAGCGCCAACTAAAGCAGGTACGCAATCTCCGCCAATCCTGGAACACTTATCCAAAACTTGCAATTATCGTGGCAAATGACAGCCAAGTAATCGATACCTTTGTACGTTTAAAGCGCGTCTATGGTGAGGATATTTTAATTGACGTTGAAGTTCATAAGGTTGAACAAGCGGCCGTTGCAGAACTTATTGACCAGCTTAACAGTGATGAGGCAGTACACGGTATGATCTTGCAATTACCACTCACTGATCCATCAGAAACGGACGCTCTTGTAGAGCGTATCGCACCAGAAAAAGACGTTGACGGTTTAGGACCTAATTCGCTTTATATTTCTGCGACCGCAACGGCGATTGACTGGTTGTTAAATGGGTATAATGTCGCACTTAAAGAGCGTGAAATCGCCATTGTGGGTAATGGCAGGCTGGTTGGCGCCCCCCTTGCAAAACTTTGGCTTAACGCAGGCCTTAACGTTACGGTTTATGATGATACGACCGAAGATCTACAAGACGCATTACGGAGCGCACAGGTGATTGTTACCGCTACAGGCGTTCCTGGGCTGATCACTTCAGATATGATCTCTCCAGGAGTTGCAGTTGTTGATGCTGGAACCGCTTCAGAAGGTGGTGTGATTGTCGGTGACGTCGCACTTGATGTTCGCGAGCGCCAAGACCTTACGATTACGCCAATTCGTGGTGGAGTCGGTCCGCTCACTATTGCGGCTCTCTTTGATAATGTCATCACTGCAGCACGAAAAACCGTACCAACGGAAGAAAACTAGAAGTTACAAGAAAAGCTAAGCAGCCGGTGCGATGCCAAGCGCTTCTTTGACGCGTTGGACAACTTGACGAGGAGTAAGCTCGGCCTTCACGATGTAACTGTGAATTCCAAGGTTACGAATATTCTTTGGAGCTTCTTCTTCACCAAGGTTGGTAAGAATGATAGTAGGGATGTCTTTACCCCAATCGTGCTTGCGAATTTCGGAGAGCGCTTCGTCGCCACTCATCTCAGGCATTTGCAAGTCAAGGAGGATAATATCTGGTGAAAAGTGCTCCACCAACGCCACGCCTTTTTGGCCGTTATCGGCAAGCTGCACATCAAACCCATCCGTTTCAAACTTCATGCGGTACATTTGGCTGATTACTGGGTCGTCTTCGATGATGGCAATTTTAGTCATACTTGTGTACTATAATAGCAAATATAACCAACAATAAAACTCAGAAGATAAACAATGGCATTTGCAATCAATGAAGGCGAATCTTTAGAAGCTCGTAACCTAAGGGTTGGCGAGGTGTCGGTTATCTCTTCGGAACGAGTCATTGACCGAAAGGGTCACGAGTACATCAGGCGTGATGTTGAAGTTGCTGATGAAAGCGATAGTGATCCTCAATTACGCGATTGGTATCGAGAGCGGGGTGACGACTACGAACGAATGCTGCGTTTTAATATGGATATGCGCGGAACGGGTATTAAAGATGGAATCGTTGAAGTGCCGCAAGAAAATGCAGCAGCTCGCTGGCTCTATTATGACGAAAACGGTAATGATACCCAAATGATCGAGTGGGCTCGGCGTTTTCCGACCGCTATAGCGCTTGAGCCGTTGCAAAGACTTGATGAAGGCGGCCAGTGGTTACGAGCTGGTAAGCTTGATGATAGATCCTTAGAACTATTCACGAACATGGTGGATGGTATTGGCCTTCGTAGTCGTGCGCGTATTTATTCTCAACAACTTGTTGAGTATGCGCAAACAACAAATGCCGAGTCGCTCGATATCGTAAGTCTTGGTTCGGGTGCTGCAGTACCTAATATTGAAGCCACTCGTCGGCTCGAGGCAGACGACAAGGCTGTACACTGGCGCTTTTATGATTTTGATCCTCAGGCGCTTCTTTTTGCTGAAAAACTAATTGGTGAAAAAAACTTTCAATATTCAACCTTCGATTATGGCCCAACATGGGTTAATCCAGACACGGGAAAAACTGAACCCAAAGGCCAGAATTATCTACGCGCTTTTGGTATTGAAGATGAGTCGGTTGATATTGTTGATGCGTTAGGGCTTTGGGAGTATTTAAAGCCAGAGCATGCCACTAAGTTTGCTTCAAAACTATATGCTAAGTTAAAACCGGGAGGCTCGTTGATTGTTTCAAATATGCTTCCCTCTCGACCGCAACGTGAATTTAATCAACGTGCCGTCGGGTGGCCGGGGCTTTATCTAAGAAATGATACTGATTTGCTTGATATTATTTCAGCGGCAGGTATCGACACGAAACAGGTAACTATGACGCATTCCGGTGACGGAGTTTATGTAGTTATGGAAGTGAAAAAGCCCTAATGCTCGGTATATTCTCAATTATTGCGGGAGTGATTTCACTCGTTCTCGCTATCATGGTATTGATTGGTGGAACAAGCGCCAAAGATAGTAAGTGGCCATTTGTTGGTTTTGCAATCAGCGTTGGCATGTGGGCGATCGGCGTCGGTCTTTTTAGTGTTACGACGGAAAAGATTATTGCCGTATATTCAGTTTACGTATATTACATTGCGGCATTATTTATTGCCTACTCGTTGATGATGTTTTGTACATCCTATGGAGTGAAAAAAGTACCTCTTGGCAAAGCGCTCATTTGGCTCATCCCGTGGGTTATTGTAACGGTAATTATTTATCCATTTGATTTGTTAGTCATGGCTGTTAGCGTCGCGCCTCATACGGTAGAGTTAAACATGGCAACGTACCTTTTTTATTCAGCAGTTTTTATTTTATATAGCCTTGTCGCGATGGTGCGTTTATGGCGTCAAGCAATTCGTAAAAAAGACGTCTATCGGTATAAATTTCTGGCAATATCGCTCACCGTCTCACTTATAGGTGGGGGATTTTTTAATCTTCTTTTGCCCGGACTCGGTCAGTATGATTACGTGACGCTTGGTCCGTTATTTACGTTCGTAATGGTCTCGACCGTTTTCTACGCAATTGCTCGTCATGGCCTTTTCGATATCAGGTTTGCGGTGGTACGTATCGTTACCTATGGGCTATCGCTTCTTACTCTTGCCGCGCTTTATTTGATATTTGCTTACTTTGCAATTGATATGGTTTCTGGTCAGCAATTATCAAGCGGCCAGCAGATCGTCAATGTCATACTTGTGCTTGGTTTAGCATTCTTGTTTCAGCCAATTAAAGATTTTTTCGACAAGGTAACAAACAGATTATTTTATAAAGATAATTATTCAATCAGTGACTTTATAGCACGTCTTAATAAGGCCCTTAACTCAACAAACGACTTGAGGTCTTTGCTTGAGCGAGTTTCTTCGGTTATCGCCTCAACATTAAAAGCGGATCAAGTATTTTCAGTTGTATTCTTGCACGACGACCATTACCTTACGGCTGGTACAGAAGCGCACAGCAAAGTGGCTGCAAAAGAATTTGATATATTTTCGGACCTCACTCAATCACAGACAAAAGTTATTATGATTTCAGAGCTTGAACCGACACACCCGGCATATCGGATGATGGCGAGCCATAAATTACAAATTGTGATGCCACTTTATAAAAATGATAAGCTGACTGGTTTTCTCTGCCTTGGAGATCATAAAACACTCGGCTACACCATGAGAGATATCCGTTCATTACTGACCATATCTGACGAACTAACCATTGCGGTCCAAAATGCCCTGTCTGTTGATGAGGTTCGAAAGCTAAATGACACCCTCGAGCAACGTATTTCAGAGGCTACCCGAGAGCTACGTGCGAGTAACGCACAGTTGCAACGACTTGATGAAGCAAAAGATGAGTTCATTAGTATGGCCAGCCACCAGCTTCGGACACCTCTTACGAGCATTAAAGGGTACATCTCAATGCTCATTGAAGGTGATGTTGGTGAAGTGACGAAAGATCAAAAACATTTGTTGAACGAAGTGTTTATTAGTAGTGAACGCATGGTACGGTTGATTGGGGACTTCCTGAACGTTTCACGATTGCAGACAGGGAAGTTTGTCATTGAGAAACGTCCAGTCGACTTAGCTCAACTTGTGCAGCGTGAAGTCGAAAGTCTTTCTTCAAATGCTGTTGCTCGAAATCTTACGTTTGTATATAAAATGCCTAAAAATATACCTCTTATAGATATTGATGAGAATAAGATTCAACAGGTAGTAATGAACTTTTCCGATAATGCTATTTATTATTCAAAAGATAACGGAGTAATAACGGTAATTTTGAAGCGCACAGAGGATGGTTTTGTAGAATTTAGGGTAAAAGATAGGGGAATCGGTGTCCCTAAAGATGAGCAGTCACATTTGTTTAATAAATTCTTTAGGGCTACCAATGCGCGCAAGGCCCGTCCCGACGGCACCGGCGTCGGCCTCTTCCTTGCAAAAAAGGTGATTGATGCTCACGATGGATCGATTATCTTTGAATCAAAAGAGGGCAAGGGGAGTACATTCGGATTCCGGCTCCCACTTCCTAAACAAAAATAACGGCCCCTAAGGAGCCGTTATTTTATAAGTACCCCCTAGGCGATAATTCGAATCAATTCGATAACCAGCCAAATAACTCCGAGTACGATTGCAGCGGTAATAAGAATCGGCTTGGCAATTTGTTTGCGTTCAAACCACCACTGGCCAATTTTAGAGCGATTGGCGGCGCTAATGCGGGTAACTGACGGTTTGGTAATTGCGGCATCGGCGCCGCGGTACTGCTTGTTTCGTTTCTTCTTAACTTTGTTTGCCATAGATACTTTCAGTATACCAAAAACCCCGCTCGAAAGGGAGCGGGGCTAAGGTTCGCAGTCAGACTGCTTCGATTACCTTGTGGTAAAAGAGGGAGCGGTCAGACTCGGATTACTGGTTGAGTGCACGACGGCTCGCGATGTAGTAAGCAGCGCTTGCAATGAGGGCACCAAGACCAGTGATGGCAACAATGTTTTCACCAACACCAGTTTGTGGAAGTTCTGGTGGAACTACTGGAGTTTCTTCACACTTACTGAAGTCCTTTGAGTGCTTTGAAGCATCGAAGTCCTTCTCGTCGATAGTGATGATTTGCTTAGTAGTAAGTTCACAAACTTCGATCTTTGTTGGAGGAGTTTCCTTACAGTCTTCAAGGTTCTTTGAGTGCTTTGAAGCGTCAAAGTCCTTTTC
>CAUQDN010000003.1:0-4025 GCA_963517285.1 uncultured Candidatus Saccharibacteria bacterium
TCTCTAGAAAGGAGGTGTTCCAGCCGCACCTTCCGGTACGGCTACCTTGTTACGACTTAGCCCCAGTCACTAGTTTTACCCTAGGCAGCTCCTTGCGGTAACCGACTTCAGGTACTCCCAGCTTCCATGGCTTGACGGGCGGTGTGTACAAGGCCCGGGAACGTATTCACCGGATCATGGCTGATATCCGATTACTAGCGATTCCAGCTTCACGGAGTCGAGTTGCAGACTCCGATCCGAACTGTGACCGTCTTTATAGATTCGCTCCTGCTCACGCAGTGGCTGCTCTCTGTAACGACCATTGTAGCACGTGTGTAGCCCAAGATGTAAGGGCCGTGATGATTTGACGTCATCCCCACCTTCCTCACGGTTTGCACCGGCAGTCCCACTAGAGTGCTCGACTTGACTCGCTAGCAACTAATGGCAGGGGTTGCGCTCGTTATAGGACTTAACCTGACACCTCACGGCACGAGCTGACGACAACCATGCAGCACCTTGAAAACTGTCCGAAGAAAAGCGTATCTCTACACCTGTCAGTCTCCATTTAAACCTTGGTAAGGTTCCTCGCGTATCATCGAATTAAACCACATGCTCCACCGCTTGTGCGGGCCCCCGTCAATTCCTTTGAGTTTCACACTTGCGTGCGTACTCCCCAGGTGGGATACTTATCACTTTCGCTTAGCCACTCAGATTACTCCAAACAGCTAGTATCCATCGTTTACAGCGTGGACTACCAGGGTATCTAATCCTGTTCGCTCCCCACGCTTTCGTCCATCAGCGTCAATTAATTGTTAGTAATATGCCTTCGCTATCGGTGTTCTGTGTAATATCTAAGCATTTCACCGCTACACTACACATTCCAACTACTTCACAACCATTCAAGACTAACAGTTTCAAAGGCAGTTGCTCAGTTGAGCTGAGCGCTTTCACCTCTGACTTATTAGCCCGCCTACGGACCCTTTAAACCCAATGATTCCGGATAACGCTCGCATCCTCCGTATTACCGCGGCTGCTGGCACGGAGTTAGCCGATGCTTATTCGTAAGGTACCGTCATCAAAGTACACGTACTCCTTATTCTTCCCTTACAAAAGCAGTTTACAATCCATAAGACCTTCATCCTGCACGCGGCATGGCTGGATCAGTCTTCCGACCATTGTCCAATATTCCTCACTGCTGCCTCCCGTAGGAGTCTGGTCCGTATCTCAGTACCAGTGTGGGGGATATCCCTCTCAGAACCCCTATCTATCGTCGCCTTGGGGAGCCGTTACCTCTCCAACTAGCTAATAGAACGCATACTCATCTTTCACCACCGTAGCTTTAATATAAAAACGATGCCGCTCTTATATACCATTAGGTATTAATCCAAATTTCTTCGGGCTATCCCTATGTGAAAGGCAGATTGTATACGCGTTACGCACCCGTACGCCGGTTTCAGCCCGAAGGCTTCTCCCTCGACTTGCATGTGTTAGGCCTGCCGCTAGCGTTCATCCTGAGCCAGGATCAAACTCTTCATCGTTAAAATCTTTAATATCTTTAACCGACTTTTAAGTTATTGACTTCAGGTTTTACTCGATTCTTTAAATCTTATTTGTGCTGTACAACATTATGTCAATGTACGTGTTGTTTCTTATTTTGAGACCGTGTTTTGTCTCATTTGCGGGTGCAAAGGTACGGCGTTTTTTTTATCCTGCAAATTTTTTCGCAACTTTTTTTGAAAGTTTTTTGTAGTTAGTTGAAAATGAGAGAAATATTTTTTGATGAAAAACTCGGAGAGACTCAGAAAAACTCCGAGGGATGGGAGCCGCACGGGCAAGGATGGGGTGCGAGCCGCACGAACAGGGATGGGAGGGGCGGGAGTGGTGGGTGGGGTGAATAATTGAGTAATTGATATTTTTTAATATCTTTGCACCTATTATAATTAACAATTTACAATTATTTATATAAATCAATAATGAAAAGAGTTTTTATATTTTGGTTATTTGCTTGCTCTTTTGCTATAGGGCAGAATTCTATTTGTATAGGTGAACAATTATCGGTTTCTTCTAAAACATTAGGTGAAACACGCTCTATAAGTGTGTATTTGCCTGATTCATATTATGATTCTACCTTGAAAGCAACGGATTATCCAGTGGTGTATCTGCTGGATGGGGAGACAAACTTCAACTATTTTAGTACTTTGATGGAAAAACTGGCTCAGGGGATTCCTAATGTGCCTGAAATGATTGTCATTGGAATTGAAAACACTCAGCGTGAAAGGGATTTTGGGAGCGATGGTGATCGTTTTTGGCAATTTATGGCTGATGAACTTATTCCTTTGGTTAAAAAACAATACAGATGTAGTGATTTTCGCATTTTAGTAGGTCACTCATTGAGTGGATTGGCGGTGGTTTCTGCTCTTAACAAACATACAGAGCTATTTAATGCTTATATTGCACACGACCCGAGTTTATGGTGGGGGAAAAACGATGGAGAGCGGTTGTTCGAAGCGAGTAAAGGAAAAGATTTCAAACATCGGATTTTTTATTTATCGTATTCGGGGAAGAAGGTACGCAACAATGGGCGCAGCAGGCATCATAACGCGATAGAGGCGGTACAGGCAATGGCTGCAAAGGGGGCTTTTAAGAATTTGGAGACTTATTTTGTTGAGTATCCCAACGAGAATCACGGTACGGTACAGGTAATAGGGAATATGGATTTGATGCGGAGGCTTTTTGCAGAAATGTTTATCGACCGCAATGATATTGAGAAAAATCCTGCGATTATCCAGCAACGGTATGAGGCACTTTCTAAAAGATTACATCATAAGTTTGAGCCTTCGGAAAGATATTTACGAAATACTGAGAAGTGGAGGGAGAAAGTGAAACGTGAAAAGTAAAAATAGAAAAGGTGCTTAGAGAGATTGTCTTCTAAGCACCTCTTTGTTTTATTATTTGAAGTGACCAATGGCGTTGATAAAGGTCGCTCCTTTGACTACTAAGCCTTTAGTAGCAGCATTGGTAGCTGGATCAATGATATAGATAGCTGGGTCACCATTTTTTATATTTACTGGTAGATAGACTTTACCATTATAAATAGTAAGCTCTACAGGATTTGACGTCATATTGGCAAAATCAGAGAGAGCTGGCAGTCCAGTTACCCAGTTGAAGGTTTTAGCTTCCATATCTACAATAGCAAAGCGGTTTACATCTACTACGTTGAGAGCGGCTTTTGAAGCATCATTGAAGAACTCAAGCAAGAACTTATTACCAGTAATATGCCATACTCGACGGAAGATTCCGTTATCGGATACTGCAGAAATATCAAAGAAGTAAGAGCTATCAAAGTCGGTAGCACCTTGTTTGATACGCAAAGCTCCTGCAGGTTTTGTTGAAGCAACATCGGGGGTTTGAGGAGCTTTTACTTTAGGAGGATTCTTAGCAATTGCACCTGAAAATATATATACATCGCCATTATCGGCTTTACCCATTTCTAACAAATATTGAGATTTGAAACGACCTGCGCTATAGCTGAGCTTATCGCTTTTATAGCTACGTTTGAGGTTCAAATCTTTATCGAGTACCCCTACATATACTACATCGGGATTGTGGATTTTACCAGTGCTTGAACCTTGAGCTACTTGCACATCTTTGTAATCAGAAACTATCATACCGCTGAAGAACTCACCGTTATCATTGTCTAAGATTCCAGCAAACGACACAATTTCTTGAGTAGAAGAGGAGGTGTTCATCTCAGGAAGGAGATTTGCTGTATGGATAGTTTTGCTAAAGGCTTTAGTATAATTGTTAGCATTGCGGAAGTTGAAGGTTGCGCCGTCCTTTTTGCCTTCGTATTCTTGTCCGCCTACTACAGTTATCCAATAATCGCTGAAGAAACCAAAAGTGGTGGCACGTTCGGCTACGTCAAAATCAGTAAGGTGTTTTACACCTTGAGCTGTTTTTTCGTAAGAAATACCGATACCAGCTCCTCTAAAGCCATAGGATAGACCTACTGCTGTGTTCTTGTTGAACTGCCAGAAATAGCCATT
>CAUQDN010000004.1:0-2565 GCA_963517285.1 uncultured Candidatus Saccharibacteria bacterium
AATTTGAGATTAATGCGCGCCCTGGGGACTTCATTCTGGAACGTATCAGCCATAGCAGTTCCTTTCCTTAAGGAATAATTATTGAAGATATATTGATGTGAAACGTGACGATGATAAAGCAAAAATGGATTACCGATCAACTTAACCACCTAATAATTATATTTATTCACAAACACCCACTTTCACCACGAAAATAAAAGCACCATGAATATCAATATTTAAAATGTGAAACAACAGTCAATGATAAATTCAATAAATAATGCACCAAAGGAATGTTTGCAATGGATACTATAAGGCGGGCTAAAACATTAAGCGGATGAATAAAGGAAACCATAGAGACGACCGGGGCAATATAATTCGCTCATTATGCAAATTTAGCGTAACAACGCAATCAATTACTCAGAGGGAAAATATCTGGCTTCCATCCGATTGCCCCTTCGCTGCGGACGCTTAATAGTGCTAGCGCGAAATCTAAACGGTAACAATATTCTTCTGCTCCCCTTACTCCCCACAAACCGATTTTTTGCGGATAACGAGCCACAGCGCGATGTCGAACAAAGTTGTCGTTAGCAAAAAAACATGAGCCCGGTTACAAGACGCACATGACACCGTCGTCGGCATCCTGAACGGTTCGCGTTCTGCAAGTCGCCAGGCTATATCTAAGACACCTTTCGCCCACAACGAGACACAAAGATGAGCAAGAAAATCCTAATGCTGGTCGGCGATTATGCCGAAGATTACTTGAACAAAATTATAACTAACTGATTTAAAATAAAATTAATTAATAATTACCTAAAATATGTACTTAATTATGTACTCACAAACCTAAACAATCCATTTGACTAGTAATCATCTCTCGCTGAATACTGTATATTCAACCAGCACAAAGGTGATTATCATGCGTGTAGAAATCAGCATTGCCAAAGAGAAAGCCGCGAAAATGCCAAAGGGGTCAATGGAGGCCTTGAAAGACGAAATGACCCGTCGAATCAGCAAGCAATATGACGACGTTGAAGTGATCGTGAAAACGGCCAGTAATGATGGACTGAGCGTTTTGTGGGCGACTGATAAAGAAATCGCCAAAGAATTTGTAGAGACCACTCTAAAAGACGCTTGGGAGACGGCTGACGACTGGTTTGTGCGTTGATCGGTCTATATAATCATTCGCGGTGATCTCCTGCCTGAGTCACTACCCCCACCAGGCAGCAGCATACATTAGCTGCCGGGTGGGCCTATGTGCAACACACTTTGAACTATTCACTAAATGAGCTGCCTGAATAATAACCACTATTAATAAGGTTCACTATGACTACTCTTCTGATCACCTCAAGCGTTGTATTTGTCATCCTCGCACTATTTACCATAAGCGTCATAAAACTATGGATTGGAGTCTCCAACAACCCTGACTAGCACCATCAGAGCCCCTCCCCATCCCTGCCATCATCCACAGCCTGTTTTCGCTATGGTCAGGCGTCTTATCGACGAAATACGTCTGCTAGCGTGCGATCCAGGAGTTCGCCTCCACCTCGGTAAAGTGAATGCCGCGCCGGCGAAGCGCGGTAACGAAGTCGCGGGTGTGAAGGTACTGATACCCTTTCGGGTTGCGAGAGATAGAGGCGCAGAACGCCTCCCTGATTTTGTGCTGGAGCATGGTAGCCTCCTGGTCAATACTGGTTGCGCACAAAGTAGTTTTATCCGAGAGGAGAATCAATATAGGTTCTGGCTATCAATTTATGTCATTTCCGTAACATATTGATGTAACGAGTAAGGTAAGTCTTAAAGTGTTATCAGCCCTTAGCTGTTTGATGGTTTTGCGAACAATGCGAGGTTAAAATTTTTCAGCTATGGCAATGCCTTCATAGCAAATTGCTCACCTTCGATCTCTTGCATACGGTTCGCAGGTGAGCAAACTTAACCGGCTGGAAAATATTTATAAATCGTCTTTACTCCCACCCCTATCACATCGGCTACCTGCTGCCGGGTTGCGCCCGTACCCAACATCCTGCGGCATCGCTCCACCACTTCTTCAGTCATTATCCGGCGGCGGCCGCCGACTCTCCCCTGCTCCCTAGCAGCGGCTAAACCGGCACGGGTACGCTCAACGATCAGCTCGCGCTCCATTTCCGCCAGGGCGCTCATGACGTGGAAGAAAAAGCGGCCTGCTGGCGTGCTGGTATCAATGCTGTCTGTAAGGCTACGAAAGTGAATACCTTTATCCTGCAGCTCTGAGACCAGACTTATAAGGTCACGAACACTACGCCCAAGGCGATCCAGCTTCCAGACCACGAGAGAATCACCAGGTTTTAAACGACGAATAGCACGTCTCAGCCCTGGGCGTCTGGCATTTTTCCCGCTCGCTGTGTCTTCGAAAATCTGCTCACATTCTGCGCGAACCAGCGCGTTTTTCTGCAAATCGAGGTTTTGATCGCCGGTAGACACCCGCGCGTAGCCAATCAGCATTATGCAACCCTTTGAAAAAGCTGATTGTAAATTGCCGACATTATTCGCGTAAACCTGGGTTCAGGCGAAGGCTTTAAATACATCGGGCAGGTTGCCAGTTATGCG